>NZ_CP038462.1:2400000-2700000 GCF_004777465.1 Nocardioides daphniae
TCGTGCCGTCCGACTTCTCCGACTTCAGGTTCGCCTTGAAGCCGGCGATGGTCACGGTCTGGGTGCCCACGGCAGTGGGGGTGAAGGTGGCCGACCCCTTGGCGGGCAGCACCAGCGGCTGCACCTCGGTGCCACCGGGAACCTCGGTACGGGCCACCTGGGCCACGAGCGGGAGGTCCTGGCCGCCGAACTTGGCGTCGATGTCCGCGGTCCCCGAGAGGGCGCGCGCGTTGAGGATGTAGTAGGCCGACTGGCGCACGGTGTTGGAGGCCGACACGGTGCCGTCGAAGGAGAGGGTGAGCGGCTTGCCCTGCTCGGCCGTGGCGGGAACCTCAACCGCGGCGTCGAAGCCGAACTCCTCGCCCGTCAGGATCGAGACGGAGCAGTTGAACTTGAGCGAGACGTCGGCCGCCTGGGCGGTGGACGTGACGGTGCCGAGGCCGACGAGGGCGACGGCCGCGGAAGCGCCGGCCACGACGGCACGGCGGAAGATGTTGGTACGCATTGAGGCTGTTCCCTCCAAGGAAAACGTGGAGCACCGGCGTGTTACCAGTGCGTAACTTCAAGGGTGAGCGTAGTCACAGTCGTCGAGGAATGGAAGCGCATCGCCAATTGTCTCGACATGAAGCTCCACGCGCGGGGGCGCGGCGCACGACGTCTCAGCCGCGAGGCCGCACCAGCCACTGCACGAGGCCGCCCGTCAGGAGCACCGCCCCGGCCGCACTCCCCCACCGCAGCACGGTGGCGCGTACGTCCGCCCCACCACACGACACCGGCGTCCGGGCGCGCGAACCACCCGAAGGTCACCGCGTCGGCGGCACGCAGCCACCAGCCCCAGGGACTCCCGGGGTCGGCCTTGAGAGCGACGAGCAGGCAGGCGCCGGCCAGCAGCAGCGCGAGGAGCACGCAGAGCCACCACACGACGTACGCGGTCGTCGTGCGCAGGCGGGAGAGGGCAGCCACGGCGGGGCTCGACGGTGCCGTGCGGCTCAGTGGCCGACGAACTCGGCCTTGCCCGGACCGTTCTCGACGAACGAATCCATGCCGATCTGACGGTCGGCGGTGGCGAAGAGCGCCGCGAACTGCTGACGCTCGATCTCCAGGCCGGTCTCGAGGTCGGTCTCGATGCCGCGGTCGATCGACTCCTTGGCCGCGCGCAGCGCCAGGGTCGCCCCCGTGGTGAACTGCGAGGCCCACTCGACGGCTTGGGTGTAGACCTCGTCGGCGGGGACCACGCGGTCGACCAGCCCGATGGCCAGCGCCTCGTCGGCCTTGACGAACCGGCCGGTGAAGATCAGGTCCTTCGCCTTGGCCGGCCCGACCAGGCGCGTCAGCCGCTGGGTGCCACCCGCGCCCGGGATGATGCCGAGCAGGATCTCGGGCTGGCCCAGGACCGCGTTGTCGGCCGCGAAGCGGACGTCGGCGCAGAGCGCGAGCTCGCACCCGCCGCCCAGGGCGTAGCCGTTGATCGCGGCGACGACCGGCTTGGGGATGCGCGTGAGGGCACCGAGGGAGGACTGCAGGCCGGCGGAGCGCTTGACCATGTCGGCGTGCGACATCTGGGCCATCTCCTTGACGTCGGCGCCGGCGGCGAAGACGCGCTCGCCGCCCCAGATCACCACCGCCTTGACGTCGTCACGCTCGGTCGCCTCGAGGGCTGCGGCGCGGATCTCCTCCTGCACCTGCTTGTCGAGGGCGTTCATCTTCGGCCGGTCGAGGCGGATGGTCCCGACCCCGTCGTTGACCTGGAGACTGACGAACTCACCCATGACTTCTCCTGCACTCGTCGGCGGCGACCCGGCGTGGGCGCCCGTGTGGCGCGAGCCTAGCCCTGCCCGGCCCTGCCGCGGTTCCTAGCCCCGACCGCCTCTGGGGCTCGGGGGTGTGGCGATCCCCGACGAGGGGTAGTGGGAGGTCATGGCCATCTCACGTCGTATCGCTCGCCCCCTGCTCAGCAGCGCCTTCCTCGCCACCGGCGTCCAGGTGCTGAAGGATCCCGGTCCCGCCGGTGAAGGCCTCCGCGCCTGGGCCGACCGGGTCGTCCCGGCCGCCCGGGCCAAGGGCATCCCGCTCCCCAGGACCCGGCGGTGCTCGCGCGGGCTGCCGCCGCCGTCCAGATCGGCGCGGCCGGTGCACTCGCCCTCGGCAAGGCGCCGCGTCTCTCCGCCGCCCTCCTGGCCGCCTCGCTCGCCCCCACCGCCCTGGCCGCGAACCCCCTCGACTCCTCCGCCGACCCCCGCCACCGGCAGCGCAACATCGCGGAGACCGCCAAGAACGCCAGCCTGCTCGGCGGTGTGCTGCTGGCCAGCGTCGACACCGAGGGCCGTCCGGGCCTGGCCTGGCGCGCCCGCCGCGCAACACGCGACGCCAAGCGGCAGGCTGCCCACCTCGCCAAGGAGGCGCGCCTCGAGGCCCGCCTCGCGGCGAAGTCACTGACCTGACGCGCGGTCCGGCCCGCCGCCACCATCACGTGGCTATCGTGAGCGCGTGACCCTTCCGCCCAGCCTCTCCACCACGCGCCCGGGGGTGGCGCGTGTCTGGTGGCCGGCCGACCTCGTCGACGGCGGGTTCCGCGAGGCGACCAGCTTCGTCGCGGCGCTCGTCGCCCGGGGCCTGCACGACCACGGCCGTGTGGAGGCGTGGATCGACCCGGCCGACGAGACCTCCCAGCGCGTCGCCACCTGGGCAGGGCTGCAGCGCGAGGGCATCGTGCGCGGCGGCCACGTGGAGGACGGGCAGCACCATGACCGCATCGTGTACGCCCGCCTCGCCACCGACCCGCCGATCACCGAGCCGGGCGGCTTCCGGGCGCTGCTCAACTCCTTCCTCCCCCGCAAGCGCGCGATCGGGCAGATGCTCATGCGCGACCCGGACGACCGGGTCCTCATGTGCGAGCTCACCTACAAGCCCGACTGGGACCTCCCCGGTGGCGTGCTGGAGGTCGGCGAGTCGCCCGCCACCGGCGTCACCCGCGAGATCGACGAGGAGTGCGGCATCCACGTCCCGGCCGGGCGCCTCCTGGTCACCGACTGGCTCCCGGAGTGGAGCGGGTGGGACGACGCGTTGTGCCTGGTCTTCGACGGCGGCGTCCACGACGTCGACCTGCCCCAGCGGGTGACGCTGGAGGAGCGGGAGATCCGCGCCGTCCGCTTCTGCACCCTCGACGAGGTGCGTGCCAACGCCGCCGAGTTCACCGCGCGCCGCGTCGAAGCCGCGCTCGCGAGCGTGCCGTCGGGAGCTGCGTACACCGAGTCGGGTCGCCCCGCCTCGTCACCCCACCCCCACTGACGCCTTGTTCCGCTGACGCCTTGTTCCGCTGGGTGGAAAACCCCCATCAGGACCTCACCCAGCCCTTCCCGGCGAAATCTGTCTGAGGTTTCATTGGGGGCATGACGTGGGTGACTGACTTCGCGGCCGGCAACAAGGACCAGAAGGACCTCCTGGGTGGCAAGGGGGCAAACCTGGCGGAGATGACGAACCTGGGGCTGCCCGTCCCACCGGGGTTCACGATCTCGACGGAGGCCTGCCGCGCCTACCTGGCCGAGGGCGGTGACCCCGAGGGTCTCCAGGACGAGATCGCCGAGCAGCTGGCCGCGCTCGAGACCGCCATGGGACGCCGTCTCGGCGACGAGGCCGACCCGCTGCTGGTCAGCGTGCGCTCCGGCGCGAAGTTCTCGATGCCCGGCATGATGGAGACCGTCCTCAACGTCGGCCTCAACGACGCCTCGGTCCGCGGCCTGGCCGCGCGCAGCAACGACGAGCGGTTCGCGTACGACTCCTACCGCCGCCTCGTGCAGATGTTCGGCGGCACCGTGATGGGGGTGGAGTCGGAGCACTTCCACGACGCCCTCGACGCGCTGAAGACCGAGCGCGGCACGGAGGCCGACCTCGACCTCGACGCCGACGACCTGCGCGGCCTCGTGGAGACCTTCAAGGCGATCATCCGCGAGCACACCGGCCACGACTTCCCCCAGGACCCGCGCCAGCAGCTCGACCAGGCCATCCACGCCGTCTTCAACTCGTGGAACACCGACCGCGCCGTCCTCTACCGCCGCCAGGAGCGGATCCCCGAGGACCTCGGCACCGCCGTCAACGTGCAGGCGATGGTCTTCGGCAACGGCGGCATGACCTCGGGCTCGGGCGTCGCCTTCACTCGTGACCCCGCCTCCGGCGACCAGGGCGTCTACGGCGACTACCTGCAGAACGCCCAGGGCGAGGACGTCGTCGCGGGCATCCGCAACACTGTGTCCCTGGCCGACTTCGCCCAGGTCGACCGGAAGTCGCACGACGAGCTACTCGCGATCATGGCGACGCTCGAGAACCACTACCGCGACATGTGCGACATCGAGTTCACCGTCGAGGACGGCAAGCTCTGGATGCTGCAGACGCGCGTGGGCAAGCGCACCCCCGAGGCGGCCTTCCGGATCGCCATCCACATGGTCGACGAGGGCCTGATCGACATGGACGAGGCCGTACGCCGCGTCACCGGCGCCCAGCTCGCCTCGCTGATGTTCCCGCGCTTCGACGCCACCGCCGAGCGCACCCTGCTCGCCAAGGGCATGAACGCCTCCCCCGGCGCCGCCGTCGGTCGCGCGGTCTTCGACTGGCGCACCGCGGTCGAGTGGGCCGAGCGCGGCGAGGACGTCATCCTCGTCCGCAAGGAGACCTCGCCCGAGGACCTGCACGGCATGGTCGTGGCCCAGGGCATCCTGACCAGCCGTGGCGGCAAGACCTCGCACGCCGCCGTCGTGGCGCGCGGCATGGGCCGCACCTGCGTCTGTGGCGCCGAGGCGCTCGACGTCGACACCAAGAGCGGCCAGTTCACGGTCCGCGGCGGCGTCACGGTCCGTGAGGGCGACGTCATCTCGATCGACGGCTCGACCGGCGAGGTCTTCGCCGGCGCCGTCCCGGTGACCCCCTCGGCCGTGGTGCGCCACTTCGAGGGTGAGGAGGTCGTCGGCGACCCGCTCGTGGACGCCGTGGCCCGCATCGTCGCCCACGCCGACAGCACCCGGCGTCTCATGGTCCGCACCAACGCCGACACCGCCGACGACGCGGCCCGCGCGCGCCGCTTCGGCGCCCAAGGCATCGGCCTGTGCCGCACCGAGCACATGTTCCTCGGCGACCGGCGCCAGCTGGTCGAGGACCTGATCGTGGCGGAGGACGCTGCTGGTCAGACCGAGGCGCTCGCCGCCCTCGGCCCCCTCCAGCGGGGAGACTTCGAGGAGATCCTCACGGCGATGGACGGCCTGCCGGTCACCATCCGCCTCATCGACCCGCCGCTGCACGAGTTCCTGCCCGACATCACCGACCTGTCGGTGAGCCTGGCGCTGGCCGACACCAAGGGCCACCGCAAGAAGCACGAGCGCAAGCTGCTCGACGCGGTCCAGCGGCTGCACGAGCAGAACCCGATGCTGGGCCTGCGCGGCGTACGCCTGGGCATCGTCATCCCTGGCCTCTTCGAGATGCAGGCCCGGGCGATCCTCGAGGCAGCGGCTGCCTGCGTCCGCCGGGGCGGCGACCCGCGCCCGGAGATCATGGTCCCGCTGGTCGGGTCGGTGCGCGAGCTCGACCTCATCCGTGGCCGGATCGAGCAGGTGGCCGACGAGGTCCAGGCCGACCTCGGCCAGGAGATCGACTACAAGGTCGGCACGATGATCGAGCTGCCGCGCGCGGCGTTGACGGCCGACGAGATCGCCCGTTCGGCGCAGTTCTTCTCGTTCGGCACCAACGACCTCACCCAGATGACGTGGGGCTTCTCGCGCGACGACGTCGAGGCCGCCTTCTTCTCGACCTACATCGAGCACGGCGTCTTCGGGATCTCCCCCTTCGAAACCCTGGACGTGGAGGGTGTCGGCCAGCTCGTCCGCACGGCCGCCGAGCGGGGCCGGGCGGCCAACCCCGACCTGCACCTGGGAGTCTGCGGCGAGCACGGAGGCGACCCGCACTCGATCCACTTCTTCGACGAGGTCGGCCTCGACTACGTGTCGTGCTCGCCCTTCCGGGTGCCGATCGCGCGCCTCGAGGCGGCACGTGCCCACCTGATGAAGGGCTGAGCCCTCTGACGCCGAAGGGCGCCGACCCGCGTGGGTCGGCGCCCTTCGGCGTCGTCAGGGTGCCTCAGAAGAGCGCGGAGGCCAGGTTCTGGCGCCCGCGCAGCACGCGCGGGTCGTCGTTGCCGACGGCGCCGAAGAGCGCGACGAGGTGGTCGCGCACCTTCGTACGCTCGTCGCCGGACGTGCGGCGTACGGCCTCGACCAGACGGTTGAAGGCGTCCTCGACGTGGCCGCCCAGCATGTCGAGGTCGGCCACCATGATCTGGGCGTCGAGGTCGTCGGGCGCGTCCGCGGCAGCGCGGCGGGCCTCCTGCAGGTCGACGCCGCGGGTGCGCTGGAGCAACTTGGCCATCGCGAGCCCGGCCGCCGCCTCGGTGTCGGCGGGGTTGGCGTCGACCAGTTTCTGGTACTCGGCCACGGCGCGGTCGATGTCGCCCTCGCCGAGCGCGTCCTGGGCGGCGGCGTAGCGCGGGTCGACCGCGGGGACGCCCGCCTCGTCGGCCACGACGGTGCTGCGGGGCTGGTGGCGCCCGGTGATGCCCTGGGTGGTGAGCTGCTGGGCGACCTGGGTGAGGGCGGTGCGCAGCTGGTCGATCGGCGCGACGTCCTGGAAGAGCGGCATCGGACGACCGTCCACGACGGCGACCACGATCGGGATGCTCGGGATCTGCATGGCCTGGGCGATCTGCGGCACGGCGTCGACGTCGACGGTCGCGACGAGGAAGCGGCCCTCGAACTCGTCGGCCAGCGTCGTCATGTCCTCGGCCAGGTCGGCGCTCTCCGGCATGCGGGCCGCGGAGAAGAAGACCAGCAGGACGGGAGCCGTCATCGACGCCTCGAGCACGGCCTGGAAGTTCTGCTCGTCGGCCGGCACCGAGTAGGCCGTGCCTCCCCCGACACCGCCACCACCGCCACCGGTCGCCGCACCGCTGGCGGGCTGGCCGGAGGGAGCGCTGGGAGGAGCCTGACGCTTCAGCGCGGAGAGGTCGTAGGCACCGGGACGGGAGAACGGCTGCTGGCTCATGGCGCCCATTGTCGCGGATGCCGACAACGGCCCGCCCGCAGGCTCGGCCTGTGCACCTCCCCCTGCCCGTCCGGGCGCGGCGCCGCTCTCGCATACTCCACGGGTGACCACCCGCTCCACCGGCCCTGCGCGCGCCGCGCAGGCGTTCACGGAGGCGAGCACGTGGCGGCAGGTCGGGGGCCGGCTCGCGGTCCTCGCGCCCGTCCACCTGGCCCTGGCCTGGGTCGCCTCGACGTCCCGGCTGCCGGAGGTGCCCGCCGGGGCGGTCTGGCCCGCGGCCGGGGTCGCTGCCCTGTGGATCTCGACGGCCTCACGGCGCAGCCTGCCGTGAGACCTGGCCACGCTGGCGCTGAGCACGTTCGTGGTCGCCGCGGCGCGCGGCGATGTCCTCCCCAGCCTCGCCGCTGCCGCGGTGGCGGCGGCAGCCGCCTGGCTCTTCCGACTCCTCGTACGCGGGTGGTCGCCCTCACGGAGCACGCCCGCCACCGCAGTCGCACGCCTCGCTCCGTTCCTCTCGCTGGCCGCCGCGTCCGTGGTGGTCGCCCTGGCGGAGAACGCGGCGACCGCGGCCGTGCTGGCGCTGACCGACGGAGCGGTGGAGTGGCCCGTCGGGCTGCGCTGGTGGCGGACCCTGACGGGCGTCTTCACGCTCACCGCGACGGGGCAGCTCGTGCTGGCGGCGATGGCGTCGTCCGGGGTGCCGCGCAGCGGAGCCGTGGCCGGACGGAGGCCCCTTCCCGCCCGACGGGTCCTCGAGGTCGTCGCCCTGCTGCTCCTCACGCTGGGCCTGACGGCCGTGACGCTGCAGCTCTTCCCCGACCTCCCCCTCGCGTTCCTGCTCTTCGTCCCGGCTGCCTGGGTCGGCGTCCGCTTCCCTCCGGTCGCCGCCGCGAGCAGCGCCGGCGCCGTGGGCGGGGCGACGATCGCCTTCACCCTCGCCGGCCGGGGGCTCTTCTCCGACCTCGGCTCCGCCCTGGTCTCCGTGCTCGTCACGCAGACCTTCTTCGTGGTGCTCTTCACCACGACACTGGTGCTGTCCCTGCTGAGCACGCAGCTGCGCACCGCGGAGCAGCGAGCCCAGCAGCGTGCCCAGCTCCTGGACCGGGTGATGACCGCCAGCAGCAGCGGCGTGGTGCTCATCGACCGGGACGAGCGTGTCCTGCTGGCCAACCGCGCGGGCCGCCAGCTGCTCAGGCTGCCCAGGCCCCCCGTCACGGCCGACCAGCTCGGCTTCGGGCGCTTGACGCGCGGCGACGGCACGCCCCTCACGCCCCACGAGCAGCCGCACCGTCGGGCGCTCGCCGGCGGCACCGTGACCGACGAGGACCTCCACCTGCCGGACGGCACGCGCACGTCCGTGCTCCGCGTCACCGCACTCCCGCTGGGCGACGAGGTGCTGCTGACCTTCGCCGACGTCACCGCGGAGCTCGCCCACACCACCGCGTTGCAGGAGTTCGCGGGCGAGGTCGCCCACGACCTCAAGAACCCGCTCACCGTGGTGGAGGGCTGGAGCGAGGTCCTCGAGGGCGAGTTCCTTGAGGCCGGGGCCGTGCCGTCGAGCAGCGGCCTGCCGATGGAACGCCGCGTACGGACCGCGGCCGCACGGATGAGCAGCCTCATCGACGACCTGTCCAGCACCGGGTGGCGGCCGACCGGGTCCTGCTGCACCAGCTGCTCGACAACCTGGTCGGCAACGCGGTGAAGTACGTGGCCGCCGGCACGCGACCCCGGATCCTCGTACGCAGCCTCCTCGACGGGGACGGCCGGGTGCGCGTCGAGGTCGCCGACAACGGCCTGGGCATCCCCGACGACCAGCGCGCCAGGATCTTCGAGAGCCTCTACCGGCTGGACCGGCCGGGCTACTCAGGGACCGGCCTGGGGCTCGCGATCTGTGCCCGCATCGTGCAGCGGCACGGCGGCGTGCTGCGCGTGGAGGACGGCCCCGGCGGGACCGGCAGCACCTTCGTCCTGACGCTCCCCGCGGCCGACTGAGACCGTGACGCCCCGTGGTCCCGTGAATGGCCGGTGGAGTGGTCCAGACACTTACCGTCAGCGATGCCGGAATGTGGGAACGGCCCTTCCCTCCCCTGCTCGCGGAGTGGTAGAAACGATGGGTCTGCTGACTGCCGCCAGCAGACGCATCCCGACCGGCGCGACAGCCTGAGCACCTGTCGCCCGTGAGTTCCGTGGGGGGACAACTGTGATCGACGTCGGTTTTGACTTCACCGGCCGCCACGTCCTGGTGACGGGCGGGACGCGCGGCCTCGGCCTCGCCATGGCGCAGGCCTTCCGCACCGCCGGCGCCCGGGTGTCCGTGACCGGCACGAAGATCCTTCCGTCCCTGTACGACGCCGACCTCTCGGGCTTCGACTACCACCAGCTCCAGCTCTCCAGCGCCGACGCGATCGAGTCCTTCGTCGAGAAGATCGGCTCCGTCGACGTGCTGGTCAACGCGGCTGGTGCGCGCCTCTCCTCCAGCATGGACGAGCACGAGCGCGAGTTCCTCTGCCACTCGGCCCGCCTCGGCTTCGTGGGCCCGCAGCGCCTGACCCAGCAGCTGCGCCACCGCATCTGTGCCTCCACGGCCCCGGGCGGCGGCGCCGTCGTGCACACCAGTCCGACGCTCGCGTGGCTGGAGCTGACCCAGACCTCGGCCGACGCGGAGAACGAGCTGCGCGCGCAGACCGCCCAGGCCGGTCGCGCCTGGTCGCGCATCGGGGCCCGGGTCAACACCGTCCTCACGCCCCACCGGGTGGCGGTGCCCAGCCAGCAGCGCCTCGTCGCCAGCGTGGTGACCGTCGACTCCGGCACGGTGCTCACCCGCCCCCGGACCACCCCCGAGGTGAACGCCGACGAGGTCGCCACCATCGCGATGTTCCTGGCCAGCACCGGCGCGGCCGCCCTCAGCGGCCAGACCATCCACGCGACGGTCCGCCGCTAGGCCAGCGGGTGCCCCTCAGTTGGGGCGGGGGCCACGCAGGCCAGCGCGCTGCACGACGCGCTGGATCGACTGGTCCCGCTCGTTGGGTCGACTGACGAACCGGATGTCGCGCAGGCCCTGCTCCTGGGCGGCCGACTCGAAGCAGAAGTGGCCGTAGCCCAGGACCCGCCCCACGAAGGGCTTGGTCACGGTGATGTCGAGGATGCGCGACAGGGGCATGGTGGCGGCCTGCCGGTCGAGGACCCCCTTGACGCGGAAGACGCGCATGTTCGTGATGACGAACCGGTCCATGTGCTCGGTCAAGGCCAGCCAGGCGGCGTGCCCCCACAGCAGCAGCCAGACGACCAGCGGGAGCCAGCCGATCTCGGCCCGCACGAACGGGACGGCCAGCAGCACCAGCCCGCCGAGCACGAACTCCATCCCCGCGCGCACGTAGGCGGCCCAGTGGTGGCGCACCTCGTCGACCACCACCTCGCCCTCGTCACGCAGGAGGTACTGGCCGATGTCGGGGTCGAGGAACCCGGAGATCAGGCCCATGGTCAGCCGGCCGCCATCGTCGCCTCAGCCCAGGGCGGAGAAGAAGTCGAGCAACGCCTCGAAGAGCTGGATGAGGAGCTCCCAGAGGTTGGAGAAGAGGGACTCGCCGGAGTCGGCCAGGCCTGCCGGGTCGGAGAACATCCAGTAGAGGAGGAATCCGACCAGGAGGATGAGGATCACCTTCTTGGCCTTCATTGCTCGCTTGCTCCGTCCGAGATCAGGTCACAGGTCCCGACATTGGTACCAGTCGTCGACCGGCAAACCGCGCAGGCGCACCACGCGCCACGCGAACTACCCAGAATTTCGTGGCCGCGCGCCGGCCGACGACCCGTCAGCGGTCGAGCAGCTGGTCGGCGGCGGTGTGCGGGTCGAGCCGCCCCGCCACCACGCGGCCTGCGAGGTCGGCCAGGATGCCCTGCTCCCCCACGCTGCCCCAGCGACGGCGCATCGTCTCGAGCGCGATCGCCTCGACCTCCCGCTGCGCCCGCGCGGTGCGGCGTCGGGTGAGCTCGCCGGACGTCGACAGCCACTCCTTGTGCTCGGCGAGCTTGGCCACCACCTCGGGCATCCCCTCACCGGAGCGGGCGACCGCCTTGAGCACGGGCCGGCGCCACGACCCCTCGGGGCGCTCGGAGTGCGACAGCATCGTGCGCAGGTCACGGCGTACGACGTCGGCGCCGTCACGGTCGGCCTTGTTGACGACGTACAGGTCGCCGATCTCGAGGATGCCGGCCTTGGCGGCCTGGATCCCGTCACCCATGCCCGGTGCCAGCAGCACGACGGTGGTGTCGGCCAGCCCTGCGATCTCGACCTCGCTCTGGCCCACGCCCACGGTCTCGACCAGCACGGTGTCGAAGCCGACGGCGTCGAGCACCCGCACTGCCTGGGGCGCGGCCCACGAGAGGCCACCCAGGTGGCCGCGCGACGCCATGGAGCGGATGTAGACGTCGGGGTCGCCGGTGTGGTCGCCCATGCGTACGCGGTCGCCAAGGAGCGCCCCGCCGGAGAACGGCGACGAGGGGTCGACGGCCAGCACGGCGACCCGCTGGCCGCGTCGCCGCAGCTCGCCGACCAGGGCGTTGGTGGAAGTCGACTTGCCAACCCCGGGAGATCCCGTCAGACCCACGACGTGCGCCCGGCCCCAGTGGGGGGCCAGCGCCGTCATCACCTCGTGCAGCAGCGGCGAGGCGTCCTCGACGAGCGTGAGCAGCCGCGCGACCGCCGCGTGCTGCCCCTCGCGGGCGCGGGAGACGAGATCGGGGACCGACACCTCGCGGCGTCGGCCCCCGGTCCGTACGTTCATCGGTGCGGTCAGGCCTTCGGGACCCGGATGATCAGGGCGTCACCCTGACCGCCGCCACCGCACAGGGCGGCAGCGCCGATGCCGCCGCCGCGACGCTTCAGCTCGTGGGCCAGGTGCAGGACGATGCGGGCGCCCGACATGCCGACCGGGTGGCCGAGGGCGATCGCGCCACCGTTGACGTTGACCTTGTCGGACGAGACGCCCAGCTCGCGGGCCGACTCGATGCCGACGGCCGCGAACGCCTCGTTGAGCTCGAAGAGGTCGATGTCGGAGACGGAGATGCCCTCCTTCTCGACGGCCTTCTTGATCGCGTTGGCCGGCTGCATCTGCAGCGTGGAGTCGGGGCCGGCGACCTGGCCGGAGGCGCCGATCTCGGCGATCCAGGTGAGGCCCAGCTCCTCGGCCTTGGCCTTGCTCATCACGACGACCGCGGCAGCACCGTCGGAGATCTGCGAGGCCGACCCGGCGGTGATGGTGCCCTCCTTGGAGAAGGCGGGGCGCAGCTTGCCCAAGGACTCGGCAGTGGTGTCGCCACGCACGCCCTCGTCCTGGGAGACGGTGACCTCGCCCTTGCGGGTCTTGATCACGACCGGGACGATCTCGTCGTCGAAGAGGCCGTTGGCCTGGGCCTTGGCGGCGCGCTGGTGCGACTCGGCCGCGAACTGGTCCTGCTCCTCGCGGGTCAGGTTGGCACCGGCAGCGTTGCAGCCCTCGGTGAGGCCGCCCATCGCCTGGCTGGTGAACTGGTCGTAGAGCGCGTCGTAGGCCATCGAGTCGACCAGCGCGGTGTCGCCGTACTTGAAGCCCTCGCGCGACTTCGGGAGCAGGTGGGGGGCCTGGGTCATCGACTCCATGCCGCCGGCGACCACGATCTCGTGCTCACCGGCACGGATCAGCTGGTCGGCCAGCGCGATCGCGTTGATGCCCGAGAGGCAGACCTTGTTGATGGTCAGCGCGGGGACGTTCATCGGGACGCCACCCTTGACGGCGGCCTGGCGGGCGGTGATCTGGCCCGTGCCGGCCTGGATGACCTGACCCATGATCACGTACTCGACCTGGTCGCCCGAGACGCCGGCCTTCTCCAGGGCGCCAGCGATGGCGACGCCACCGAGGTCTGCGGCGCTCTGGTCCTTGAGGCCACCGAGCAGACGGCCGATCGGGGTGCGCGCGCCGGCGACGATGACAGAAGTGGTGCCTGACATGGGTGGGCCCTCCTTGGATCCGAACAGATGGGACGAGCCTAGACCCCGACCTCACAGGGTGGTGCGATGTCCCGGATGTGGACCCGATGACGCGCCCACGGGGGCGGGGGCGACCATGGTGCGCATGACTGTGCAGATCCCCTCACACCTGTTCACCGCGATCGACCACGTCGGCATCGCCGTGCCCGACCTCGACGAGGCCATCGCCTTCTACCGCGACGTCTTCGGCATGGAGGTCGCCCACTCCGAGACCAACGAGGAGCAGGGCGTGCGCGAGGCCATGGTGGCCGTCGGCGAGTCCGGCTCCTTCATCCAGCTGCTCGCCCCGCTCAACGAGCAGTCCACGATCGCCAAGTTCCTCGACCGCTCCGGCCCGGGCCTCCAGCAGCTCGCCTACCGCGTCACCGACGTCGAGGAGGTGAGCGCGATCCTCCGCGAGCGCGGCGTGCGACTGCTGTACGACGCCCCCAAGCGCGGCACGGCCAACTCGCGCATCAACTTCGTGCACCCCAAGGACGCCGGCGGCGTCCTGGTCGAGCTCGTCGAGCCGGCCGCCGACGCGCACCACTGACGCGTCCGGACGGGCGGCACGGGCCGCGGGGCCCGGCGTACGCCGTCGCGCCCGCAGCCGCCCGTCCGCCCGAGCCCGTGTGAACTGCCGCACACCCCTTCCCGTGAAGGTTACTGACACGTAACCTTCACCGGAACGCCCTTGATCCTCCCTAGGAGAGCACCGTGCAGAACATCCTCGACGCCATCGAGTCCGGCAGCGCCACCGCCGAGGACTTCTCGAACCTCGAGATCCCCGACCACTACCGCGCCGCGTTCGTCCGCAAGGAGGACGCGAACATGTTCGAGGGCATGGCCAGCCGCGACAAGGACCCGCGCAAGTCGCTCCGCGTCGACGACGTGGCCCTCCCCGAGATCGGCCCGGGCGAGGCCCTGGTCGCCGTGATGGCCTCCGCCATCAACTACAACACCGTGTGGACCTCGATCTTCGAGCCCGTCTCCACCTTCGGCTTCCTCGAGCGCCTCGGCCGCACCGGCGCCCTCGGCAAGCGTCACGACCTGCCCTACCACGTGGTCGGCTCCGACCTCTCCGGCGTCGTCCTGGCCACCGGCCCGGGCGTGCAGAAGTGGAACGCCGGCGACCGCGTCGTCGCCCACTGCCTCTCGGTCGAGCTCGAGGGCCCCGACGGTCACAACGACACGATGCTCGACACCGAGCAGCGCATCTGGGGCTTCGAGACCAACTTCGGCGGCCTGGCCCACATCGCCCTGGTCAAGGCCAACCAGCTCATGCCGAAGCCGGAGCACCTGACCTGGGAGGAGGCCGCCTCCCCCGGCCTGGTCAACGCGACCGCCTACCGCCAGCTCGTCTCCGCCAACGGCGGCAACATGAAGCAGGGCGACAACGTCCTCATCTGGGGGCGCCTCGGGCGGCCTCGGCGGCTTCGCCACGCAGTACGCGATCAACGGTGGCGCGACCCCGGTCTGCGTCGTCTCCAACGAGGAGAAGGCCAAGATCGCCCGCTCGATGGGCGCCGAGCTGATCATCAACCGTTCCGAGGAGAACTACCAGTTCTGGAACGAGGACGGCACCCAGCAGAACCCGAAGGAGTGGAAGCGCTTCGGCGCGAAGATCCGCGAGCTCACCGGCGGCGAGGACATCGACATCGTCTTCGAGCACCCGGGTCGTGAGACCTTCGGCGCCTCGGTCTTCGTGACCCGCAAGGGCGGCACGATCACCACCTGCGCCTCCACCACGGGCTACATGCACGAGTACGACAACCGCTACCTGTGGATGAACCTCAAGCGCATCATCTCCAGCCACTTCGCCAACTACCGCGAGTCGTGGGAGGCCAACCGCCTCATCGCCAAGGGCGCCATCCACCCGACCCTGTCGAAGACCTACACCCTCGACGAGGTCGGCCAGGCGTCGCTCGACGTGCACAAGAACGCGCACCAGGGCAAGGTCGGCGTGCTCTGCCTCGCCCCCGAGCCGGGCCTGGGCGTGCTGAACCACGAGATGCGCGAGAAGCACATCGACGAGATCAACCGCTTCCGCGGGGTCTGAGGAGTGAGGCGGAGGGACGCCGAGCTGGAGCAGGCCGAGGAGTGAGCCGCAGCCAGGCCGAGCGCAGCGAGGTCTGGCGAAGGCGAGCCCCGCAGCGCCTGCGACCTGATGACCAGCGAGGTGTCCCGAAGCCGAGCCCCGCAAGACGCCCCGCACGTCAGCACCGCGAGGTCTGATCCGGAGGCCAGACCTCCCCGCAGCACCCGGAACCTGTCGGTTCCCTCACACACCCCGGCGCGCCGGACTTCATCCACGTGAAGTTCAGCGAGCCGGGGTGTGTTCGCTTCTCCCATGAGTCAGACTGGTCCTTCGGGGGGTCGAGAAACCCACACCAGCACTGAAAGGGCGTTCCCACACATGAGCCGCGACGAGGGCCTGTCCATCTTCGACTCGGAGCCGCAGGAAGGCTCCGACGAACAGAAGACGCAGCGCGTCGCCGTGCAGCCACGGTCCAGCGAGGTGGAGAAGACCCAGGTCCAACCCGCCGTCGCGGCCCCGGTGCGCGTCACCCAGGCGCGCCCGGCCACGCCCGGGGCCACCGCTGCGCCCGTCCAGCCCGGTCAGCCCGACCTGCCGCTGGTGCGCCGCGGCGGCTACGACAAGGACGCCGTCGACCGCCACCTGGCGCGCCTGGCCTCGAGCCAGTCCGAGCTGGCGGCCCAGCTCCAGCGCACCAAGGCGCAGGTCGCTGCCATGGAGAGCGAGCTGGAGCAGACCAAGGCCCTGCTCGCCGAGGCCGAGAAGCCCACGTACGCAGGTCTGGGCGGTCGCGCCGCCTCCATGCTGCGCCTGGCCGAGGACGAGGCCGCCGACGTGCGTGCCGCCGCCGAGCGCGACGCCAACGACATCCGTGAGCAGGCCCACCGCGACGGCAAGGCCATCCGCGCCGAGGCCGCCCGCGAGGCCGAGGACATGCGCACGGTGCAGCTCAAGGAGCTCGAGGACAGCCGCGCCCGCGTGATGGCCGACGCCGAGCAGGAGCGCACCCTGGCGATCGCCGAGGCCGAGGACCTGCGCGCTTCCGCCAAGCGTGAGGCCGACCAGCTCCGTCTGGCCGCCCAGCAGGAGGCGCAGGACCTGCGCACCACCGCGATCCGCGAGGCCGAGCAGGCCCGCGCGGCAGCCGACCGTGAGGTCCAGGAGGCCCGCCGCACGCTGGCCGTCGAGAAGGAGCGCCTGGCCAAGGAGGCCGCCGAGCACCACTCCTCCGCGACCGCCGAGACCGCCCGACTGGTCGCCGAGGCCGAGGAGCGCGCCACCACGGCCGAGGAGCGCGCCCGCGCCGCCACCACCCAGGCCACGACGCAGCGCCAGCAGGCCCAGACCGAGGCGGAGGCCGTGATCTCGCGGGCCCGCCGCGAGGCCCAGCAGATCGTCACCTCGGCCAAGACGCAGGCCGAGGCCATCGCTGCCGCTGGCCACGCCGAGTCGGAGCGCGAGCTCGCCGCCCTGCGGGCCGAGGTCGACCGAATGGCCAAGCGTCGCGAGGCGATCACCGCCCAGCTCGGCGCCCTGCGCGACGTCGTCGCCGGGTTCGCGGAGGACGACAACTGACCTCGGGGTCGGGGCTCGGCAGTGGCCGACGCCCCCGGCCTACGTCAGCGGGTCAGTACCTCAGGCGTCGGCGGGACGCCCGTCGAGGAAGCGCCGGAGCACCTCGACGAAGACGTCAGGACGCTCGGAGTGCACCCAGTGCCCGGCGTTCTTGATGCTGACCTTGCGCACCCGCGGGAAGAGCGCCTCCATCGCGGGGGCGTACTCCTCCTTCACGTAGTGCGAGTCGGCGCCCGCGATCCAGAGCACGGGGCCGTCGTACGGCGCGACGCCGTCGCTCCACTCCTCCGGCCAGCCGCCGATGTCGGCCAGGTGGGCCCGCAACCCGTCGAGGTTGGCGACCCAACCCCACGCGCCGTCCTTGTCGCGGCGCAGGTTCTGCAGCAGGAAGCCTCGTACGCCGGCTGACCGCACCGCGTCCCGCAGCGCCGCGTCGGCCTCGTCGCGCCGCTCGAGCGTCGCCAGGTCGATGGCCTTCATCGCGTCGATGTAGCCCGCGAACTCGTTCAGGTGGCGGTAGGTCACGGGCGAGATGTCCACGACCACGAGCCGCTCGACGACCTCGGGGTGGCGCAGGGCGGTCAGCATCGCCACCTTGCCGCCCATCGAGTGACCGACGAGCGCGACCGGGCCCAACGGCCGCAGCTGCTCGGCCAGCCGGTCGGCGTCAGCGACGAGGTCGACCTGCTCGGTCCACGGCGACTGGCCGTGGTTGGGCATGTCGACGAGCAGCACGCGGTGGTCCGCGGCGAACTGCTTGCCGATCTGGGTCCAGTTGCGCCCTTGGCCGAAGAGGCCGTGGCAGAAGACCAGGGGGCTCCCCTGCTCCCCCAGCTGGACCGTGTGCAGGGGGGCGGCGGCTGTGCTCACTCGCCGAAGCCGTCGAATCCGTCGAACATGTCGCCCATGGTCTCACCCAGGCCGCCGAAGGCGTCACCGATCCCCTCGCCGATGCCACCCAGCATGTCGCCGAAGCCGTCGAGTCCACCGGCGAAGAGCGCTCCCATGAACATCCACTGCATCGGGGCGAAGGCACCGTAGTAGCCAGCGGCGTACGGCTGGTAGGCGCGCCCACCTTGCCAGTACGGCACCCGCTGGGAGCCCACCATGACCTGGCGGACGTGGGGTTCGGCGCCGGCGCGCACCCGCTCGACGTCAAGGGCGCACGCAGGGACGTCGCGCAGGGCACCACCCGGCGGCGCCCAGGCGACGTCGGCCACCGACAGCCCGTGGCGCGGGTCGAAGAAGCACGGCGGGCGTCGGGTCGGCAACGGGAGCCCGGCCACGCGGGCGCGCACGCAGGCCATCGCGTAGCGGCCGTCCTCGAGGATCTCGGTGACGTGACGCACCTCGTCGGGGGCGCTGAGGCGGGCAGCGGCCAGCTTGGCGGCCTCGTACGCGTCCAGCGCGCGCTGGTAGTCGGCGGACGCCCCTTCGTCGAGCGCGTGCGCGGCCACGTCGGCGTCCAGCTCCTGGAGCTCGACCCCGAGTGCGGTGACGTCCTCGTCGACCAGGACTCGCACGGGTGCCAGCTCCGCCTCGGCGCGCTCAGCCGCCCGCTTCCTGGACCGGGAGGACAGCACCACGGCGGCCCCGATGAAGACGGCGACCAGCACGAGCGGGAACAGGAGCTCCATGCGTCCAGCGTAGGCAGGTGGTCCAATCCACCTCAGCCACCCGGAGCGGCCACGAAGAAGGTGGAGGTCGCGGTCTCCCCCGAGAACCACGACCTGCCACCACGTGGCTGGCGCTCCGGCCCGTCCCCCGATCGGGCCGCCAGCGCGAGCATGGGACAACCCTGCTCCGCCCGGTCGGTCACGCGCATCCGTAGTCCTACGTATTTCAGCCTGCGCGTCTCGTGGTGGGCGCTGTCACGGAGCGATAGATTGCTCGGGTGTTCTCACGGTGCACGGGCCGCGAGCGGCTCCTCGACGGGCTGGTCGACGTACTGGCGACCGCCCGCTGGGTCACGGTCACCGGTCCCCACGGATGCGGCAAGACCCTGGTGGTCCGCCACGCCACGCAGAGCCTCGACGCGGTCTGGGTCGACGCCGTCGGGCTCAGCTCGGCCGACGAGGTGCTGGCCGCCTGCGTCGACACCCTCCAGTACGACCGCGCCCCCGGCGACACCCTGCACGGGGCGCTCGGCCGCGGGCTCGACGACTCCGGCGCCCTGCTCGTCGTCGACGGCCTCGAGCTCGACGACGCCTCCCTGGGGCCCGTCTTCCAGGAGGTCATGGAGGCCACCACCCGGGGTCGGCTCGTCGTCACCTCCACCTCGCAGACCGGCCAGGTGGGCGAGCGCGTCGTCCGGGTCGGCCCCCTGCCCGTCCCGGGACCGATCGGCCCCCTGACGGGCTCAGCCGTCCAGCTCTTCGTGCAGCGGGTGCAGGAGGCCGGCAGCCAGGTTGACCTGACCGCACACGAGGACGAGGTGCGACGACTGCTCCGGGCCACCGGCGGCCTTCCCCTCCTGATCGAGCAGGTGGCCGTGCAGTGCGCGCTGCTCGGCGTGGCCGGGGTCGCGCCGCAGGCGACGTTGAGCGAGGCGTTCCGGGGCTCGTACGACGTGCTCGCGCCCGAGGCGCAGCGTGGGCTGCGACGGCTCGCACACCTCGACTCGCACGCCAGCATCGAGGTGCTGGCCGCGATCTGCGAGGTCGACCTCCCCACCGCCCGGCAGCTGGCCTCCCAGCTCGTGCGGCGCAACCTCCTCGAAGTGCATCCCGACGGCCGTTTCGCCCTGCTCGCCCCGGTCCGGGCCTTCGCCCTCACCCGGGCCGACGAGACCGACCGTCAGCGCTGCCACGCCGGGCTGCAGCGCTGGGCCGACTCGGTGCCCCGGACGACGACAACTTCGGCGCGGCCGACGCGGTCTGGCTGACCGACTTCCCCGCCATGCGGGCGGCCGTGCTGACCGCGTGCGCCGACCCGGCCACGCGAGACCTCGGCTACTCCCTGGCCAACCGGATCTTCTCCTCCCTCTACACCTCGGCGGGCGCGCGACGCCGTCGAGGTGCTGGAGGCCGCCCTGCGCAGCGGCGACGGTCCTGCCTCGATCGGCGCCCAGCTGGCCCGCCGCGCCGGCATCGCCGCCTCCGAGGTCCGGGGCACCTACGAGGGTCTGTGGCTGCTCGACCGTGCCGACGAGCACGCCCAGCTCGCACCCGACCCGACCCTGGAGCTGGCCCGTACGGCCGCCATCCGGGCGGAGATGCACCTCGACGCGGGCGACTTCACCCGGGCCGAGGCGGAGGCTCGGCGTGCGATCGAGCTCGACGCCCGGGGCCACGGCGCCAACCGCCAAGCCATGCGCACCCTGGTCGACGTGCACGTCTCACGTGCGGAGTTCTCCGCTGCGACGTCGCTCGCCAGCCAGGTCATCCGCTCCCAGAGCGGCGACAGCGAGGCCTGGGTCAGCCTCTCGACCCGCGTACTGATGGGTCGCACCGCACTGGAGCAGGGTCGGTTGGCCGAGGCCCAGGCCTTCGCGCGCACCGCCGCCGCGGAGGCCCGCGGGCTCGCCGAGGACCGGATCCAGCTGCTCGCCGAGACCCTGCTCCGGCAGATCGACCCGTCCGCCCCGATCACGACCACCGAGCGGGCCTCGCTGCCCTGGGCCGTCCGGCTGCCGGTGCTCCTGCAGGACGCCCGCGACCTGCTCGAGAGTGGCGAGGCGGCGGAGGCCAAGTGGCTCGCTGCCGACGTCGTCGCCCTGGCCGACAGCTGCCAGCTGGGGCGCGACGCCGTCGACGCACGACTCATCCTGGCCTTCTCCCTGCTCGAGCTCGGCGACCTGACCCAGGCTGCCCAGACCTTCCGTACGGCGCTGGAGCAGGCCGTGGCGATGCCGATGCCGCTCCGGGTCGCGGACGCACTGGACGGGATGGCCCTGGTCGCCGAGGCGCAGGACCTGCGCGACGGGCGTACCTTGGCCACCGTGGCCGCCGCGGTCCGCGAGCACCACGGAGCTGCTCCCTGGGGCCTGCTGGCCCGGCGCCGGCCCCTCGCCGCACGCGTCCTGCCGACGGGCTGGCTGGAGGCTGGGCGACTGACTCCCCTAGGGCTGCGTCACGCGAAGGTGACGCACCACCAGACGGAGGTGGAGGACACCGTCCTGGAGGCCTTGACCCGGGCCGAGCGCGAGATCGCCGACCGGGTCGCCGACGGGCTCACGAGCCGCCAGATCGCCCAGGAGCTCTTCGTCTCCCCGCGCACGGTCGACAGCCACCTGACGAACATCTACCGCAAGCTCGACATCAACACCCGTGCCCGGCTCGCCGCCATGGTGGCCGACACCCGCTGACCGCCACGCTGCTGACGACCCCGGACGTGGCAATCCCGCCCCGGGAGCCGCAGCGGGCTCCCGGGGCGGGACGTCAGTGGGTGCTCAGGAGTAGTCGTGGAAGCCGCGCTTGGTCTTGCGACCCAGGCGACCCTCGGCGACGACCTGCTCGAGGAGCGGGGCGGGGGCGAAACCGTCGTGCTTGAACTCGGCGTGCAGCTCCTTCTGGATGGCCAGTGAGACGTCGTTGCCCACGACGTCGAGGAGCTCGAAGGGACCGAGGGGCAGCTTCACGTCCTCCTTGATCGCCGCGTCGATCGTGGCCATGTCGGCCCGACCGGACTCGAGGGCCTTCACGGCGTCGTTGAGGTAGGGGAAGAGCAGCGCGTTGACGATGAAGCCGGCACGGTCGCCGCACGAGACGGCCACCTTGCCGAGCACGCTGCACAGGGCACGGGTCGTCTCGTCGACCTCGGCGGAGGTGGAGGCGGTGGTGACGACCTCGACCAGCTTCATGACCGGGGCCGGGTTGAAGAAGTGCATGCCGATGACCCACTCGGGGCGCGAGGTGGTCTGCGCCAGGGTGGTGATCGGCAGCGACGAGGTGGTCGTCGCCAGGATCGCACCCTGCTTGCAGATGCGGTCCAGGTCGGAGAAGAGCTGGGTCTTCACGGCAAGGTCCTCGGCGATGGCCTCGACCACCAGGTCGACCTCGGCGAGCGCCTCACGCTCGGTGGCGCCGGTGAGTCGGCCCAGCACCTCGGCCTTGGCCTCCTCGGTCAGCTTGCCCTTCGAGATCGCGCGGTCGAGCGACTTGGTGATCCCGGCGACGACGCCGTCGAGCTTCTCCTGGCTGCGACCGACGAAGACCACGTCGAAGCCGCCCTTGGCGAAGACCTCGACGATGCCGGCGGCCATGGTGCCGGTGCCGACGACACCGACGGTACGGACGTCGTGGCGCAGCTGCGGGGCAGCGGTCTCACTGCCGTCGGCGGCCGCGAGGGTGGTGGCCCCCTCCTGCACCCGCTGCTCCAGGAGCGCTGCGGGCTTGTGGAGCTCGTCGCCGGTCACGGCGTACTGGGCAGCCAGGAGGTCGCGAACCTTCTCCAGGCCGAGCTCCTCGACGGCGGCGAGCGGACCCACGGGGTAACCGCACCCGAAGCGCATGGCGGCGTCGATGTCGTCACGCGAGGCGTAACCCTCGGCGTACATGCGGATCGCGTGGTTCAGGTACGGCAGCACCAGGTCGTTCGTGAGCTGTGCGGTGCCAGCAGCGGTCTCAGTCATGGACGCACCATGCCAGCCTTACCCATCGGTAACAAGAGGCTTGCGGCGTATATATCGAGACGAGCACCACATTGACGAACGCACTTCCCAATGCTGTGGAACTGAGTCCCGCAGGCTCACGCAAGAGGGGCTCGGATGGCACGGAACTGAGTCCCACCCGGTAGATTCCCTGCCGTGAGACTCGTCGTTGCCACGTGCCAGATCGACTACGCCGGACGCCTGTCCGCCCACCTCCCGATGGCCACCCGCGTCCTGATGCTGAAGAACGACGGCTCGGTCCTGGTGCACAGCGACGGAGGGTCCTACAAGCCGCTCAACTGGATGTCGCCGCCCTGCACCCTGCGGGAAGGCATCTCCGAGGATGGGCGCCCGGAGTGGACCGTCACGTCGAAGACCGACGACACCCTGCGCATCCTGATCGACGAGATCCACCACGACTCGTCGCACGACCTCGGCATCGACCCCGGCCTGCAGAAGGACGGCGTCGAGAAGCACCTCCAGGAGCTGCTCGCCGAGCACCCGGCGACGATCTCCGAGGGCCTCACCCTGGTACGCCGCGAGTTCCCCACCGCGATCGGTCCCGTGGACCTGATGTGCCGCGACTCCTCCGGTCTCTCCGTCGCTGTCGAGATCAAGCGGCGCGGCGAGATCGACGGCGTCGAGCAGCTCACCCGCTACCTCGAGCTGCTCAACCGGGATCCGCTGCTGACCACCAAGGGACCGGTCCGCGGCATCTTCGCCGCGCAGCTGATCAAGCCCCAGGCGCGCGTGCTGGCCGAGGACCGTGGCATCCAGTGCAAGGTCGTCGACTACGACGCCCTGCGTGGCATGGACGACGCGGAGCACCGCCTCTTCTGACCGTTTCGCCCACGTCGTCGGTGCGGGACGACGCGGGCCACCGTGGGTCGTCAGCGGCCCGCGTCACCCCGGGACCCTCAGCGGATCGGCGCCGCCAGCGGGAGGGTCCGGTCGACCAGGTCACGCACCTTGGAGCCACAGGTGCTGACCACCGTGGCGTCCGTGCACCAGTACGCAGTGGTGCGGGTGTTCGTGGCCAGGTCCCTGGCCCAGTGCGAGCCGAAGTCGCGCAGTCGGGAGGAAGAGGATCGCGCCCGCCAGGCGCTGCGGCGCGGTGCGGGAGAGCTCGGCGCCCACGACGCCCGCGAAGTGGCCTCCGGCGGAGTGACCGCCGACGATGATCCGCTGCGGCAGCGTACGGCCGGGCGGGGCGATGGTGCCGGCCGCGAGCGCAGCCGCCAGGTCCCGGCCGAGCGCGGGGTTGCCCGCGGTCATGTCTCCGTTGACGCAGAGCACCATCACGCCCTTCTCGGCGATCGACCTCGAGGTGCCCCGCAGGTTGCCGCACCCGCGCGAGAAGCCGTGGTTGAGCACCATCACGGCGCTCGCGGTGACGTTGGGCAGGTACCAGTCGGTGCTGTACGTCGTTCCCGCGATCGTGCGCTGGGTGTTGACGCAGGTGCTGCTCGACGACGAGTAGCTGGTGCAGACCTTGTCGACTGCCTGGGCCGCAGGCGCCAGGGGACCCAGTCCGGCCAGCGCGGCTGCTGCTGCCCCGACGACGGCCATCAGTGTCTTCTTCACGCGGAAACGCCTCCTCGTACTCCCCCGTTTCTGGGTGGTTCGGGGAACGTAGCGAGCCAACGTGGCGTGTCCAGACCGAATCTCAGCCCCGACGGCAGCGCTACCGGATCGAGTCCGGGATTCCGCAGGCCGGAACAGGCGGGCTCCCGAAGTGGGGAGGCGTGTTCCGCAAGCCGGAACCGGGAGGTGGGACCGTTCCGGTCAGGCGGCCTTGTCCTTCTTCCTGCGCGAGGAGCCAGGCACCTCGGAGAGCTTCACCAGCTTGCGCTTGTGGACGGTGTATCCCTCGGGAAGGGTGCCTTCCTTCAGCATGCGCAGGGGGCAGCGACCGCAGCGGGTCTTCGACTCGCAGCACTTCTTCTTGGGGAGCTTGGCGACGTCGCCCTTGCTCTTCTTGCCCTTGCCCATGCCAGCACCGTAGCACGGGAAGTAAGGGTTGCCTTGCCTGAATTCCGCGGACCGAAATCGCCACAGGCAGGGTCGGCCGGAGCCGGACCCTGCCTGTGGACCTGGTTCAGTCGAGGCCGTTGGCCGCGCGGATGACGTCGACGACGCCGTCCATGATCTCCGTCAGGCCGAAGTCCTTCGGCGTGTAGACGGCTGCCACACCCTGCTCGACGAGCGCCTTGCCGTCGGAGTCGGGGATGATGCCGCCGACGATGACGGGCAGGTCCTCGAGGCCGGCGTCCCGCAGGCCCTGGAGGACGGTGGGCACGAGCTCCATGTGCGAGCCCGAGAGGATCGACAGGCCCACGCAGTGCACGTCCTCGGCCACGGCGGCGGCGACGATCTGCTCGGGGGTGAGGCGGATGCCCTGGTAGATGACCTCGAAACCAGCGTCGCGCGCCCGCACGGCCACCTGCTCGGCACCGTTGCTGTGGCCGTCGAGGCCCGCTTGCCGACCAGGAAGCGGAGGCGTCCGCCGAGCTCCTCGCCGGTGGCCTTGACGCGCTCACGCACCTTGGTGAGGGCCTCGCCGGCCTCCGCAGCACCGACGGCGCCGGAGACGCCGGTCGGGGCGCGGAACTCGCCGAAGACGCCGCGCAGGGTCCCGGCCCACTCCCCCGTCGTCACACCCGCACGGGCCGCGGCCAGCGTGGCCTCCATGAGGTTCACGTCGCTCTTGGCGTCGGCCGCCAGACGCTCGAGCGCCCGGTCGACGGCGGCCTGGTCGCGCTGGGACTTCCAGGCCTTGACGCTGGCCAGGGCGGCCTTCTCGGCCTCCGGGTCAGCAGTCTGGATGGCGCCGTCGAGGTCTGCCGTCAGCGGCGACTGCTCGGTGGACTCGAACTTGTTGACGCCGACGATGATCTCCTCGCCGGCCTCGATGCGGGCCCGACGGGTGGCGTGGGCAGCCACGAGCTCGGACTTCATGTAGCCCGACTCGACGGCCGCGACGGCACCGCCCATCGCCTGCACCTTGTCCATCTCGGCGCGGGCAGCCGCGACGAGCTCAGCGACCTTCTTCTCGACGACGTGGCTGCCGTCGAAGATGTCGGCGTACTCCAGCAGGTCGGACTCGTAGGCGAGCACCTGCTGCAGGCGCAGCGACCACTGCTGGTCCCACGGACGCGGCAGGCCGAGGGCCTCGTTCCACGCCGGCAGCTGGACGGCGCGGGCGCGGGCGTTCTTGGAGAGCGTGACGCCGAGCATCTCGAGCACGATGCGCTGCACGTTGTTCTCGGGCTGCGCCTCGGTGAGACCCAGGGAGTTGACCTGGACCCCGTAGCGGAAGCGCCGCATCTTCGGGTCCTGGACGCCGTAGCGCTCGGAGGTGATCTCGTCCCAGAGCTGGACGAAGGCCCGCATCTTGCACATCTCCTCGATGAAGCGGACGCCCGCGTTCACGAAGAAGGAGATGCGGCCGACGACCTTCTCGAAGTCGTCGTCGGAGACCTGGCCCGACGCCTTGACGCGGTCGAGGACGGCGATCGCGGTGGAGAGTGCGTACGCGAGCTCCTGCGCCGGCGTGGCCCCGGCCTCCTGCAGGTGGTAGCTGCAGATGTTGATCGGGTTCCACTTGGGGATCTGGTTGACCGTGTAGGCGATCATGTCGGCGGTCAGGCGCATCGAGTGCTCCGGGCCGAAGACGTAGGTACCTCGCGAGAGGTACTCCTTGATGATGTCGTTCTGCGTCGTGCCTGCCAGCTGCGCCGCGACCTCGGCCGGGTCGAGGTCGGGGTTCTGCTCCTCCGCGGTGACCTGGTAGAGCGCCAGCAGCCACATGGCGGGCGCGTTGATCGTCATCGAGGTGTTCATCGCCGTCAGCGGGATGTCCTCGAAGAGTCGACGCATCTCACCCAGGTGCGGCACCGGCACGCCGACCTTGCCCACCTCGCCGCGGCTCAGCGGCGAGTCCGGGTCGTACCCCGTCTGCGTGGGCAGGTCGAAGGCGACCGAGAGACCGGTCTGACCCTTCGCGAGGTTGTTGCGGTAGAGCGCGTTGGAGGCGGCGGCCGTCGAGTGGCCGGCGTAGGTGCGCATCACCCACGGGCGGTCCTTGGCGGGCAGGGGCTCAGTCATGTGCCGATGCTAAGCCCAGCGCGCCGCACCCGGAATGAGGTCTCGGAGTGGGATATGCCACTCCACGACGCTTCGTGTCGTCGACCGTCACACCGGCGTCCGACGGCGCCCACATCGGCGTGCGACAACGGCTGGACGCTCGTACGCCGGTCAGGCAGAGACGGCGACGCGCTCCACCTCAACGGCACGGATGAGCCGTGAGATGTGCAGCATGCGCCGCACCGAGGGGCCACACCCGCGCAACCGCAGGTGGTCTCCACGCCGCGCGGCGTGGTGCGTCGCCACTGCCAGGACGCGCAGGGCGGTGACGTCGACCGCGCGCACCTCGGAGAGGTCGACCACGACGTCGTCCTGCTCGGCGAACGCATCGTAGATGGCGTCGCGGACCGCGCCGGTGCTGCGGACATCGAAGTCCCCCACCAGACGCAGCGTGCTCCCGTTCGAGTAGATCTCCATGCCACTCACCCCTTTTCCCGGTGCCCGACCACCGGTCCCGGAGACGTCCCCCGACGCCTCCAGACGATCCAGCACCCCACCCCGTTGTGCGGTGCCCTCGATCTCTATGACGTCGTTGGTATCCCACCGGGTTGCGTCCGGCCAAACATATATTCCGGGCGGCGAGACAGCGGCACCGATAATCGGACGCCCCTCAGGGTGACCCGCCGGTAGTCACCCGGCGGTCAGGAGCGTGCGTGGTGGGACTCCTGGGACTGTCGTGACGGTCGCGCGACCGGTGCGCCGGCCCCGATACCCTCGGTGCATGGTCAACCTCACCCGCATCTACACCCGCACCGGCGACGCCGGCACGACCCGCCTCGGCGACATGAGCGAGACGACGAAGACGGACCTGCGTCTCGCTGCGTACGCCGACGTCGACGAGGCCAACGCCGCCATCGGCGTGGCGCTGGCGTGCGGCGCCCTCGAGGGGCGCATCGACACCATCCTCACCCGCATCCAGAACGACCTCTTCGACGTGGGTGCCGACTTCTGCACCCCGGTGGTCGCGGAGCCCGAGTACCCGCCGCTGCGCATCGAGCAGGAGTACGTCGACCGCCTCGAGGCGTGGTGCGACGAGTTCAACGAGGAGCTGCCCAACCTGCGGTCGTTCATCCTCAACGGCGGCACCCCGGGTGCTGCCCACCTCCACGTCGCCCGCACGGTCGTACGCCGCGCCGAGCGCTCCGCGTGGGCGGCGTGGGCCGAGCACGAGGCGACGATGAACAAGGTCGCCATCACCTACCTGAACAGGCTCTCCGACCTGCTCTTCATCCTCGCCCGCATCGCCAACCGCGAGAACGGCGACGTGCTGTGGGTGCCCGGCGGCGAGCGCGACTGACTAGTACGCCCGGGGTCAGCGCAGGGGCTTGGCGTCCCAGTTGGTCCCGGGCGGCCCGGACTCCAGCCACGACTGGAACCCCATGAGCGACGACTCGCTCATCGCGAGCTCGACCTCACCGCCGGGGGTACGGCAGACGACGACCACGTGGCCGTCGTACAGGGAACCCTCCTCGGGGCCCTCGGGCGAGCGCCGGGCCTCGTACGCGATCTCGTCCCGGTTCCAGACCCGCTTGGGCCGCGGGTCGAGCGAGAAGATGCGGAACCACTCCAGGGACTCACCGGTGTAGCGCCCGACCCCGAGCACCCAGCCGTGTCCGGGCCGCTGGTCGCGGACCCGGTGGCTGAGCTCGAAGGTGGCTCCGGCGCGGGAGATGGCACGGCGCCTCAGCACGAGGCTGACGACCATGCCGGCCAGCAGGACGAGCAGCACGACCAGCAGGATGCCCAACGCATCCAGCACTCCGAGCCAGCCGTCGTGCATCCGTCCTCCTCATGGGGCCGCGTCGTTGGACCGATGGAACCATGCCTGCCCGCGCGATCCGTCACCGGCCCTGCCGACACGGCCAGAAATGCAACAGGGTGAGCACCCGGTCTCCCGGATGCCCACCCTGGTGATGCTACGTGTCAGACGGTCACGAGGCCCGCTCGACGGCCCGGACGCGGGCCTCGGCGCGACGGACGGCCTCGCTGGCCGCGTCGTCGTTCTCGCCGGCCGCGTGGGCACGCTCGAGGTCGCGACGTGCCTTCTCGAGGTCGATCTCGTGCGACATCTCCGCACGCTCCGACAGGATCGAGACCCGGTCGTTCGAGACGGAGAGGAAGCCGGCGTCGACCGCCGCCACCCAGGTCTCGCCCTCGGGGGTCTGGATGTCGACGACGCCCTCGATGATGACCGACAGGACCGGGGTGTGACCGGGCAGGACACCCATGTCACCCTCGGTGGTCCTGGCGATGACCATCTTCGCCTCCCCCGACCACACAAGGCGGTCGGCGGCGACGAGCTCCACCTGCAGCGTGCCAGCCATCAGAGGTTCTTCTGGATCTCGGCCCACTTGGCCTCGACGTCGTCGAGACCACCGCACATGAAGAAGGCCTGCTCGGCGACGTGGTCGTACTCACCGTCGGCGATCTTGTTGAACGCCTCGATGGTCTCGGACAGCGGAACCGTCGAGCCCTCGATGCCGGTGAACTGCTTCGCCACGTAGGTGTTCTGCGAGAGGAAGCGCTGGATGCGACGGGCGCGGTGGACGATCGTCTTGTCCTCCTCCGACAGCTCGTCGACACCGAGGATCGCGATGATGTCCTGGAGCTCCTTGTTGCGCTGCAGGATCTGCTTCACGCGGATCGCGCAGTCGTAGTGCGCCTGACCGATGTACTGCGGGTCGAGGATGCGCGACGTCGACGTGAGCGGGTCCACGGCCGGGTAGATACCCAGCGAGGCGATGTCACGCGAGAGCTCCGTGGTGGCGTCCAGGTGGGCGAACGTCGTGGCGGGAGCCGGGTCGGTGTAGTCGTCGGCGGGGACGTAGATCGCCTGCATCGACGTGATCGAGTGACCACGCGTCGAGGTGATGCGCTCCTGCAGCTGACCCATCTCGTCGGCCAGGTTCGGCTGGTAGCCCACGGCGGACGGCATGCGGCCGAGCAGCGTGGAGACCTCGGAACCGGCCTGCGTGAAGCGGAAGATGTTGTCGACGAAGAGCAGCACGTCCTGCTTCTGCACGTCGCGGAAGTACTCCGCCATGGTGAGTGCGGAGAGCGCGACGCGAAGACGCGTGCCCGGCGGCTCGTCCATCTGGCCGAAGACCAGGGCGACCTTGTCGAAGACGCCGGCCTCCTGCATCTCGACGATCAGGTCGTTGCCCTCACGGGTGCGCTCGCCGACACCGGCGAACACCGACACACCACCGTGGTTCTTGGCCACACGGGCGATCATCTCCTGGATGAGGACGGTCTTGCCGACACCGGCACCACCGAACAGACCGATCTTTCCACCGGTCACGTACGGGGTGAGCAGGTCGATGACCTTGATGCCCGTCTCGAACATCTGGGTCTTGGACTCGAGCTGGTCGAAGGCCGGAGCCTTGCGGTGGATGCCCCAGCGCTCCTGGACGTCGAGGGTCTCGCCGTCCTCGAGGTTCATGCACTCGCCGATGACGTTGAACACCTTGCCCAGCGTCACGTCGCCGACCGGCACGGAGATCGAGGAACCGGTGTCGCGCACCTGGGTTCCACGGACCATGCCGTCGGTCGAGCGCATCGAGATGGCACGAACCATGCCGTCGCCGATGTGCTGGGAGACCTCGAGCACGATGGTCTCGGTCTCGCCGTTCAGCTCGCGGTCGACCTCGAGCGCGTTGTAGATCGCCGGCATCGCGTCGGTCGGGAACTCGATGTCCACAACCGCGCCGATGACGCGCGAAATGCGTCCGACCCCACCGGCAGCGCCGGTCGCCTGGGTCTCTTCAACAGTGGCAGTCATTTCTCTCACTCACTCCCGGCGTTCGCGTCGGCGAGGGCGTTGACGCCACCGACGATCTCGCTGATTTCCTGGGTAATGCCAGCCTGGCGAGCCTGGTTGGCGATTCGCTTGTACTTCTTGATGAGCTCGTCGGCGTTGTCCGTGGCGGACTTCATCGCCTTCTGGCGGGCAGCGAGCTCGGAAGCGGCTGCCTGCAGCAGGGCGAAGAAGATGCGGCTCTGGACGTACTTCGGAAGCAGTGCGTCGAGGACCTCACCTGCCGAGGGCTCGAACTCGTAGAGCGGGAGGAGCTCGCCCTCGGCCGGAGCCTCGGTGCCCTCCACGACCTCGAGGGGCAGCAGGCGGACGGCCTGCGGCTCCTGCGTCAGCATCGACTTGAAGCGCGTGTAGACCACGTGCACCTCGTCGACACCCGTCTCGTCATCGTCGAGGAAGGCCTCGATCAGCGTCCCACCGATCTCAGCAGCCACGTCGTACGTGGGCTGGTCGGAGAAGCCGGTCCATGCCTTCACGACCGCGCGGTCACGGAACTTGAAGTAGGCCTCCGCCTTGCGTCCGGTGACGTAGAGGTCGACCTGCTTGCCCTCCTCCTTCAACTTCTCGACGAGGCGCTCGGCCTCCTTGAGAACGTTGCTGGAGTAGGCACCCGCCAGACCGCGGTCGCTGGTCACGACCAGGACCGCGGCACGGTTGGCGTCCGTGGGCTCGGTGGTCAGCGGGTGGTCCACGTTGGAGAACGTGGCCACCGCCGACACCGCTCGCGTCAGCTCACGGGCGTACGGCGCTGCCGCCTGTGCCCGCTGCTGCGCCTTGATGATGCGAGACGCAGCAATGAGCTCCATGGCGCGCGTGATCTTCTTCATCGACTCCGTCGACTTGATCCGCGCGCGGTACTCACGCAGCGATACGGCCATCGTCAGCCCCGCTTCTGCTTGACGATCTGCTCCTGCTCGACGTCCTCGTCCTCAAGGGCGACGTGGTCCTCACGGCCGGCCTTGATCGAGTGGCCCTCCGAGGTCTCGAACTGGTCGAGGAAGGCGTCGTACGCCTTCACCAGCTCAGCCTCGGTGGAGTCCTCGAACTTCAGCGAGTCGCGGATCGCGGAGAGGATCCCGGCGTGCGAGCGGCGCAGGAAGTCGAGGAACTCGGCCTCGAAGCGCAGCACGTCGTCGGTGGGGACGGCGTCCAGGCGGCCGGTGGTGCCGGTCCACAGCGAGACGGTCATCTCCTCGACCGGGTACGGCGAGTACTGCGGCTGCTTGAGCAGGGCCATCAGCTTCTGGCCACGGTCGAGCTGCTGGCGCGACGCGGCGTCGAGGTCGGAGGCGAACATCGCGAACGCCTCCATGGCGCGGAACTGCGCCAGGTCGACCTTGAGCGAGCCGGTGACGGCCTTGAGGGCCTTCGTCATCGCGGCACCACCGACGCGCGACACCGAGACACCCACGTCGATGGCGGGGCGCTGGTTGGCGGCGAAGAGGTCGGACTGAAGGAAGATCTGACCGTCCGTGATCGAGATGACGTTGGTCGGGATGAAGGCCGAGACGTCGTTGGCCTTCGTCTCGATGATCGGGAGACCCGTCATCGAGCCGGCGCCCATGTCGTCGGACAGCTTCGCGCAACGCTCCAGCAGGCGGGAGTGCAGGTAGAAGACGTCACCCGGGTAGGCCTCGCGGCCCGGCGGGCGGCGCAGCAGCAGCGACACGGCGCGGTAGGCCTCGGCCTGCTTGGTCAGGTCGTCGAACACGATGAGGACGTGCTTGCCGTCGTACATCCAGTGCTGGCCGATGGCCGAGCCGGTGTAGGGCGCCAGGTACTTGAAGCCAGCCGAGTCGGACGCCGGGGAGGCGACGATGGTGGTGTACTCCAGGGCGCCGGCCTCGGCGAGGGCGCCACGCACGGAGGCGATGGTCGAGCCCTTCTGGCCGATGGCGACGTAGATGCAGCGGACCTGCTTCGACGGGTCGCCCGACTCCCAGTTCTGCTTCTGGTTGATGATCGTGTCGATGGCGATCGTCGTCTTGCCGGTCGCACGGTCACCGATGATCAGCTGGCGCTGGCCACGGCCGACCGGGGTCATGGCGTCGATGGCCTTGATGCCGGTGGCGAGCGGCTCGTGCACCGACTTGCGCTGCACGACGGTGGGAGCCTGGAGCTCCAGCGCGCGGCGACCCTCGATGCCGGTGATCTCACCGAGACCGTCGATCGGGGTGCCCAGCGGGTCGACGACGCGGCCGAGGTAGCCCTCGCCGACGGGGACCGAGAGGATCTCACCGGTGCGGCGCACGGTCTGGCCCTCTTCGATCTTGTCGAAGTCACCCAGGATGACGACACCGATCTCGCGGGTGTCGAGGTTCAGGGCGATGCCCAGCGTGCCGTCCTCGAACTCGAGCAGCTCGTTGGCCATGACGGACGGGAGTCCGGTGACACGGGCGATGCCGTCCGCGGCCTCGGCAACGGTGCCGACCTCTTCGCGGCTAGCAGTCTCGGGCTTGTAGTCCGACACGAAGCGCTGCAACGCGTCCCGGATCTCCTCCGGACGGATCGAAAGCTCCGTCATTTCCTCATCCTTACTTTCGTGTGCTCGAAGTTCTTGTGGGTTGACCCTGCTGAGCGAGGCTCAGACGGCCAGCTTGCGGCGTACGCCGTCGAGGCGGGCAGCGACGGTGCCGTCGATGACCTCGTGGCCGATCTCGACCTTGACGCCACCGATGACGGCCGGGTCGACGATGACGTTGACCTGGACCTCACGGTCGTACTGGCGCCCCAGGGCCGCGGTGATGCGGTCCAGGTCGGCGTCGGCGAGCGGCTTGGCCACGGTCACGGTGGCGACCGAGCGGCCGTTCACGGCAGCAGCGGTGTGCTGGTAGCTGTCGATGGCGACCGAGACCGTGCGGTGCGTGCCGGTCAGGGCCTGGTCGACCAGGGCGATGGTGGCGGGCAGGGCCTTGCCGGTGAGCAGGCCGCTGACCAGCGCACGCTTGTCCTCGGTCGCGCGGGCCGGGTCGGACAGCGCCGAACGGAGGTCCGGGTTGTCCTGGAGGACCTGGCCGACGGTGAAGAGCTCGGCGGAGAGCCGCGCTGCGTCGTCACCGGCAGACTTGACCGTGGCGACGACACCCAGCTCCTCGAGGGCGCTGGGCAGGTCGCGCGGGTAGGTCCAACGGCGGACCACGGCGTCACCGAGGAAGGAGACGACCGGGGCCGACACCTTCCCGGTGAAGAGCTCCTGGACGAGGCCAGCCTTCGCCGCCGCGTCGACCGACACGTCGGTCGCGACACGGCGAAGGGCCGGCTCGTCACGAAGCACCTCAGCCACCGAGAACAGGTCAGCACCGACCTGCGCAGCGTCAACGGCCTGGGCCAGCGTGCCCTCGAGCGCGCTGGTCAGGGCCTCGTACGCCTCGGCAGAAGCACCACGAAAGGTCATCAGTTGGCGCCTTCCAGCTCAGCGAGGAAGCGCTCGACGACACGGCTCGAGCGAGCGTCGTCGTCCAAGCTCTCGCCGACGATGCTTCCGGCCAGACCGGCAGCGAGGCCGCCGACCTCGGCACGGAGCGAGGTGATCGCCTGCTGGCGCTCGGCCTCGATCTGGGCCTTGCCGGCCTCGACGATGCGGTTGGCGTCGGCCGTGGCCTGCTCGCGCATCTCGACGACGATCGCTGCACCCTGCTCGCGTGCCTCCTCGCGGATGCGCGCAGCCTCGTGGCGGGCCTCGGAGAGCTGACGGTCGAGCTCGGCGAGCTTGGCGTCGGCCTCGGCCTGCTTGGTCTCCGCAGCGGCCAGACCGCCTTCGATGGCAGCCGTGCGCTCGGCGAACGTCTGCTCGAAGGCAGGCACGATGAACTTCTTCACCAGGATCACGAGGATCGTGAAGAAGAGCGCCGCGAGGAGGATCTCGATCGGGTGCGGGATGAGGGGGTTGAGTCCCCAGCCGCGGCCCGGGTGACCTCAGTCTGCATGGGCAGGTCCTTCAGTTCGGGATCAGTCGGGTATCAGCAGTGGCGCAGCGTCAGGCGCCGAGCACGAAGGCGAGGGCGATACCGATGATGGCGAGGGCCTCGGCGAGGGCGAAGCCCAGGATGGCGATCGGCTGGAGGCGACCCTGCGACTCCGGCTGGCGAGCCACGCCGTTGATGTAGGCGGCGAAGATCAGGCCGACGGCGAGGCCGGGGCCGATCGTCGCGACGCCGTAACCGAGCATGTTGAGAGAGCCTTCCACGGCTTCTTCCTTTCGTAGTTCCCAAGGGCCTGGGAATGTGTGGGGTGTTCGGTTGGTACAAGCAGGTCCGGCAGGCCGGACCCAGGTCTGTGGATCAGTGCTCGTCGGCGAGGGCGCCGGCGATGTACATCGAGGTCAGCAGGACGAAGACGTACGCCTGGAGTCCCATGACCAGCATCTCGAGGACGCAGATCAGCAGGAACATCACGAACGAGACCAGGCCGGCGGCGATGTTGAGGCCACCCATCTCCACGATCAGGTACTCGCCACCGAGGGCGAACAGCAGCAGGAGGATGTGGCCGGCGAACATGTTGGCGAAGAGTCGCAGGGCCAGCGTGACGGGGCGGACCACGATGTTCGAGAAGAACTCGAGCGGGATCAGGAGGACCAGGACGGGGCCCTTGACCCCGGCCGGCACCGTCTGGTGCTTGAGGTAGCCGATGAAGCCGTGCTTGGTGATGCCGACCCAGTTGTAGAACCCCAGGCGATGATCGCCAGGGCGTAGGCCACGCCGGAGCGCGACGCGGTCGGCAGCTGGAGCATCGGGATCAGGCCGAAGTAGTTGTTGACGATGATGAAGAAGAACATCGACACCAGGAACGGCACGAAGCGCATGAAGTCATGGCTGCCGATGTTGTCCCGGGCGAGCCCGTTGCGGACCATGCCGTAGCCCGCCTCACCGAGGTACTGGAGCTTCCCGGGGACCATGGCCCGCTTGCGGGAGGCGTAGTAGAAGAAGGCGAAGATCAGGACGACCGAGAGGGCCAGCTGGATCATCGGCTTCGTCACGCCCAGGTACATCGTCTGCCCGAGGAACTCGAACGTCGGCGCGGTCTCCTGGGTGTAGCCGACCGGGGGAGGTTGAAGTCGCCCGGACCCGGAGGGGTGAACCCCTCGGTCGGAATCGCGGTCATCGCGATCGCACTCACGCTGTCTCCTGTGTCTGCCGCACTGTCAGTTCTTGGTCTCGTCGCTGGGGGTGGCTTCACGCCGAACACCTTCTGGATCGCGTACACACCCAGACCGGCCCCCACGACGATGCCGATGGCCACCATGAAGTTGGTGCCCCACCACTGGTCGAGCCCCCAACCCGCGAGTCCGTAGACCGCCACGCCGGAGACCAGGTATCCGACCACGCTCCAGGGATCTGGACCGCGTGTGGACGAGGGTTCCTCGGCGCGACCGTGGGGTGAGTTCTTCGTGGCCATCGCGGGGCCGAGAATAGCAGTCGTGGATCTTCATCCCTCACTCGCCTCCTGCCCTTGGGACACCTGCGAGCGGGAGAGGTCGTACATCGGGATGCGGGCCCGGCTCGACAGCCAGATCTGCGCCGCGCTCCACGTCAGGCTGGCCACGACGACCCCTGCGACGAGCCACGGACCGTCCACCGAGTCGCCCAGGTCGCCGGAGCGCACCAGGACGAGGAAGAAGGCCCCGACCATCACGATCTGGAGCACGTAGGTCATCAGGGCCATCATCAGCGAGAGGGCCGGGACGGCCTTCGCGACGACGTGCACGACGTACGTGCCGAAGCCCATGACGAGGGCGACGGAGAAGGCGCCGGCGGCCGCTCCTGCAGCTCCGGGCGACCCGCCCAGCAGGGCGCCGACCACCGTCACGACGACGGCCGCGCCGAGAGCCACCAGCATCACGCCACCGAGGATGCGCAACCCCGCGTCACGGGGGCGATCATTCGACTCGGTCGTCATGTGGGCGGCCGTTCTGTGCTGGTGCAAGGGCGGTCCCGGACCAGCGGTCCAAGGCTCGTGAAAACTATCACAAGGTCTCCCCCGCGGCCGAATCTCAGTCGTCGGCAGCGAGCGGCGCACCCTTCAGCTGCGGCGTGGGCATGCGTGGCAGGAGGAAGGTCAGGCCGACCACGAGGACCGTCGCGAGCACCATGACGCCCGCGATCACGACGCCGCTGTAGAGGCTCACCAGCACGGCACCGAAGCTGATCAGCGCGGCCCACAGCCACATGATGAAGACCGCGCGGCGCTGCGAGTGGCCGATCTCCAGCAGCCGGTGGTGCAGGTGCTCCTTGTCCGGGGCGAACGGCGAGCGACCGGCCCGGGTACGGCGCACCACCGCGAGCAGCAGGTCCGTCATCGGCACGATGAGCAGGGACACCGGCAGCAGGAGCGGCAGCAGGACGGCCCAGCCGGGGCTTCCGCCCTCCCCGCCGAAGCTGATCTCCGAGCCGTCGAACTGACCGGTCAGCGTGAGGGCGCTGGCACTCATCACCAGGCCGATGAGCATGGAGCCGGAGTCACCCATGAAGAGCCGCGCGGGATGGAAGTTGTGCGGCAGGAAGCCCGCGCAGGCACCCGCGAGGGCGGCGCTGAGCAGGGCGCCGGTGGTCGCCAGCGTGACGCCGTTGAGGTCGGAGAGCTGGTAGCAGAAGAGGAAGAACGCAGCCGCGCCGATGCCGACGACGCCGGAGGCCAGGCCGTCCAGGCCGTCGACCATGTTGACCGCGTTGACGGTGGTGACCACGAGCAGCACGGTCAGCAACGCACCCTCCTCGTTGGTGAGGGCGAACTGCGACCCGGTGGCGCTCGGGAAGAAGTAGAACTTCACCTCGAAGAGGACCAGGAGACCGGCCGCCAGCACCTGTCCCCCGAGCTTGGTCAGGGCGCTGATGTCGAAGATGTCGTCGAGCACGCCGACCGCGCAGATCAGGGCACCGGCGATCAGCACCGAGCCGGCGTCCCGGAAGACGAACGGGTCGCTCTGCGAGAGGAAGGGCAGGTGCTGCGCGACGACGTACGCCGCCACGAGCCCGCCCAGCATCGCCAGGCCGCCGAGGTAGGGGATGGGCTCCGCGTGCACGTCCCGGTCACGCACCGCTGCGACGGCACCGGTCCGGATCGCGAAGTCCCGGGCGATGACGGTCAGCAGGTAGGTGGTCGCCGCAGCGACGAGGAAGACCAGGAGGAACTCACGCATCAGCCCTGACCGTCGCCCTCGGCCTCCTCGGCGACCGCCTGGCCGTGGACGCCCTCGCCGGTCAGCGTCACGCCCAGCGGCTCCAGCACGGCACGGAGCTGCTCCTCGGAGACCGCGCCCATCCTCAGCACGCGGCACTCGGAGCCGGTCAGGTCAACGATCGTCGAGGGCACCATGCCCGGAGCCAGACCGGCGTCGACGAAGACGGCGACGCTGTCGGCCAGCATCTCCTCGGCCTCCTCGACGTTCAGGGCGGCGGCCACGCCGGTCTTGTTGGCGGAGCTGACGGCCAGCGGGCCGGTGCGCTCCAGCACGGCCAGGGCGACCTGGTGGTCGGGCATGCGCACGGCGACAGTGCCACGGGTCTCCCCCAGGTCCCACTTGAGGGACGACTGCTGGTGGCACACGACGGTCAGCGGCCCGGGCCAGAACTCCCGCACCAGGGCCCGGCCCCACTCGGGCACGTCGGTGGCCAGCGCGTCGAGCGTCACCGCGCTGCTGATCAGCACGGGCGGCGGCATCTCGCGCCCGCGCCCCTTGGCGGCGAGCAGGGCCTGCACGGCCTGGGGCTCGAAGGCGTCGGCCGCGATGCCGTAGACGGTGTCGGTGGGGATGACGACCAGGTCGCCGCGGTTGACGGCCAGGCTCGCTGCCTCGACGGCGTCAGCGCGCTCGGTCTCGGTGGTGGTGCTCAGTCGCATGGTGCTCATCGTGCCAGCCTCGCCGTCAGGAAGCGCGCGCGACCGGCCAGATCACGATGGTCACGGACGTCGCTCCACCGTCCGGCGGCGACGAAGACCTCGGGGGCGCTCTCGCCCTGCACGTCGGCGTGCTCGGCTCCCAGCACTCCTCCGTCGCGCAGCAGGAACGCTCCGCGCGCCTCCAAGACCCGCATGGCGTCCAGGCCGTCCTGGCCGGAGAAGAGGGCCAGGTGAGGGTCGTGGTCGCGCGCCTCGACGGCCACGGACTCCCACGCCTCGAGCGGGATGTAGGGCGGGTTGCAGACCAGCACGTCGACCGTCCCGGCCAGGTCGTCGAAGGCGGCGGCCATGTCACCGAGACGCAGGTCGACCCCGGTCCCGGACAGGTTGCGCTCGGCCCACGCATGGGCGTCCGGGTCCATCTCGACGGCGTGCACACGCGCGCCCGCCACCTCGTCGGCGACCGCCTTGGCGATGGCGCCCGAGCCCGTGCACAGGTCGACGACGACGGGCGACTCCAGGCCGGCGCACGCCTCCACGGCCCACCCGGCGAGCAGCTCGGTCTCGGGACGCGGGACGAAGACACCGGGGCCCACCGCGAGCTCGACGTGGCGGAACCAGGCCCGGCCGGTCAGGTGCTGCAGGGGGACGCGGTCGGCGCGCCGCGCGACCAGGGCCTCGATCGCGTCGGCGTCGGCCTCGCTCACGGCCTCGAGCAGGTCGAGACGCCCCAGGCCGACGTCGAGCACGTGGGAGACCAGCAGGTTGACGTCCGTCTCGGGTGAGGTCACCCCGGCCTCGGCCAACCGGGCAGCCCAGGCCCGGCGGCGCTCGCGCAGCGTCACGCTCAGTCCTCCAGCTCGGCGAGGCGGGCCGCGAGGTCGGCCTGGACGCAGGAGTCGAGCACCGGACCGAGGTCACCGTCGAGGACCTGGTCGAGGTTGTAGGACTTGTAGCCGGTGCGGTGGTCGGAGATCCGGTTCTCCGGGTAGTTGTAGGTCCGGATCCGCTCGGAGCGGTCGACCGTACGCACCTGCGAGCGACGGGCCTCCGACGCCTCGGCGTCCGCGGCGTCCTGGGCGGCGGTGAGCAGGCGGGCGCGCAGGATGCGCATCGCCTGCTCCTTGTTCTGCAGCTGCGACTTCTCGTTCTGGCAGCTCACCACGATGCCGGTCGGCAGGTGCGTGATGCGCACGGCGGAGTCGGTGGTGTTGACGCTCTGCCCGCCGGGGCCCGAGCTGCGGAAGACGTCGATGCGCAGGTCGTTGTCGTCGACCGTGACGTCGACCTGCTCCGCCTCGGGCATCACCAGGACACCGGCGGCGGAGGTGTGGACCCTTCCCTGCGACTCGGTCACGGGGACACGCTGCACGCGGTGCACGCCACCCTCGAACTTGAGCAGGGCGTACGGCGCTCCCCCGGGCTCCACGGCACCGCGCGCCTTCACGGCGACGGTGACCGACTTGTAGCCGCCGAGGTCGGAGCCGGTGGAGTCGAGCACCTCGACCGACCAGCCGGCACGTTCGGCGTAGCGGCTGTACATGCGCAGCAGGTCGGCGGCGAAGAGCGCGGACTCCTCCCCGCCCTCACCCGACTTGATCTCGAGCAGCGCGTCCTTGCCGTCGGCCGGGTCGCGCGGGACCAGGAGGCGCCGCAGCCGCTCCTCGGCGACGGGGATGCGCTCGGCGAGCGTGTCGGCCTCAGCGGCGAAGTCGGGGTCGTCGGAAGCCAGCTCGCGGGCCGCCACAAGGTCGTCCTGCAGGCCCGTCCACTCGCGCCACGCTCCGATGACGGCCGAGAGCTCGGCGTAGCGCTGGTTGAGCTGCTTGGCGAGTCGCTGGTCGGCGTGCGTCTCGGGGGCTGCGAGCCTCTGCTCGAGATCGGCATGCTCGGCGACCATGCCCTCGACGGCCTCGAACAAGGTTCAACTCCTGCGGTGACGTGCGACCCGGAGCGCGGCGTACGCCCGGGGAAATGGACCGACGCCGGTCACCCACCGAAGTGGGGACCGGCGTCGACGAGGCACTTACTTCTTGCCGTAGCGAGCCTCGAAGCGGGCCACGCGGCCGCCGGTGTCGAGGATCTTCTGCTTACCGGTGTAGAACGGGTGGCACTGCGAGCAGACGTCGGCGTGGAGCTTGCCGGACGTGGCGGTGCTGCGGGTGGTGAACGACGCGCCGCAGGTGCAGGTGACCGCGGTCTCGACGTACTCGGGGTGAATGTCCTTCTGCATGTCTTCCTCTCGAGGTCGCCGGGTCGCACTGCCTGGTGCAGGGCGTGAGCCGGTACCGAGGGTCAAGTCTGCCACTTTCGTGGTCAGAGCCAGAAATCCGGGCCCGCGGTTGCGGGGCGGAGGGTCAACGGTTGAGCAACGCCTCGACCCGGGCCGCCAATTCCCGCGGGCTGAACGGCTTGGTGATGTAGTCGTCGGCGCCGGAGTCGAAGCCGGTCTCACGGTCCGACTCCTGCGCGCGCGCCGTCAGCAGGATGACCGGGAGGTCGGCCAGGTCGGGCTCGTTGCGGATCACCCGCACCGCCTCGAGGCCGGACATGCCGGGCATCATGACGTCGAGGACCGCCAGGTCGGGCCGACGCCGACGGACCTCCTCGACCGCGGACGAGCCGTCAGCCACCGCCACGACCTCGTGCCCGAGGGTGGAGAGCTTGAACTCGACCAGTTCGCGGATGTCCACGTCGTCGTCGGCAACGAGGATGTGCGCCATGAGTGTCGGTGACCCTTCGTCGTGATGATGGGGGAAGCCTAGGCCGCGCCGCGGCTTCCGCAGCGAAATGACGGCAAGCGGGGACCTTTTGACCCCCGCTTACCGCAATTGAGGTAGGTGTCAGCGCTTCACGAGCGACTCGGGGACGGCCTGCTGCACCTGGGTGAGGAACTCGACGTTGTTCTGCGTCTTCCCCATCCGGCCCAGCACCGACTCCAGCGCGGTGAGGGGCTCCACGTCCATCAGGGCGGTCCGCAGCTTGAGCAGCGTCTCCTGCTCCTGCTCGCCGAGCAGGTGCTCCTCACGACGGGTGGAGGAGGCCACCACGTCGACGGGCGGGAAGATCCGGCGGCGAGCCAGCTCACCCCGCAGCACCAGCTCCATGTTGGCCGTGCCGGCGAACTCCTCGAAGATCGCGTCGTCGGAGGACGAGCCCGTCTCGACGATCGCGGTGGCGAGGATGGTCAGCGACCCACCGTCCTCGACGTTGCGCGCCGCACCGAAGAGCTGCTTGGCGGGGTGGAGCGCAGCAGCGTCCACTCCCCCGTGCACGACCTTGCCGCTGGCCGGCGCCACCGTCTGGTAGGCGCGACCCAGGCTCGTCAGCGAGTCCATCAGCACGACCACGTCGTGGCCGAGCTCGACCAGGCGCTTGGCCCGCTCGACGGCGAGCTCCGCGATGAGGATGTGGTCGCCCGCCGGACGGTCGAACGTGGAGGCGATCACCTCGCCCCGGATCGAGCGCTGGTAGTCGGTCACCTCCTCGGGACGCTCGTCGATCAGCACGACCATGAGGTGGCACTCGGGGTTGTTGCGGCTGATCGAGCTCGCGATGGCGCCGACCACCTCGGTCTTGCCGGAGCGCGGCGGCGCCACGACGAGGCCGCGCTGGCCCTTGCCGATCGGCGAGGCGACGTCGACGACCCGACCGAGCAGGTTGGCGGCGTCGGTCTCGAGGCGCAGGCGGTCCTGCGGGTGGATCGGCGTGAACTCGCCGAACTCGGCGCGCTCCTTGGCGTTCTCCGGGTCCATCCCGTTGACCGAGTCGATCCGGACCATCGGGTTGAACTTCTCCCGGCGCTCCCCCTCACGCGGGTGGCGCACCTGGCCGACCAGCGCGTCGCCGCGACGGAGACCGTACTTGCGCACCATCGAGAGCGAGAGGTAGACGTCGTCCGGCCCCGCAGGTAAGCCGCTGGTGCGGACGAACGCGTAGTTGTCGAGCACGTCCAGGATGCCGGCGGCCGGCACGAGCACGTCGTCCTCGAGGATCGTGGTGTCCGGCTCGGTACGACCCGTGCGGCCGGCGGTGCGCTCGCGACCGCGGCGGCGACGGCTGCGGCGCCCCGTGCCGTCCTCGTCGAGGTCGTCGTCGTCGCGCCCCTGGTTGCCGTCCTGGTTGCGGTCAGCGTTCCGGTCCTGGTTGCGGTCCTGGTTGCTGCGCTCCTGCTTGGACTGCTGGCCCTGGTCCTGCTTGTTCTGCTGCTGCCCCTTGCCCTGCTTGTCCTGGCCGGACTTGTCCTGCTTGGGCTGCTGTCCCTTGCCCTGCTGGTCCCGGTTCTGGTCCCGGTTCTGGTCCCGGTTCTGGTCCTGGCCACCGGACCTGTCCTGCTTGGACTGCGGGCCCTGCTTGTCCTGCTGCTTGTCCTGCTGCTGTGCCTGCTGCTTGTCCTGCTGTCCCTGGCGGGTGCGCTCACGACGGCGCTCGCCCTCGGGCTGGGGAGCACCACCCTGAGCCGCGGCGGGAGCCTCGGCGGCGACCTCGGCCGGCGCCTCCCCCGGGGTCGGGAGCGGCACGTCGGCACCCGCCCGGGAGGCGCGCGCACCCCGCGTACGCTGCGTGGTCCGCACCGCGGGCGCCTCGACGCCGTCACCGCTGGGAGCGGCCGCGGCGGGCGCGGCTGCCGGCTGCGCGGCGCTCTTCTGCGCGTGCGCGTCCTGGGTCGCCTTGATGGCCTCGACCAGCTGCGCCTTCTTCATGGAGCCGGCACCCTTGATGCCGATCCCCTGCGCCACTGCCTTCAGGTCGGCCAGCAGCATCGTGTTGAGGCTGGTGGCCTTCTTCTTCGGCGCGGCGGCGCCGGTTTCGCCTGTCTCGCTCACGTGAGCCCTTCCCACGTTCGGTGCTGACTCGAGGAGGCCAGCACGACTCTTGAACTTGCTCGCTTCGGCGGGCGTCGCGAGGACACCGTGGGCCTGACGAGAAGGTCACCCTCGATGGCAGACGCCAGAGTCGGGTGGATGCGCCGAGTGGCGCGTCGCCCACGCTACCACCAGCGTGACGGCGTCGAGGGAGTTGGCGCAGGAGCGAGCCGCACTCCCGCGGGACGGTGGTCCCGGGGAGCGGCCACGACGTCAGGTCACTCGACCCGGGCACCCTGGCTGTCGACGGGCAGGTGGCGCGCCGTCCAGCCTGCGGGGCTGCGCTCGAGCAGCGCGGCGACCGACGAGACGTCGGTCAGCGCGAGCACGGTCGGGCCGGCACCGGAGACCACCGCAGGGATGCCGTCGGCGCGCAGCTTGCGTACGAGCTCGAGGGACTCCGGCATCGCCGGCTCGCGGTAGTCCTGGTGGAGCTTGTCCTCGGTGGCCGCGAGCAGCCACTCCGGGCGTGAGGTGAGGGCGGCGACCAGCAGGGCGGCACGCCCGGCGTTGGCCGCGGCGTCACCGTGCGGGACGGTCGCCGGCAGGAGGCCGCGGGCGACCTTGGTGGAGACCGGCTCGGCGGGCACGAAGGCCACCGTGGTGACCCGCGGGTCGACCGGCACGTTGACCGAGAACCAGCGCTCCCCGTCGTGGCCGGCGATGGTGAAGCCGCCGTACATCGCCGGGGCCACGTTGTCGGGGTGGCCCTCCAGCCCGGCGGCGAGCCGGAAGATGGCGTCGTCGTCGAGCAGCAGCTGACCACCGGCGACCATCGCCCGGGCGAGCACGAGGCCGCCGATGATGGCGGCCGAGGAGGAACCCATGCCCCGGGTGTGCGGGATGACGTTCTTGCAGACCAGCGAGAAGCCCGGCGGCTCCGCACCCATCGCGCGGAACCCCATCCGCATCGCGCGCACGACCAGGTGGGACTCGTCGCGGGGCACGTCGTCGGCACCCTGGCCGCGGACGTCCACCTCGATCCCGCCGGTGGTCACCTCGGCGACCAGCTCGTCACGGGTGCCGAGCGCGAGGCCCAGGGCGTCGAACCCGGGGCCCAGGTTCGCGGAGGTGGCGGGGACGGTGACGCGCACCGGCCCCTCGACGAACGTCGCCACCCTCAGGCCAGTCCGGCGGCGCGGGCAGCCGCGTCGACGTCGGCGTCGACCACGACGTCGACCAGCTCACCGAAGCCCTCGAGCGCGGTGGCCGTGTCCTTGAGGCCGTGCCCGGTGACCGTGATGACGATCTGCTTGCCGGAGAAGTCCTCGCCGGCCGCGACGGCCTTGAGCAGGCCCGCGACGCCGGCCGCGGAGGCGGGCTCGACGAAGACGCCGTCCTTCGAGGCCAGCTGCGACTGGGCGGCAAGGATCTCGTCGTCGCTCAGCGCGGTGAACGAGCCGCCGGACTCCTCCTTCGCGGCGACCGCGAGGTCCCACGAGGCGGGGTTGCCGATGCGGATCGCGGTGGCCTTGGTCTCGGGGTCCAGGACCGGCTCGCCCTTGACCAGCGGGGCCGCGCCCTCGGCCTGGAAGCCGCGCATGACCGGGCGGCGGGTGGACTTGCCGAGCTTCTCGTACTCGTTGTAGCCCATCCAGTAGGCGGAGATGTTGCCCGCGTTGCCGACCGGCAGGAAGTGCAGGTCGGGGGCGTCGCCGAGGAAGTCGACGATCTCGAAGGCGGCGGTCTTCTGGCCCTGGAGGCGGGCGGGGTTGACCGAGTTGACCAGCGCGACCGGGTACTTCTCGCTCAGCTCGCGCGCCATGCGCAGGCAGTCGTCGAAGTTGCCGCGGACCATGATGACCTGGCCGCCGTGCAGGATCGCCTGGGCCATCTTGCCTGCGGCGATCTTGCCCTCGGGCACGAGCACGAGGGGCTTGAGGCCGGCCTTGGCGGCGTACGCAGCCATGGACGCGGAGGTGTTGCCCGTCGACGCGCAGACGCACGCCTTGGCACCCTCGTGCACGGCCACCGACATCGCGGTGGTCATGCCGCGGTCCTTGAAGGAGCCGGTCGGGTTGTTGCCCTCGACCTTGAGCCAGACCTCGGCGCCGGTCAGGCCGGAGAGCCAGCCGGAGTCGACGAGCGGCGTACCGCCCTCACGCAGGGTCACCGCAGGGGTGCCCTCGGGGATGTCGAGCAGCTCGCGGTACTCCTCGATCACGCCTCGCCACTGGTGCACGGTCATTCCGACTCTCCTTCAACGCGCATCACCGAGGTGACCTCGCGGACGATCTCCATGCCCCGCAACGTCTCGACGGTGGCACTCAGCTGGGCGTCCGTGGCCTGGTGGGAGACGACGACGAGCTGTGCGTCGGCGCCGCGTCCCTCCTGTCGGACGATCTGGATCGAGACACCGTTGTCTGCGAAGGCCTGGGCGACCGCGGCGAGCACGCCGGCGCGGTCCTCCACGTCGATGGCGACGTGGTAGCGGGTGACGGTCTCCCCCATCGGGCGCACCGCGCGGTCCGCGTAGGCGGACTCCCCGACACCGGTGGTGTCGTTGAGACGGTTGCGGCCCACCGTGACGAGGTCACCGAGGACGGCCGAGGCGGTGGGCGAGCCACCGGCACCGGGGCCGTAGAACATGAGCTGGCCGGCGGCCTCGGACTCGACGAAGACGGCGTTGTACGCCTCCCGCACGCTCGCGAGCGGGTGCGAGCGCGGGATCATTGCCGGGTGCACGCGCACCGAGACCTGGTCGTCGCGCAGCTCGGCGATGGCGAGCAGCTTCACGACGGCGTCCATGTCGCGGGCGGAGGCGACGTCGGCGGCGGAGACCTCCGAGATGCCCTCGCGGTGCACGTCCTGGGCGGTGACCCGGGTGTGGAAGGCGAGGCTGGCCAGGATCGCGGCCTTGGCGGCGGCGTCGAAGCCCTCCACGTCGGCGGTCGGGTCGGCCTCGGCGTAGCCGAGCTCCTGGGCCTCCTCCAGCGCCTCGGCGAAGCCGGCACCGGAGGTGTCCATCTTGTCCAGGATGAAGTTGGTGGTGCCGTTGACGATGCCGAGCACGCGGGTGACGCGGTCACCGGCGAGCGACTCGCGCAGCGGGCGCAGGATCGGGATCGCGCCGGCGACGGCGGCCTCGTAGTAGAGGTCGCGACCGGCCTTGGAGGCCGCCTCGAAGAGGGTGGGCCCGTCCTCGGCGAGCAGCGCCTTGTTGGCGGTGACCACCGAGGCGCCCGACTCCAGCGCCTTGAGGATCAGGGTGCGGGCCGGCTCGATGCCACCGATGACCTCGACCACGACGTCGACGTCCTCGCGGGTCACCAACGCCTCGGCGTCGGTCGTGAGGAGCCCCTCGGGGACCTCGACCTCGCGCGGGGCGTCGAGACGGCGTACGGAGACGCCGACCAGCTCCACCGGAGCGCCCACCCGTGCCTCGAGGTCGCCCGCCTGCTCCGTGAGGAGCCGGACGACCTGGGAGCCCACCGAGCCGCAGCCCAGGAGCGCCACCTTCAGCGGCTTGTTGCTCATGATTCACCCATGTCGGTTGCCAACAGATCTTCCTCGGTCTCGCGGCGCACGATGACTCGCGACGCCCCGTTGCGCACGGCGACCACCGGGGGCCGCAGTGCGTGGTTGTAGTTCGACGCCATCGAGCGGCAGTACGCGCCGGTCGCGGGCACGGCGAGCAGGTCGCCGGCGGTGACGTCGGAGGGCAGGAACTCGTCCTTGACGACGATGTCGCCGGCCTCGCAGTGCTTGCCGACGACGCGGGCCAGCCGGGGCTGGGCCTCGGAGCCGCGGCTCGCGACGGTGCAGGAGTAGTCGGCGTCGTAGAGGGCGGTGCGGATGTTGTCGCTCATCCCGCCGTCGACGCTGACGTAGAGCCGGCTGGCGCCACCGTCGAGGGCGACGTCCTTGACGGTGCCGACCTCGTAGACGGTGCACATCGACGGGCCGACGATCGCGCGCCCGGGCTCGATGGAGAGTCGCGGGGCCGAGATGCCCAGCGCGCGGCACTCGTGCGCCACGATCTCGGTCATCTCCTTGGCCAGCTTCGCCGGGGTCGAGGGGTCGTCCTGGGTCGTGTAGGCGATGCCGAAGCCGCCGCCCAGGTCCATCTCGGGCATCGTCACGTCGAGCTCGGAGGCGACGCGGGCCTGCAGCGCCAGGACGCGACGGGCCGCGACCTCGAAACCGGCGGAGTCGAAGATCTGGCTGCCGATGTGCGAGTGCAGGCCCAGCAGCGTCACGCCAGGCGCGGCGGAGAGCCGGCGTACGGCCTCGAAGGCGTCGCCCGAGGTGATCGAGAAGCCGAACTTCTGGTCCTCGTGGGCGGTCGCGATGTATTCGTGGGTGTGCGCCTCGACGCCGGCGGTGACCCGCACCATCACGCGTACGTCGGACTCCCCCGCCGCCGCGCGACGCTCGCCGAGCGTGGTGACCCGGGCGACCTCGTCGAAGGAGTCGACGATGATGCGGCCCACGCCGAGCTCGACGGCGCGCGCGATCTCGGAGGGCGTCTTGTTGTTGCCGTGGTAGCCGACGCGGGCCATGTCGAGGCCGGCGCGCTGGGCGACCAGGAGCTCGCCGGCACTGCAGACGTCGAGGTTCAGCCCCTCCTCGGCGATCCACCTCGCCACCGCGACGCTGAGGAACGCCTTGCCGGCGTAGTAGACGTCGAAGTCGGCGAACGCGTCGCGGAAGGCGCGGGCACGACCGCGGAAGTCGTCCTCGTCGAGGACGTACGCCGGGGAGCCGTGCTCGGCGACCAGGTCGGTCACCTTGACGCCGGCGACCTCGAGGACGCCGTCGACCTTGCGGGCGTTGCTCGACCACAGCTGCGGCACGAGCGCGTTGGGGTCACGCGGCTCGCGCAGCCACGTGGGTCCGCGCAGCGCGCCGGAGGCGTGGGCCCAGCCGGCCTCGTGGGTGGTGCTCACATCCGCTCCGGGGCGGAGACGCCGAGCAGCTCCAGGCCGTTGGCCAGGACGGTGCGGGTGGCGGCGACCAGGAGCAGGCGGGCGGCGTGCAGGTCGCCCGGCTCCTCGTCGCCCATCGGCAGGACGCGGCAGCTGTCGTAGAACCGGTGGTAGGTGCCGGCGAGGTCCTCGAGGTAGCGGGCGACGCGGTGCGGCTCGCGCAGCTGTGCCGCGCTGGCGACGACCCGCGGGAACTCGGCCAGGGCGCGCAGCAGCTCGCCCTCCTTCTCGTGGGACAGCAGCGAGGGGTCGAAGTCGGTGCCGGCCGGGGCCAGGCCGAGGTCGGCGCCGTTGCGCAGGATCGAGCTGACGCGGGCGTGCGCGTACTGCACGTAGTAGACCGGGTTGTCGTTGCTGGCCTTGGCCCACAGGTCGAGGTCGAGGTCGATGTTGGAGTCGGAGCTGTAGCGCGCCAGGGCGTAGCGGGCGGCGTCGACGCCGATGGCACCGACCAGGTCGTCGATGGTGACGACGGTGCCGGCACGCTTGGACATGCGCATGGGCTGGCCGTCGCGCAGCAGGTTGACCATCTGGCCGATGAGGATCTCGAGGTTGGTGCCGGGGGTGTCACCGAAGGCGGCGCACATGGCCATCATCCGGCCGACGTAGCCGTGGTGGTCGGCGCCGAGCATGATCAGGCAGCGGTCGAAGCCACGCTCGCGCTTGTCGAGGTAGTAGGCGAGGTCGCCGGACAGGTAGGCGCCCTGGCCGTCGGACTTGATGATCACCCGGTCCTTGTCGTCACCGAACTTCTCGGTGGACAGCCAGATGGCCCCGTCCTTCTCGTAGGTGTTGCCGAGCTCACCGAGGCGCGTGACCGCGCGGTCGACGGCGCCGGACTTGTGCAGCGTGTCCTCGTGGAAGTAGACGTCGAAGTCGACGCCGAAGTCGTGCAGGCTCTTCTTGATCTCGGCGAACATCATGTCGACGCCCACGGAGCGGAAGATCTCCTGCGCGGTCTCCTCGTCGGCCTCGAGCGCGTCGGGGCGCTGGGCGACGACGGCCGCGGCGATGTCGTGGATGTACTGGCCGCCGTAGCCGTCCTCCGGCGTCGGCAGGCCCTTGGCAGCGGCGAGGAGCGAGCCGCTGAAGCGGTCGATCTGGCCGCCGTGGTCGTTGAAGTAGTACTCCCGGGTGACGACGGCGCCGGTTGGTGAAGATGCGGCCGAGCGCATCGCCCACGGCGGCCCAGCGGACCCCACCGATGTGGATCGGGCCGGTCGGGTTGGCGGAGACGAACTCGAGGTTGATCTTCTCGCCGGCGAAGGCGTCCGAGGCCCCGTACGCAGCTCCCGCGGCGACGATGTCGGCGGCGACACGGCCCTGGGCACCGGCGTCCACGGTGATGTTGAGGAAGCCCGGCCCGGCGATCTCGACGGCGGCGACGCCCTCGGTGGCCTCGAGGCGGGTCTTCACCAGCTCGGCGAAGGCGCGGGGGTTGCTGCCGGCCTTCTTGGCGAGCTGGAGCGCCACGTTGGTGGCGTAGTCGCCGTGCCCCTTCTGGCGGGGTCGCTCCACCGTCACGTCGCTCGGCACGCCGTCGGGCAGCGTGATCGATCCGTCGGCCACGAGGCCGTTGAGTGCGTCGACGATCAGGGAGGAGAGATGCTCGGGGGTCACCCGCCCAGCCTATCCGCGCCGGAGACCGGACCTCTCATCGGTTTCACTCCGTGCGACCAGCGCGACCGGGGACACACCGGCACCGGGGTGGTTTCGCGGCTGTTGCGAAGGAGCGGTAGGGTTCGTGGACGCTACGGGCCCCCGTAGCTCAGGGGATAGAGCACCGCCCTCCGGAGGCGGGAGCGTAGGTTCGAATCCTACCGGGGGTACGGACCACCCAGTGGTCACGAGATCGAAGCGAGTACGACGAAGGGGCAGCGCCGCGGCGCTGCCCCTTCGTCGTTCTCGTGGCGCCCGTGGGCGACGTCGTACGCCTCTCAGCACCGCTTGATCGTGGCGTCCTTGCGGGCGTCGTTGCCGTAGCGGCGGGCCGTCGCGACGTCGGGGAAGACGACGCTGGCCGAGCCGGCCTGGCCGATGCTGCCCTTCACCACGCAGGTGGAGATCTTGTTCGCCTTCACCTGGGTGATCGCCTGGGCGATCCGGTAGAGCTCGACCGGCGAGGCGTCGGTGTGGGTGTGCTTGAGCACCGCAGCCACGCCGCCCTCGATGAAGCCCGGCTTGCGCTGCTCCGCCACGATCTTGGCGTGGATGCCGCGGATCACCCGCTGCTGGTTGGCCGAGCGCCGCCGAAGTCACCGTCGACCAGGCCCTTGCGGATCCTGGAGAAGGCGAGGGCGTCGTACCAGCCGAGCTTGATCCTGCCGGCCCGGAAGCCCTCCTTCTTGAGGTTCACGTCGGAGAAGGCGTACGGGTTGTCGACCTGGATCGGCCCGATCTCGCGGACCATCCCCTCGACTCCCTCGAAGCGCGCCACCATCACGTAGTCGGGCTCGATCCCGATCAGTCCGGCGACCGTCCTGGCCTGCAGCTGCGGCCCGCCGAAGACCATCGCCGAGTTGATCCGGTTGCGGCCGTGCCCGGGGATGTCGACGTAGGAGTCGCGGGCCAGGCCGATCGCGGTGGCCGCGCCGGTCTTCGTGTGGATGCCGACGAGCTGCAGCGCGTCACCACGGGTCTTGACCTTGTCCTCCCACGGGCGCGCGTCCGAGCCGATGGCCAGGATCCAGACGACGTCGGGGCTGAGGTCGACCCCCTGGGCGCGCTCGACCTTCACGAAGCTCACCTCGGTGGAGGCGACCTCGGAGTCGGGCACGACGACGGCGACGCCGGCGAGCACCGCCGCGAGCGCCGTCGTACGCACCACTCGCCGCACCCAGCGACGTACGCGTGAGGTCTCGGGGCTGCTCATCGCTCACCCTCCGTCAGGTCGAAGCCGAAGATCTTCCAACCGTCCTCGGTCGGCGTCAGGAGCAGACGACCGCGCACCTGCACGGCCTTCTCGACCTCCCCGGTGGTGTCGTAGTCCAGGACGACGCGGGCCGTGACGCCGCGCGCCCTGCCGCCCGCGGCCAGGACGTCGTACCGCACGACCCGTCGGGTCGCGGTGACGGAGTCGACCTGCTCGCTGATCTCGGCGGCCGAGGTCAGGGCCCGGTCCTTCGCCGCCAGCGCGGCGGCGTCGGGGGTGAATCCCGCCCACGCCTCCTTGCCGATCGAGCGGGGCCACTCCCCCGCCACGTGGGCCGCGTCGATCCAGCCGTCGACGACCGGCGTGACCGCGGAGACGAGCGCGCGGCGCTGCGGCGGCCGCAGCCGTCCGCGGACGGTGGCGACCTTGGTGGTCGTCTCGATCGCCGCCGCCTTGCCACTGTCGTTGTCAGGGGTCTCGGGCTCCTCGTCACCGCTGTCTCCGGAGCAGGCCGCGAGGCTACCCAGGAGTAGGGTCAGGACCACTGCGACGGACCCTTGTCGCACTCTTCGGAACATTCGTGCGCTCCTTCCGGCGTCGGCACGCGTGTGTCTCGCCACAGCCTGCCCGAAACCCGACCCTGCACCCCGCATTTGGTTCCGGGTGGGTCTAGCCTTGACCGAGACTTACTTGCACATTCAGCGCGCATACCGGAAGAGGCGAACCAAGCCGTGCCGCAGTCCCCCAGCTCTGACCAGCCTGCATCGACCAGCCCCAGCGCCGACTTCGGCGCCAACGAGTGGCTCGTCGAGGACATGTTCGAGCAGTACCAGAAGGACCCCAAGAGCGTCGGCCCCGAGTGGGCCGAGTACTTCGCCGGACGCGGCAAGGAGACGGCCGCCCAGGCCGCCCCCGCTGCGGCGAAGGCCGCCCCGGCCGCGCAGCAGGCCGCTCCCGCCAAGGCAGCCCCGGCACCGGTGGCGACGTCGCCGGCGACGGGCCCGACGCCGGTCGCCAAGCCGCGCCCGACGGCTGCGGCCGCCGAGCCGGCCAAGGGCACCGCCACCCCGGTGGCCAAGGACCCCGCGCCCGCCGCGAAGTCCGAGGCGAAGGACGAGCCGACGTACACGACGCTGCGTGGCATCCCCGCCGCCACCGCCAAGAACATGGACCTCTCGCTGTCCGTGCCGACGGCGACCTCGGTGCGCAACGTGCCCGTGAAGCTGATGTGGGACAACCGCACGGTCATCAACAACCACCTCAACCGCGCCCGCGGCGGCAAGGTCTCGTTCACGCACCTGATCGGCTACGCGATCATCCGCGCGATCCGTGACTTCCCGGCGATGAACAACACCTACGCCGAGGTCAACGGCAAGCCGACGCTGGTCACCCCTGCGCACGTCAACTTCGGCCTGGCGATCGACCAGGTCAAGGCCGACGGCACCCGCCAGCTGGTCGCCCCCTCGATCAAGGGCTGCGAGTCGATGGACTTCGCCGGCTTCTGGACGGCCTACGAGGAGATCGTCAAGAAGGCCCGCGACAACAAGCTGGGCATGGACGACTACGCCGGCACCACGATCTCGCTGACCAACGTCGGCGGACTCGGCACCAGCCACTCCGTGCCGCGCCTGATGGCCGGCCAGGCCGCCATCTTCGGCGTCGGCTCGATGGAGTACCCGCCGGAGTTCCAGGGCGCCTCCGAGGAGACGCTGACCCGCAACGCGGTCAGCAAGATCATGACGATCACCTCGACCTACGACCACCGCGTCATCCAGGGCGCGCAGTCGGGCGAGTTCCTCCGCCGCGTGCACCAGCTGCTCAACGGTGAGGACGGCTTCTACGACGAGATCTTCGCGTCGCTGCGCATCCCCTACCAGCCGATCCGCTGGAGCAAGGACATCGCGACCTCGCACGACGAGGACATCAGCAAGCAGGCCCGCATCCTCGAGCTGATCCACGCCTACCGCGTGCGCGGCCACCTGATGGCCGACACCGACCCGCTGGAGTACCGCCAGCGCACCCACCCCGACCTCGAGATCGAGTCGCACGGCCTCACGCTGTGGGACCTCGACCGCGAGTTCGCGACGGGGTCGTTCGGTGGCGAGGGCAAGCGCTTCATGAAGCTGCGCGACATCCTCGGCATCCTGCGTGACTCCTACTGCCGCACCATCGGTGTGGAGTACATGCCATCATGGACCCGGAGCAGCGTCGCTGGATCCAGGAGCGCATCGAGGTCCCGCACGAGAAGACCCCGCGCGAGGAGCAGCTCCGCATCCTGCTCAAGCTCAACCAGGCGGAGGCCTTCGAGACCTTCCTGCAGACGAAGTTCGTCGGCCAGAAGCGCTTCTCCCTCGAGGGCGGCGAGACCACCATCCCGCTGGTCGACGAGATCTGCGAGGCGGCCGCCGAGGCCGACCTCGACGAGGTCACGATCGGCATGGCGCACCGCGGACGCCTCAACGTGCTGGCCAACATCGTCGGCAAGTCCTACTCGCAGATCTTCCGCGAGTTCGAGGGCAACATCGACCCGCGCACCGTGCAGGGCTCCGGCGACGTGAAGTACCACCTCGGCGCCGAGGGCGAGTTCGTCGCCGGCACCGGCGACACCGTCAAGGTGTCGGTGGCTGCCAACCCCTCGCACCTCGAGGCCGTCGACCCGGTCCTGGAGGGCATCGCCCGCGCCAAGCAGGACGTGCTCGACCGCGGCTCGGAGTTCCCCGTGCTGCCGCTGCTCGTCCACGGTGACGCGGCGTTCGCCGGTCAGGGTGTCGTCGCCGAGACCCTCAACCTGTCGCAGCTGCGCGGCTACCGCACCGGTGGCACCGTGCACGTGGTCGTCAACAACCAGGTCGGCTTCACCACCTCGCCCGGCTCGTCGCGCTCGTCGCTCTACTGCACCGACGTCGCCCGCATGGTCCAGGCGCCGATCTTCCACGTGAACGGCGACGACCCGGAGGCCTGCATCCGCGTGGCCCGCCTGGCCTTCGAGTTCCGTCAGGAGTTCAACAAGGACGTCGTCATCGACCTCGTCTGCTACCGCCGCCGCGGCCACAACGAGGGTGACGACCCGTCGTACACCCAGCCCTGATGTACGACCTCATCGAGCAGAAGCGCTCCGTGCGCAAGCTCTACACGGAGTCGCTCATCGGTCGCGGTGACATCACCGTGGAGGAGGCCGAGCAGGTGCTGCGCGACTACCAGCAGCAGCTGGAGCGCGTCTTCACCGAGGTCCGCGAGGCCACCTCGGAGCCGTCCGAGTGGACCACCGTCCCGGACTACCGGAGAAGTCGGCGGGCGCCGCCACCTCCTCAGCGGTCAGCCAGGAGGTCCTCAAGCGCATCTCCGACGCCTACCTGACCCGCCGAGGGCTTCACCGTCCACCCGAAGGTCATGCCGCAGCTGCAGCGTCGTGCCGCCGCGATCATCGACGGCCCGATCGACTGGGGCACCGGCGAGATCCTCGCCTTCGGCTCGCTGCTCATGGAGGGCCGCCCGGTCCGCCTGGCCGGTCAGGACTCGCGCCGCGGCACGTTCGTGCAGCGCTTCGCGACGATCATCGACCGCAAGAACGCCGACGAGTGGACCCCGCTGACCACCCTCAGCGAGGACCAGGCGAAGTTCTACGTCTACGACTCGCTGCTCTCCGAGTACGCAGCCCTCGGCTTCGAGTACGGCTACTCCGTGGCCCGTCCCGACGCCCTGGTCCTGTGGGAGGCGCAGTTCGGTGACTTCGTCAACGGCGCGCAGACCGTCATCGACGAGTTCATCTCCTCGGGCGAGACCAAGTGGCGCCAGCAGTCCGGCGTCGTGCTCCTCCTGCCGCACGGCTACGAGGGTCAGGGACCGGACCACTCCTCGGCCCGCATCGAGCGCTTCCTGGCGATGTGCGCCGAGGACGCCATGGTCGTGGCCCAGCCGTCGACCCCGGCCTCGCACTTCCACCTGCTGCGGACGCACTCGCTCGGCGAGGAGCACCGCCCGCTGGTGGTCTTCACGCCGAAGTCGATGCTGAAGCGCAAGGAGGCGGCCTCGCTGCCTTCCGACTTCACCGACGGCACCTACCGCCCCTTCATCGGCGACGACGAGGCCGACCCCAGCAAGGTCGAGACCCTGCTGATGTGCTCGGCCGCGTCACCTGGGACCTGGTCGTGAGCGCAAGAAGCGCGACAACGGCGAGACCTTCGCCATCGGTCGGGTGGAGCAGCTGTACCCGAACCCGGTCAAGGAGATCAAGGCCGAGCTGGCCAAGTACCCGAACCTGAAGACGGTGCGCTGGGTGCAGGACGAGCCGGAGAAACAACGGCCCGTGGCCGCACTACGCCCTCAACGTGTGGACGGAGCTGGACCTCGAGGTCGAGCCGGTCACCCGTCCCGCCTCCGCGTCGCCGTCCGTCGGCACGCTGAAGCGCCACGTGGAGGAGCAGAAGTCGCTCATGGAGAAGGCGTTCGCGCCGCACCGCGGCTGACGCACGACGAGGGATCGCACCATGTACTACACCGACCGCGGCATCGAGGAGCTCGAGAAGCGCCGGGGCGACGAGGAGGTCACCCTTGCCTGGCTCGCCGACCGGCTCCAGGAGTTCACCGACATCCACCCCGAGTTCTAGGTGGCGGTGGAGCGACTGGCCACCTGGCTGGCGCGTGAGGACGATCCCGAGGACTGAGCACGTCCTCTGAGCACGAGCACGACCGCGGGGGCCGGACACCGAGAGGTGTCCGGCCCCCGCGGCATTTGGGCGGCACTTGATTGCGGCTCTTGTCCGCGTACCTCTAATGAGGCCTTCCCGGACGGGACGCAAAACGCTACGTTCGGGTAACTTACGCCCAGACCAGGAGCAGGACGCATGCCGAAGTTCCGAGCCCTTCCCGTCCTCAGCGGCCTCACCGCCGCTGGCCTCGCCCTCAACGGCAAGCGGCTGCGCGAGCGCGCGTCACACCTGCAGGGCCTGCCTCCCGCCCTTGGCCCGGTGGACACGACCAGGTGGCGGGTCGTCGGCGCCACAGGCGTGGAGCTGCACCCCGACACGCTGCCGGCCGCCGTCGCGTGGGCCGAGGAGCAGGGGCTCGACGCCGTCGACCTGGTGCCCGGCGACCTGCCCGTGGCCCGCACCCTCGACCTTCTCCGGTCGTTCGACCCCTCGACCTACCGGACCCTCGCCACCACCCAGGGACGCACCGCCGGGCACGCCGTCGTGGTCCGCACCGAGCTGGCCGAGCGCGCCGGCCTGCCGATCGCCCCGGTCGCCCCCGCAGAGATGGTCGAGGTGGGCCGCCAGGTCAAGCGTTACGCGCCGCGCACCAGCGACCTGGCCGTCGCCCCCGCCGAGCGGGCCGTGGACCTCTCCCCCGACGAGCAGCTGAGCGTGCAGCGCGCGGTCTTCGACCGCTACGGCACCACGAACCTCACTACCCTCGGCCTGCAGCTGGCCGTGCTCGGTGGCGGCCTGCTGGCCTCGCGCCCGGCCGGGGTCGCCGCGCTGGCAGCGTACGAGGCCCAGCCTGCGGCGGTCTTCGCAGGACGTCCCGGGGGCCTGGCACCGCGCGACCTCGGGCGTTCGGTGGGTACGCGGTGGGTGCGCGACGCCGGTCGGCTCGCCGGGCTGCTGCGGGCCGACGCACCGCAGGCGGAGACGATCACGCAGAGCGACGCGCTGCGCGACGAGTACGCCGCGGAGATCGCCCGCGGCACCGAGCGCTTCTTCGAGGCCCCCGTCGACAAGTGCCGCTGGTGCGGGTCGACGGAGCTGAGCACGCTCCTCACCACGCCCGACCTGATCCAGAACAAGCCGGGCACGTTCGCCCTCGACGAGTGCGGCTCGTGCGGCCACGTCTTCCAGAACCCGCGCCTCTCCCCCGAGGGCCTCGACTTCTACTACAAGGACTGCTACGACGGCTTAGGCGGCGCCGAGATGGAGCGGATCGCGCGACGCAGTCGACCGACTACGAAGGACGCGCCGCCCTGGTGCGCGAGCACGACCCCGCGCCCGCCCGCTGGCTCGACGTGGGCAGTGGCCACGCCCACTTCTGCCTGGTGGCCCGCGAGATGTTCCCCGGGACCTCCTTCGAGGGGCTCGACCTGGGCTCGGCGATCGACGACGCGGCGCACCGCGGGTGGATCGACCGCTCCTTCCGCGGCATGTTCCCCGACGTGGCGCCCGAGCTGGCCGGGCAGTTCGACGTGGTGAGCATGCACCACTACCTCGAGCACACCCGTGAGCCCGCCGAGGAGCTCGACGCCGCTGCCACCGCTCTGCGGCCCGGCGGCCTGCTGATGATCGAGGTGCCGAACCCCGACTGCCCGACCGGCCGCACGCTCGGGCGCTACTGGATGCCGTGGCTCCAGCCGCAGCACCAGCAGTTCGTCTCCATGGACCGCCTCCAGCAAGCCCTGGAGGAGCGCGGCTTCACCGTCCTGGAGCGGCACACCACCAAGCCCACCCCCGGCTTCGACACCGTCGCCGCCGCCTGGCTGCTGTCGGGCCACCTCGCGCCCCGCCTGTGGATGCCGTGGCGACGTCGCCCCACGGCCCTCGACCGGGCAGTGCGGACCGGCGTGGTGGCGGCGACCGTGCCCGCCGCAGTCGTCGCCGCGGTGGGCATGGAGGTCGCCAGCCAGGTCTCGGGCGCCCAGGACACCGGCAGCGCCTTCCGGATGCTGGCGCGCCTGGCCGCACCGGCCTCCGCCTGACGCGGCCGGCGCGGTCACACCAGAAGCAGCTCCAAGGCCTCGGCCGTGCGTACGCCGGACCGCAGCGCGCACTGGTCGTGGCAGGGCAGCGCGGCGACCCGGGGACCGTCAGGGGTCGCGACCACGGCGACGTCGACCTCCCGGCGCGGCGCGGTGGTGGTCTCGCTGGCCAGCCGCTGCGGCTCGTGCCCCAGATGGAGCACGACGCCGGGCTCCGGCCCGCCCGGCGGCCGCATCCCCAGGGCCAGCATCGCGCCCTCGAGCGCCGCGGCGTCGGCCAGCGCGGTGCCCACGGGCGTACGACGGACGAGGAAGACCGCGAACCGGGCAGCCTCGGCCTCGAAGTAGAGGCCGTGCGGGAGGTGGCCGGCCCAGAACTCGCGCACCCGCTCGGCCAGCTCGTCGGGGTCGCCGACCCCGAACGTGAGCGGCATCAGGGTGAGCAGCTTGGTGAAGCGCCAGCCGTGGTGCAACGTGCGGGTGAGCCGCATGCCGGGGTCGCTCGCCTGGCTGACGAGGCGCTCACGCTCGACGTCGGTGAGCTGCTCCCCCAACTCACCGAGCTCCCCGCGGGCGATCCGGGCTGCCTGCTCCCGGTCCAGGACCAGCGCAGCCTGGAGCCGCTGGAACGCCTGGAGGGTCATGTGCGGCTCACCGCAGGAAAGAGCGAGCGGGCCCGCTCCACCACCTCGACGAGACCAGCTGGCCCGACCTGGTCGAACCAGGAGCCCAGCAGCTCGAAGGTCACGCCGCCGAGCCGGGGGCACCGGTCGACCACCTGCTCCAGCAGCTGCCAGACCTCCTCGGGCGGCGCACCGGAGTGGGCGTCGACGTAGAAGCCGTCGACGGTCATGCCGCCCGCGATGTGGATCTCGCGGACCGCACCGAGGTCGAGGGCGTCGAGGTAGGCCTCGGCCTCCATGACCCCGTTGACCACGTTGGTGTGCAGGTTGTGCAGGTCGAGCAGGACCGACGCTCCCCACTGCCGCACCAGTGCGTCGAGCACCTCGGGCTCGGTCATCTGCTCGCCGGGCGTCGCGAAGTAGTAGACGTTGTTCTCCAGCAGGAACGGCCGTGCGAGCCGCTCCCGCAGCGCGCGGACGCGGGCGCCGACGAGGTCGACCGTCGCCTGCTCGAGCGGGACCGGCAGGGTGAGGCCGACGTTCACGGGCTGGCCGTCGACGGAGGTGCTGCAGTAGGCGAGGTGCTCGCTCACCCACGGGCAGTCGAGCCACTCGGCCCAGGCGCAGAGCTGGTCGACGTAGGCCTCGTCGAGCTCGTCGGCGCTGCCGATGGACAGCCCGATGCCGTGCAGCAGCACCGGCATCCGCGAGCGGACGTCGTCGAGGAGGCGGCGTACGGAGTCGTCGACCTGGAACCGCGGCACCGCCCCGGCCCGGCGTCGCGCCAGAGGGTGTCCGGGATCACCTCCAGGTAGTCGGCCGGCCACGCGGGAGAGCGGAGCAGCTGCTCCAGCGCAGGCTGGTGCAGCACTCCGACCCCCGCCGGTCGACCTTCCTCAGAAGCGCTGCTGGAGCCGCTCGAAGATGACACTGTCGATGGTGAGACGGTCGAGACCCGACAGGCACGGCGCACAGCCGCGCGGGAAGTTGAAGGTCAACGACTCCTTCAACAGTCGACGACGAAGCGGTCGAACTCCATGTCCGGCTCGAGGGCGATGCGCAGCTCGCGCACCCCTTGTTCGCGCTGCTTGAACTTCTCCTCCATGGGGTCCTGCCTTCCCCCTGGACGGCACGACCCGAGCGTCGTGCCGGTCACTTCACGAATACTCCCGCGGCGGGAATTCCACAAGAGTCAGTTGCGGCGTGGCGCGAGGTCCGGCACGACGTGGGGCGGCTCGTTGGAACGGTCCTCCCCTCAGCCACCCCGGCATGCCCAATTATGAGTAGGGTGGCGCCTGTCGACAGCTCGGGGACGGCGAGTAGGAGTGCGGGTGGGCATCTCGACCGAACAGGACCGCGTGCACGCGCTGCACCGTCTCGGGGTGCTCGACACCCCACCCGAGGAACGGTTCGACCAGGTCGTACGCCTCGCGCAGCGACTTTTCGACGTGCCCCAGGTGGCCGTCAACCTGGTCGACGCCGACCGCCAGTTCACGAAGGCGGCCGTCGGACTCGAGCTCGGCGACACCCCCCGGGAGGAGTCCTTCTGCTCGACCACCGTCGGGGTCGCCGAGCGTCTGGTGGTCCGGGACGCGCTGCTCGACGAACGCTTCGTCGACCACCCGGCGGTCGTCGGCGGGGGCGGGGTCCGGTTCTACGCCGGCCAGCCGCTCGCCGCCCCGGGCGGTGAGGTGGTCGGCGCGCTCTGCCTGGTGGCCGACGAGCCCCGCGACCTGACGCAGCACGAGCTCGACCTGCTGGCCGGCCTCGGTCGGTGGGTCGAGCGCGAGCTGGCCCTCGACGCCGACGAGGTCCAGGCCCGCGAGGTGCAGCGCCGGCTCCTCCCCTACGGCCCCCTCTCCGTCCCCGGCTACGAGATGGCCGGGACCTGCCTGCCGGCACGGTTGGTGGGTGGCGACTACTTCGACTGGCGGATGGTCGACGACACGCTGCAGCTGGTCGTCGCCGACGTGATGGGCAAGGGCCTGACGGCGGCAGTGCTCACCGCCGGCATCCGGGCGATGATGCGAGGCGCCTCGACCTTCAACACCCTCGGCGAGTCGGTCCGGCGCACCGCGGTGGGCATGACCGACGACTTCGCCGAGACCTCGACCTTCGCCACGCTCTTCGCCTGCCGCATCGACCCGGGGACGGGCGACATGGAGTACGTCGACGCCGGTCACGGCCTCGCGCTGGTGGTGCCCCCGGACGGCCCGTCACGACGGTTCGACTCAGAGGGCCTGCCGCTGGGCACGTTCGTCGACGACACGTGGACGACGCACCGCGAGCACCTCGCCCCCGGCGAGACCCTCTTCCTGGTCAGCGACGGCGTCCTCGACATCCACCCGAGCAACGCGGCCGTGCTGGAGGCAGCCACCCGCGTGGTCCGCGAGTACGGCGACCCGGAGGCGATCATCGCCTACGTCGAGGAGTTCGTCCGCGACCTCGACCTCGAGGACGACCTCACGGTCGTGGTGGTCAGGAGGTTGCCCTGATGCTGCGACAGCTCGTGGTGCGCGTCCTGGTGGTGCTGACCCTGCTCACCGGGACCTCGTACGTGGTGTGGCGCTGGGGATGGTCGGTCAACTGGGACAACTGGTGGATCGCCGTGCCCCTGGTGATGGCCGAGACCTACGCCCTGGTCGACGCCTACCTCTTCGGGCTCACGATGTGGAAGATCAAGGTGCGCGGGGAGGCTCCGCCCCCGCCCGAGGGCGCCACGGTCGACGTCTTCATCACCACCTACAACGAGCCGGTCGAGATGGTGATGGCGACCGCCACGGCGGCCCAGAGGATCACCTTCCCGCACCGGACCTGGATCCTCGACGACGGCAACCGGGCCGACCTCGCGGCCGCGGCGGCCGAGCTCGAGATCGGGTACCTCACCCGCAGCGACGACTGGGCCGACCGTCCGCGGCACGCCAAGGCCGGCAACCTCAACAACGCCCTCTTCGCCACCGACGGCGAGTTCATGCTGATCCTCGACGCCGACCAGATCCCCGACCCGAGCATCCTCGACAGGACGCTGGGCTGGTTCACCGACCCCGAGGTCGCGCTGGTGCAGACCCCGCAGTGGTTCACCAACGTCACCGACTCCGACCCGCTCGGCAGCCAGGCGCCGCTCTTCTACGGCCCGATCCAGCAGGGCAAGGACGGCTGGAACTCCGCCTTCTTCTGCGGCTCCAACGCGGTGCTGCGGCGCGAGGCGCTGATGCAGCTCGGCATCGTCGGCTACGTGCGCGAGGTCGAGGCGGCGGTCGAGGACGCCCTGCGCACCTCCCGCCGCATCCTGGCCCGTGCGGCGCGCGCGGCACGGCGTACGGAGCCCGAGGTCGCGGCCGACCTGGAGAGCCTGCGTACGTCGGCCACCCAGGCCTCGCGCGACCTGCGGGCCGGCGCCTCCGTCGGCGAGGTGACCTACGCCTTCCAGAAGGCGGTGGACGAGGTGAGCCGCGGCGCCGTGCAGCGTGACTTGGCCGGCATCCGGGCCGACCTCGACTCCATCGCCCAGCTGCCCGTGGCCCTCGACGACGAGGTGGGGGTGCTGGTCGTCGACGACGTGGCGCTCGACCAGCTCGCCGAGCGCGACTTCTCGCCGCTGGGGGCGCTGGAGTCGGTCCGTTCGCTCATCCGGGCCGTCGACGTCGACCGGGGCGACGAGGCGCAGCCGATGATGCCGCTGGCCACCGTCTCGGTCACCGAGGACATGGCGACCTGCATGCGCCTGCACGCCCTGGGCTGGAAGTCGGTCTACCACCACGAGGTGCTCGCCCACGGCCTGGCGCCCGAGGACCTGCGCACGATGCTCCAGCAGCGGTTGCGCTGGGCGCAGGGCACGCTGCAGGTGCTGCTCAAGGAGAACCCGCTGGTCCAGCGGGGGCTCAGCCTCGCCCAACGGCTCATGTACTTCTCCACGATGTGGAGCTACCTGTCCGGCTTCGCGGCGCTGGTCTTCATGGCCGCACCGGTCTTCTACCTGTGCTTCGGCGTGCTGCCCGTGCACGCCTACGGCATGGAGTTCCTGGCGCGGTTCCTGCCCTACATCGTGCTCAACCAGCTGCTCTTCCTCGTCGTCGGCTACGGCGTGAAGACGTGGCGTGGCCACCAGTACAGCCTGGCGCTCTTCCCCCTGTGGATCCGCGCCTGCACGACCGCCTTCGCCAACGTCTTCCTGCACCGGCCGCTGGGCTTCGTGGTCACGCCCAAGACCCGGCAGGCCGGCGGCAGCTTCCCGTGGCGGCTGATCTGGCCGCAGGTCACCGCCACCGTCGTCCTGGTCGGCGCCTGCGTCGTCGGCGTCGTACGCCTGTGGACCGGCGCCGCGACGAGCACGATCGGCACCGGCGTCAACGTGGTGTGGGTGGCCTACGACCTGCTCGTCATGAGCATCATCTACCGAGCGGCGCTGCACCGGCCCGCCGACACCGAGGAGCTGGAGTCCTGATGCAGATCGACAAGACCGTCACCGACGAGATGGCCGTGCTGAGGTGCGAGGGCAGGCTGACGATGGTGGCGGCCCCGGCCCTGCGCAGCGCCGTCGAGGAGTGCGTGGCCGCGGGCCAGCGGCACGTCGTCGTCGACCTCTCCCCCACCTCCTTCGTCGACTCGTCCGGGCTGGGGGCGTTGGTCAACGGCCTCAAGTCCGCGCGGGTCGCCGGGGGTGACCTCCGCATCGCCGGGGCACCCGACCAGGTGCGCTCGGTGCTGCGACTGACGAACCTCGACCGCGTGCTCAAGCCGTACGCCGACGTCGACGAGGCCCGCGATGGCTGGTGACGAGAGCGAGTTCACCCTGGAGGGGCTGGCGGTCCCCGAGGGGCTTGAGCGGCTCCACGACCTGGTCGAGCGAGCGCGGGAGGCACACCCGGACGTCGAGGCCGAGGCCTTCATGATGATGGAGACCGCCGTCATCGAGATCGCCGGCAACGTCGTCGAGCACGGCCTCCCGCCCGGCGAGGTCTCGTGGTCCTTCACCCTGCGGGTGCGGCCCGGTGTCCTCGAGGGCCTGCTGGCCGACGACGGGCAGAAGTACGAGGGTGACCTCAGCACCGTCATGCCTGACCCGCTCGCCGAGTCGGGGCGTGGCATCGCGCTGGCCCAGGCTGCCCTCGACGAGCTCGACTACGCGCGGGCGGACGGCACCAACGTCTGGACGATGCGGCGGCACCTGCGGGGGTGACGGCGCCGCACGTCACAGCGGCGAGCGCACGAACGGCAGGAACGTCGACACCCAGTCGAGCTTGTCGTCGAGCCAACCGAGCAGGCCCAGGGACTCCGTGACCGAGACGGGCGGGTCCGAGACCAGGGTGTCGGCGCGCAGCAGGCGGACGAAGTCGATCGTGACCGGGTCGGAGCGCGGGTTTCCCTGGCGGTCGAAGAAGGCCACCCCCGCGGTGCGCAGCACCCGGATGACCTCCTGGGCGAGGATGCCGTAGCCGATCGTCGTCGGGTGCACCCCGTCGAGTGAGAAGAGCCCGCCCTCGGTGCGGCCGCGCGGACCCGAGCGGAAGAAGCGCGTGCTCGGCACCGGGTCGAGCGCCTGGAGCTCGGGCGGCAGCTCGTAGGGCTCCCACCAGGCGGGGCGCGCCCACGGGCTGTTGAGGTAGCGCCGGGTGGCGAGCCGGTCGAGCACCCCACCCATGTCGAAGAGGTACCAGTCGAGGCCGTCCTGGCGCGCCGCACGGACGGAGGCGATGATCGTCTCGTTGTAGGCGTCAATCGCCGAGTCGATCGCGCGCACCTCCTCCTCCAGCAGGTGCGGGTCGTGGCGCGGGTCGAAGTCCTCGTCGGTGACCCACGGGCGCGTGTAGTAGGGGAAGTAGCGCGAGTCCGGGCGTACCTTGCGGTGCGTGCCGCGGGCGATCGGCGCGATGGTCACCGAGGGCACCGTCGCCACGACCACGTGCTGCGCCCGGACGGTCCGCAGCGTGGCGACGAGGTCGGCCCAGTCGGCCGCGAAGGCGCTCGGACGCCACAGCGTGCAGCCGCCGCGGGCGTCGCGCCGCTGCGTCAACGACATCTGGTCGTAGCCCTCCGGCGTCCAGACGGCCTTGAGCTGCACGACCGACCCCAACGCGTTGTTGGAGCCCAGGACGACGACGAGCGTCTCCACGCCCTCCCCGGCGGCCAGGTCGGTCACGGAGTCGAGCACCGTACGGCCGGGGTCACCGCCCGCGGCGCGGTGCAGGATCGGCCGCGCGGCGCGCAGTGCGTGGTGCTCCACGAGCTGCTTGAGGAAGTCGTCGTCCGGAGGTGTGGCGAGGCGCTCCTCGACCCGCGTGGCCGTGATCACCTGCGGGTCCAGCACGTCCCAGCCGTAGACGGCTGTGTTGTGGAAGGGCGGACCGTCACTGGGCCTCCGAGCGCCCTCGCCGCGCTCCCAGTAGTCCTCGACCTCGTCCATGTGCCGCCGCAGCCACGGCACGGCCCGGAAGGTCTCCAGGAGGTCGAGCTTGCTGCCGAAGCGGCGGTCGAACTCCCGGGCCAGGTGCTCCAGGTCGAAGGGCAGCCCGCCGGGACCGGTCGGCCACCCGTAGGTCGGGAAGGTGAACTCGTCGGCGGCGAGCCCGAGCTCGTACGCCGTGATGGCCGGCCACGAGAGGTCGGTGCGGTGGACGGCTCCGCTCATGAAGCCATGGGTGAGCGAGTCGCCCACCGTCACGAGCCGGTGACGGGCGCGGGCCGCCGGCATCTCGGCGCCGACCGTGATCCCCAGCGTCGGGTCGGTCTCGGGCCGACGCGGTTGGTCGTGGATCTCCACCTCGCGCGGAATCGGCTCTCGTGCCATCTCGCCACTCCTCTCCAGCTGTGCGGTCACGGCAACGGCAGGCCGTCGTCGCCCGTGCGCAAGGACTGGGTGTTGAACTTGACCTGCCAGATCGTCACGTGGTCCCCCGCGGTCCGCACCGCGACGGCACCGTCCTGCCAGATGCCGTTCTCGACCTGGTGCGGACCAGGAGGGTCGCCCTGGTTCTGGTGGACGTTGTGGACCCCGAGGCCGGTGGTGAAGGGCTCCCCGAAGATGTAGATCCGGGTGGCGGTCGGGAGGAGGGCCTCGAGGACGTTGAGCGTGTGGTCACCGCTGCTGGGGAGCCACGGGAAGGAGCGCCAACGCAGGCGAGGAATCCATCGGGCCACGGGGTGCAGGCGCCCCAGGATCCGGTCGAGCCAGCTGGCGTACCAGAGCTTGAACCAGATGCGGACCCACCGCACCACGAAGCCGTCGCGCAGGACCGGGCTGCGGACGTAGTCGAGTGCGCCCGATGTCGGTGTGGCCGCCAGGACGTGGAAGCCGGGCGCCAGGCCCGCGACCGGGCCGAGGTCGTGGCTGCGCAGGTCGTCGACGATCCGGTAGCTGATGCCGCCACCGGGCTTGTCGACGTCGAGCGCAGCCCGGTAGTGGCCGCTCGGCGTCGCGATGACCAGGTGCCCGTGGTACCAGTGGCCGTACTCCTCGGCCGGGTCGCGGGTGAACTCGACGAAGCTGCCGACGGCCACGCCGTATCCGTGGCTGAGGGTCATCGGACCGCCTCCTCCGGCGGGAGGGCGACACTCAGGAGCGGGTGCTCCTCCCCGCAGGATGCTCCTCCCCCGGCTGGCGCGGCAAGGGCGTGGTCCGACCTCCTCGACGGGTCGCCGGCACGTCACTAGGGTGCAGAGCATGGCGATCAAGCTGGAGAACGTCGGGATCGCGGTGCGTGACCTCGACGCCGCCATCGCCTTCTTCACCGACCTGGGCCTGACGCTCCTGGGCCGCCAGACCGTGAGCGGCGGATGGTCGGACACCGCGGTCGGGCTCGACGACAACCACGCCAAGATCGCGATGCTCGCCACGCCCGACGGCCACGGCCAGCTCGAGCTCTTCGAGTACGTCCATCCCGAGGCGGTCGAGACGGAGCCGACCCGACCCAACGAGGTCGGCATGCACCGGGTCGCCTTCTCGGTCGACGACCTCAACGAGTCCCTGGCCGTCGCGGCCAGGCACGGATGCCGTCCGCTGCGCGGGGTCGCGACCTACGAGGACCTCTACAGGCTCTGCTACGTCCGCGGCCCCAGCGGCATCATCGTGATGCTCGCCCAGGCGTTGACTCCTCCCCGCTGAAGTCGGCGTCAGCCCCGCGCCGGCTTCGGTGGCCTGGCCAGCGAGCGCTCGACCGCGGGGCGCACCCACGCGTCCAGGCTCGCCCGGTCGGGCAGGTCGTCGGCCGCGACCAGCACCACGCCACCCATGGTCCGCTCACCCATGGTCGCGCGACGCGCGCCCTGCCCCAGCGCCGGATCGACGCCCTCCTTGCCGACGTGCACCATCAGGTCGTCGCCGGCCGTCCCGACGGCCATGTGGGTGTTCACGGTCCAGCACAGGCCGCCGAACATGCGGATCTCGCGGTAGCCGTCGTCCCCCGCAGCAGCGCCGACCGCCTCCCGGATGCGCTGGGCCAGCACCTCGTCGTACGCCATGGTTGCCCCTCACTCCTGGTCCGCGGGCGACCCACGCAGGTGCTCGTCGAAGAAGGCGACGATCCGCCGCCGCGCGTCCACGGTGGCGGCCTCGTCGTACCGTGTCCCCGAGACGCGGGCCAGGAAGCGCAGGAGCAGGGTCTGGTCCCGGGGCGCGTGGTCGTTCATGAACCCGTGCCCCACGCCCGGGTAGATCTTCACGTCGTGGGGCACGTCGTACGCGGTCAGCAGCTCCTCGAGGCGCTCGCCCGCCCGCGCGCCGAGAGGTGAGCGGTCCTCCGCGCCGAAGCTGCCGACGACGGGGCAGGCCCGGGGCAGCCAGTCCGGGGCGTCCGAGGGACAGCCGCCGTAGTTGACCGCCGAGGCGTCGAAGCCGTGCCCCCCCCCGCCATCGCGATGGCGAAGCCGCCGCCCATGCAGAAGCCGATCACCCCGACCCGCCCCGAGCAGCCGTCATGGCCCCTCAGCACTGACGGGCCGCCTCGACGTCGTCGAACGTACGCCCCCGTCGAGGCCCCAGGTCCCGCACGATCGTGCGCAGGCAGCGCAGGCGACTGCCCCAGTGGTAGAGGTCGGGAGCGATCGCGAGGAATCCCTCGGAGGCCAGCCAGTCGGTGTGGCGGCGCAGGTCCTCGCTCATCCCGGTGAAGTCGTGGATGACCACCACCCCCGGCCACGGAGGTGGCGTGGAGGGTTGCGCGGCGTAGGCAGGCATCCGCCCCCGCGCGGTGTCGACCTCCAGCAGCGAGCCGGTCCCCATGCCTCAGTATGCGCAGGGGTGGAGGACGGTGACCAGCACCGCACCCGGGGCATTGCCAGGACGCTCGCGGGGCGTCGACACTGGCGGGACCGACCCGAGTCCGCGAAGGGTGCCCCATGCACACCGTCTCCTACGCCATGAATCCTTCCGTCGACGGCTTCGTCGAGGGCCCCGACGGCGACTTCCAGTGGGGCGTCCCGGACGACGAGGTCTTCGCCGCCCACCTCGACGAGCTGCGCGGCACCCACGTCCACCTGCTCGGCCGCAAGCTCTACGAGACGATGCTCTACTGGCAGGACCACGAGGACGACCCGGCGCTCAGCGATGCGGAGCGGGAGTGGGCCGTCCTGTGGAACGCGCTCCCGAAGGTGGTCTTCTCGACCACCCTGTCGGAGGTCCGGGGCAACGCGCGCCTCGCCACCCGCAGCCTCGCCGAGGAGGTCGACCAGCTGCGCAACGAGCCCGGTGACGGCACCGTCGCGATCGGTGGTGCGACGCTCGCGGCGGAGGTCGCCTCCCTCGGGCTCATCGACGAGTACCGCCTGATGATCCACCCGGTGCTGGTCGGTGGCGGCCGCCCCTACTTCCCCCGCGACGAGCGTGAGGTGCCGCTCGAGCTGGTCGAGACCCGGGTCTTCGGCTCCGGCGTGCTGCACCTGACCTACCGGGTCCGACGGTGACCTGACGCCCCGGAGCGACGGCTCACGGCCGGGTCCGGCAGGCTGGGGCGGTGACCACTGCGACCGTCCGCGCCTGGCTCGTCGAGGCCCTCACCGACCGTGCGCCCACCTCACCCCTCGACGTGGCCCGCGCCGTCTGGCTGCGCCACGAGTCCGACCTGCGCTCCGGCGGCGACCTGGTCCTCACCTGGCAGCTGGACCTGCACGCGGCGGCCGCGGCCATGGTGGCCGAGGGGACGCTCGTGGTCGACGCCGACGGCCGTTGGCTCCTGGTCGGGACGCCGGCGCCCGGGCGCGGACAGGGCCCCTGGAGCGACGAGGAGATCGCGGTCGCCGTGGCGGCGTACGTCGCCCTGCTGCGCGCCGAGCACGCCGGACGGCCCCTGCACCGCAGCGGCGTCGTCGCCGACGTGCTGGCACGCACCGGGCGTACGCCGCCACAGCTCGACGCAATGATGGCCAACGTGTCCGCGGTGGTGCAGGAGCACGGCTACGTGCCCCTGTCGACCTTCCCGCCGCGCTCCAACGTGCCCCGCGGGGTCCGTCCGGCCGTCGCCGCGGCGCTGGCCCAGGAGTGAGCTCAGACCGGTTGCAGCGGGACGTGCGGCTCCTCCGGAAGGGTGACCGTGATGGCGGCGCCCGGCACCACCTCACCGCCTCGCTCGACCACTGACATCACGCCGGCCTTGCGGACCAGCGGGGACGCCGTGGCGATCCGGGGGTCGGCGGTCGAGGGGGCAGGCTCGCCGACCGGGGTGCCGTCGGGCGGGCCAGCACGACCTTCAGCAGGCCGGGCCGGAAGGTGTTGATCTGGGCACACGGGTTGCGCAGCCCGGTCAGCCGGACCACCGGGCCGCCGAGGTCGAGCAGGGTCCCGACGGGCAGCGCGAGCAGGTCGAGGCCGCCGGTCGTGACGTTCTCCCCCAGGTCGCCCGGCGACAGCTCGTGACCGGCGGCACGCGCCTCGTCAAAGAGCTCGGCGTGGATCAGGTGCACCTGGCGCAGGTTGGGTTGGAGCGGGTCACGACGCACGCGCGAGCGGTGCTGCACGTGCTCACCCGCGTGCGCGTCGCCCTCGACGCCGCGCCCGGCCACGAGCGCGATCGCCTCCACGGGTGTCTTGCTGAACCGGTGCTCGCCGTCGCGGCAGACAGCGACGACCCTGGGCGATGACATCCCGCCATGGTGGCGCAGCGGACCGGGCACGGCAAGGCTCAGACGGGCTCCATCGCCACGTGGGGGCCGTCCGGCAGCGTGACCGTGACCGGGGCTCCGGGCACCACCTCACCGCCCCGCTCCACCACCGACATCACGCCTGCCCGGCGAATCACCGCAGGCGCGTCGGGCCGCGGCTCGTCCGGCACGGCGCGCCCCATCGGCGTCCCGTCCGCCCTGGCCAGCACCACCTTGAGCAGGCCGGGCCGGAAGCGGTTGATGAGCACGCACGGGTTGCGCAGCCCGGTGAGCCGGACCACCGGACCACCCAGGTCGAGCAGCGTGCCCTCGGGCAGCGTCAGCAGGTCGATGCCTGCGGTCAGCACGTTCTCCCCGAGGTCGCCCGGACCGAGCTCGTAGCCCTGCTCGCGCGCCTGGTCGAAGAGCTCGGACTGGATCAGGTGGACCTGGCGCAGGTTGGGTTGGTTGGGGTCGCGGCGGGCCGAGTAGCGGTGCTGGACCAGCGTGCCGGCGTGGGCGTCGCCCAGCACGCCGATGCCCTCGATGAGGGTGATCGCCTCGGTCGGGACCTTGCTGAAGCGGTGGGTCCCGTCACGGCTGACGGCGACGACGTGCGGCATGCCCCCATGGTGCCGTCACGATCAAGCGTCACGGCCGAGCAGGACGGTCAGGCGGCACGGCCCAGCCAGTCGACGACCAGGTCGGCGACCGCCTCGGGCGCGTCGTCGGTGATGAAGTGCGACGCCCCGTCGACGTACGCGAACTCCGCGCCGTCGGCGTACTTCTCCGGCTCGCGGCACACGATGCCCATGATCTTCTCGTTCCAGTAGCGGTCCTCGCGGCCGAAGACGAAGAGGGTCGGCACCCGTAGGCGCTGTCGGCGGTAGGTGCCCCCGGCCAGGCGCGGCGCCTCGCCGAGCACCATGGCGCGGGAGACCGTGCGGACCGCGGCGTCGATCTCGGGACGCTGCATCGGCGCCAGGTGGGCGGCGATGTCCGCCTCCGACATGGGCTGCGCGACGTAGCGCTCCGAGAAGGTGAAGCGGAGGCTCGTTCCGCTCCGGTGCCAGAAGAAGGCCGGCAGGTGCCGGAAGCCCGGGAGGGTGCGCGGGCTGAGGGTCATGAAGGCCGGCGGCACGCTGAGCTGCACGGCGCGACGCAGGCGCTCGGGGTGCCCGTAGGAGAGCTGGATCGCGGTGACGGAGCCCAGGTCGTGCGAGACCAGGTGCACCCGGTCGAGCGCCAGCGCGTCGAGCAGCGCGAGCACGTCGTCGAGCCGGCTCGTACGCGTGATCTCGGGGCTCGTCGCCTCGGTCCACCCCGACCCCCGCAGGTCGGGGCACAGCGCGCGGTAGCCCTCGTCGGCGAGGCGGGACGCCACGACCCGCCACTGCCACCAGTGCTGCGGGAACCGTGCAGCAGGAGCACGGGGTCACCCTCGCCGACGGTGGCGAGGTGGGTCCGCAGCCCCGGGGTCTCGACGACGTGGTGCTCGAAGCCCGGTGCCTCCGGCATGGGCGGACGGGTGACGCTGCGCCACTCGGCATGGCGACCTCCTGGCTCCACGCTGACGTCCCTCAGCCTAGGACTCAGCGCGGGACGCGTCCACGCCCGACAGCCAGGGCGACTGCGACGACCAGGACCACAGGGTGACGAGCCCCCATGACGCCGGCCGGCGACCCGGGGACCAGGCCCCAGGCCAGCAGGAGCACGAAGAGGCCACTGAAGCGGTGACGCCCGGGTGGAGCACCCGGTGGCGCAGGCCCGCCAGCGCGGTGGCGCCCCCATGACCAGGCCGGGCGCCACGGCCACGCGCGCGGTCTCCCACCCGGCCACCACCAGGAAGCGGGCGGCCCCCGCGTCGCCGAACTCCGCCGCGGTCATCGCCACCGCGAGACGCCCGAGGAGAAGAGCATCGTCGCCCCGATCATCACGCCACCCACGACGGCCACCACGGCCAAGGGGCCGGAGCCACGGCGTACGCGGGCCCACAACGGCCCCAGGAAGGCCCACAGCGACACCGCGGCGAGGGCGTGCAGCGTGGAGGCCAGGACCTCGCGCTCCTGCGCGACGGACGCTGCTGCGGACTGATCTGTGACGGGCACGGGGCACCTCCGGCTCGGGACCTTCGTCGGTGCGCGCCAACGTAGCGGCACGGGCGGGTTCCTGTCGCGGCCCCGGGGACGGCGAAGGGCGTCGCCCCCGTGGGTGCGACGCCCTTCGTCTGCGCGCGTCAGCGCTGGCTGGTGCTCAGATCACGCCCATGGCGAGCATGGCGTCGGCGACCTGCGTGAAGCCGGCGATGTTGGCGCCCGCGACGTAGTCGGCACCCAGGCCGTACTCGTCGGCGGTGGTGAGCGTGAGCTCGTGGATGCCCGTCATGATCTTGTCGAGGCGCGCCTCGGTGTGCTCGAAGCTCCACTTGTCGCGCGAGGCGTTCTGCTGCATCTCCAGGGCCGAGGTGGCCACACCTCCGGCGTTGGCGGCCTTGCCCGGGGCGAAGAGGACACCAGCGCCCTGGAACGCCGCGACCGCGGTCGGGGTGCAGGGCATGTTGGCGCCCTCGGCGACCAGCTTCACGCCGTTGCCGATCAGGGTCTTGGCCGCGACCTCGTCGAGCTCGTTCTGGGTCGCGCAGGGCAGCGCGACGTCGGCGGGGACGTCCCAGATGGAGCCGTCGGCGACGAACTTCACGTGCGCACCACGGGCGGCGGCGTAGTCGGCGACGCGACCACGCTGGACCTCCTTGACCTCACGCATGAGGTCGAGGTCGATGCCCTGCTCGTCGACGATGTAGCCCGACGAGTCGGACATCGCGACGACGGTGCCGCCGAGCTGGTGGACCTTCTCGGTGGCGTAGATGGCGACGTTGCCGGAGCCGGAGACCAGGACCCTCTTGCCCTCGAAGGTCTCGCCCTTCGCCTTGAGCATCTCGCGGGCGAAGAAGACGGTGCCGTAGCCGGTGGCCTCGGTCCGCGCCTGCGAACCGCCCCAGCTGAAGCCCTTGCCGGTGAGGACGCCGGACTCGTAGCGGTTGGTGATGCGCTTGTACTGGCCGAAGAGGTAGCCGATCTCGCGGCCGCCGACGCCGATGTCACCGGCAGGGACGTCGGTGTACTCGCCCAGGTGGCGGTAGAGCTCGGTCATGAACGACTGGCAGAAGCGCATGATCTCGGCGTCCGAGCGACCCTTCGGGTCGAAGTCGGAGCCGCCCTTGCCGCCGCCGATGGGCATGCCGGTGAGGGCGTTCTTGAAGATCTGCTCGAAGCCGAGGAACTTCACGATGCCGAGGTAGACGCTCGGGTGGAAGCGGAGGCCACCCTTGTAGGGGCCGAGCGCGGAGTTGAACTCGACGCGGAAGCCGCGGTTGATGTGCACGCGGTTCTGGTCGTCGGTCCACGGCACGCGGAAGATGATCTGGCGCTCGGGCTCGCAGATGCGCTCGATGATCGAGGCCTCGACGAACTCGGGGCGCTTGGTGACGACGGGGCTCAGGCTCTCGAGCACCTCGTAGACGGCCTGGTGGAACTCGAGCTCACCCTGGTTGCGACGCAGGACGTCGTCGTACACAGGGGTCAGAGCGGGATGCAAGGACTTCATGGGGAGACTCTTTTGGTGTGTGCGTAGGGCTCCACGCGGGGTGAGTTGGACTGCTCAGGACGGCGACGGTGACGTCCTGAGGGTGAGGTCGGTCAAGGTGGTGTCGGCCGGCAGGTCGAGCACGTGGACGATGGACGAGGCGACCGAGGCCGCGCTCATCCACTCGTCGTCTCGGTACTCCTTGCCCTCCTGGGCACGGACCCGCGCCTGCATGCCGGTCGCCGTGCGGGAGGGAAAGACGGTGGTGACCCGAAGACCGTACGACGACTCCTCCGCGCGCAACGACTCCGCGAGCGCGCGCAGGCCGTGCTTCGAGGCTGCGTACGCCGCCCAGCTCGGGCTGGCGGCCAGGCCGGAGGTGGAGTTGACGAAGACGACCGTCGACCCGCCGTCGCGCAGCGCCGGCAGCAGGCCGGCCGTGAGCATCGCAGGGGCCGTCAGGTTGACGTCGAGCTGGTGCTGCCACGTCTGCGGGTCGAGGTCAGCGACGCGGGCGAGGTCGACCACGCCGGCACAGTGCACCAGCGAGTCCACCCGGCCGAGCTCGGCGGCCAGGCGACGCCCGGCCTCCAGGACGCCGGCCGCGTCGGCCAGGTCGACCACCTCGACGCGGTGCCGGGCACCCAACGCCTCGCTGACCTCGGCCGCGCGTCCGGGCGTACGGACGAGCAGCACGAGCTGGTCCCCACGGTCGCTGAGCTGCTGCGCGAGTGCGGCTCCGATGCCCGCCCCGCGCCCGTCAGGACGTGGGTGCGAGTCATCGCGTGAAGACGATCTTCCCGAAGAGGTCACCCTCGGCCATGGCCTTGAACCCCTCGCGGGCGTCCTCCATGGCGATGGTGCGGTCGACCAGCGGACGGGTGCCGGTGGCGTCGAGCAGGCGCACGAGCGAGGCCAGCTCGTCGCGCGTGCCCATGGTGGAGCCGATGACCTGCAGCTGCAGGAAGAAGATGCGGGTGAGCTCGGCGTCGTCGAGCTGCGGGCCCGAGGTGGTGCCGGAGATGACGATCTTGCCGCCGGGCCGCAGCGAGCGGATCGAGTGCGACCAGGTGGCCCGACCCACGGTCTCCATGACCGCGTCGACCTTCACCGGCAGCCGGGCGCCCGACTCGAAGACCTCGTGGGCGCCGATCTCGAGGGCACGGGCGCGCTTGGCCTCGTCGCGCGAGGTGGCGAGCACGGTGAGGCCCCCGGCACGGGCGAGCGTGATGAGTGCGGTGGCCACGCCTCCGCCGGCCCCCTGGACCAGCACGGTGTCGCCGGGCTTCAGGTTGCCCTGGGTGAAGAGCATGCGGTACGCCGTGAGCCACGCCGTCGGGAGGCACGCGGCCTCGGCGAAGCTCATCGACGCCGGCTTCGCCACGACGTTGCGGGTGGGGACGACCACCTTGTCGGCAAAGGTGCCCTGGTGGCGCTCCGACAGCAGCGAACGCCTCGGGTCGAGGGTCTCGTCACCGGTCCAGTCGGGGCTGGAGACGACGGCGTGCACGACGACCTCGTTGCCCTCCTCGTCGAGACCGGCCGCGTCGCACCCGAGGATCATCGGGAGGGCCTCCTCGCGCAGGCCGACGCCCTGCAACGACCACAGGTCGTGGTGGTTGAGGGAGGCGGCCTTCACCGTCACCGTGGTCCACCCCTCGGGGGCGACCGGGTCGGGTCGCTCCCCCACCACGAGGCCGGCCAGGGGGTCGGCAGCGTCACGGGGCGCGAAGGACGAGGCGTAGACGGCGAACATGCGATGAACCTTACCTGCGGGCGACCCCGTCACGTCGTGCCGCGTCCGCGACGGCCTGCGAGACGGCGGGTCCGACCCGCGGGTCGAAGGGCGACGGGATGATCATGTCCTCGGCGAGCGCGTCACCGACGAGGTCGGCGAGCGCGTCGGCGGCCGCGAGCTTCATGCCCTCGGTGATCTTGGTGGCGTGCACGTCGAAGGCACCGCGGAAGATGCCGGGGAAGCAGAGCACGTTGTTGATCTGGTTCGGGAAGTCGGAGCGCCCCGTGGCCACGACGCGGGCGTACTTGTGGGCGAGGTCGGGGTGCACCTCGGGCGTCGGGTTGGCCAGGCCGAAGATGACCGCGTCGGGGGCCATCGAGGCCACGATCTCCTCGGGCACCGAGCCGCCGGAGACGCCGATGTAGACGTCGGCGCCGTCCATCGCGTCGGCCAGCGTGCCCTTGCGGCCGAAGTTGTCGGCCGTGTCGCGGGCCAGGGCGGCCTTCACGTCGGTGAGGTCGCTGCGCTCGGAGTTGAGCACGCCCCGGCGGTCGAGCACGGCGATGTCGCGGATCCCGGCGCCCAGCAGGATGCGGGCCACGGCGACACCGGCCGCACCGGCGCCGGAGACGACGACGCGCGTCGACTCGGGCGTACGGCCGGTCAGCTTGAGCGCGTTCTTCAGGGCAGCCAGGGCGACGACGGCAGTGCCGTGCTGGTCGTCGTGGAAGACCGGGATGTCGAGGCGCTCCTTGAGCCGCTCCTCGATCTCGAAGCAGCGGGGGGCGGAGATGTCCTCCAGGTTGATGCCACCGAAGCTGGGCGCCAGGCGCGCCACGGTCTCGATGATCTCCTCGGTGTCGGTGGTGTCCAGGCAGATCGGGACGGAGTCGACCCCACCGAACTGCTTGAAGAGGACGGCCTTGCCCTCCATCACCGGCATCGCGGCGGCCGGGCCGATGTCGCCGAGCCCGAGCACGGCGGTGCCGTCGGTGATGACCGCGACCACGTTGGGGACCCAGGTGTACTCCTGCGTCATGGCGGGGTCGGCGGCGATCGCCTCGCACACACGAGCCACACCGGGGGTGTAGGCCAGGGAGAGCTCGTCGGCTCCCTTGAGCGCCACGCGCGACACCGTCTCCAGCTTGCCACCTACGTGAAGGTCGAAGACCGGGTCACCGTGGAAGGGGTGGGAAACGATTTCGGGCGCCTGTGACATGGCCCGAATTCTCTCACGTCCTGCTGTCATGCCCCCAGCAGGATCCGCGCTCGGAGCCCGGGGTGACGGACCTCACCCACATATATCCTCTTACACGTTGCCGCGGGCTGCAGGAACGCGTGCAGGCAGGCGCCGGGGACAGGGCCAGAGGCGTGCGATCGCCACGCCGAGCACGTCGTCCGCCGGCACGGTGCCGCGGTGGCGCGAGTCGACGCCGACCCCCGGGTCGTCGCTCAGCAGCCACCACCCGGGAGCGTCGACCCTGGTCCGGCGGGCCTCCGCGGCGCGCTTCACCACCAGGGTCCCGTCGGCGAAGCGGGCCACCACCACGGCACCCGGTCGCACCGCCGCGCCGTGGTGGACCAGCAGCCAGTCACCGGCCCGCAGGCTGGGGCGCATCGAGTCGCCGCGTACGCGTGCGAGCCCCACGCGTGAGGCACCCGTGAGGAAGCGTCGGACCATGCGAGTAGTGTCGCAGTCACCAGTCAAGGCTCGACGTACGACCGAGAGGAACACCGATGTTCTCCCGCTTCATCGCCCCGACCGTCACCGTGTCCGCGCACTGCGACCTGCCGTGCGGCGTGTACGACCCCGCCCAGGCCCGCATCGAGGCCGAGTCGATCAAGGCCCTGATCGCCAAGGTCGCCGACAACGACGACGCTGACTTCCGCACCCGCGCCATCCTGATCAAGGAGGAGCGCTCGGAGCTCGTCAAGCACCACCTCTGGGTCCTGTGGACCGACTACTTCAAGGCTCCGCACTTCGAGAAGTACCCTCAGCTGCACACCCTCTTCAACGAGGCCACCAAGCTCGCCGGCGCCGGCGGCACCAAGGGCACCCTCGACGCCGCCGCGGCGGACGAGCTGCTCGCCAAGATCGACGAGATCGCCGAGATCTTCTGGGAGACCAAGAAGGCCTGAGGCACTCCCCGGACGGGGGTGGGCCCGCGCAGCTGCGCGGCTCGCCCCCGTCCGGTGTCCTCACCCCGGCCGCGTCGAGCGGCCGAGCACAGCACCGCCCCACCCATCCCCCCGTCAGCCTCCCAGGCTGACCTCCGCAGGACGGAAGTGACGACCTTGGACGACCGCTCCCCCGCCGCCACGACGACAGCCCAGGTGCGCATGAGCGTCCCCGCCGACAGCGCCTTCGTGTACGTCCTGCGCAGCACCGCAGCGAGCATGGCCGCCCGTCTCGACTTCACCCTCGACGACATCGAGGACCTGCGCATCGCGGTGGGCGAGGCAGCCGCGCTGCTGGTCGCCTCGGCCACCCCCGGCGCCGACCTGGAGTGCACGTTCGCGGTGACCCCCGGCGAGGTCAACGTGACCCTGTCCACCCCCAGCGACGTCCCGCTGGCGGTCGTGACGGACTCCTTTGCCTGGCAGGTGCTCACCACCCTGACCACCTCGTGCACCAGCACGCACGACGCCGGTTTCGCGGTCGTCAACCTGCAGGTCAACTCCATCCTCCCCCCGGAGCCGCAGGGGACCGTGGCCTGAGATGACTCCCATTGCCCAGGGCACAGCCCCAGGGGAGGAAGCCGAGACCCACTTCGAGGCGCTCCGACGGCGTAGCCACGAGCTCTTCGACGTCCTCGTCGCGGCCGAGCCCGACTCCGTCGAGGCCCGGGTCACCCGCGACGAGCTGGTCCAGCTCCACCTCCCCCTCGTCGAGCACTGCGCCCGACGCTTCCGCAACCGCGGCGAGCCGCTCGAGGACCTGGTCCAGGTCGGCACCATCGGCCTGATCAAGTCCGTCGACCGCTTCGACGTCGAGCGCGGCGTCGAGTTCACGACGTACGCGACGCCGACCATCATCGGCGAGATCAAGCGCCACTTCCGCGACAAGGGATGGGCCATCCGGGTGCCCCGGCGCCTGCAGGAGCTGCGCATGCAGATCTCCACGGCGACCGGTGAGCTCTCGCAGAAGCTCGGCCGCTCCCCCACGCCGCGCGAGATCGCCGAGGAGCTCGGCGTCACCCTCGAGGAGGTCGTCGAGGGTCTCGCGTCCTCCAACGCCTACTCGACGCTGTCGCTCGACGCCGGCGACGACGACGACGACCGCGCCCCGTCGCTGGCCGACTCGTTGGGCACCGAGGACGACAACCTCGCCCACGTCGAGATCCGTGAATCGCTCAAGCCGCTCCTGGACCAGCTCGAGCCGCGTGAGAAGAAGATCCTGATGCTGCGCTTCTTCAAGAACATGACCCAGTCGCAGATCGCGGCCGAGGTCGGCATCTCCCAGATGCACGTGTCGCGACTGCTCAGCCGCACCCTGGAGCAGCTGCGGCGCTCGCTGGAGACCGACTGAGCAGGCGTCCGGTCAGCGGTCGACGGCCTTGAGGCTGGCGGGGTGGAAGATCCCCACCAGGACGACCAGGGCCGTCGCCGCGGCCAGCGCGGCCAGCACCGGGTTGGCGTCGCGGTTGCTCCACGCCGTGCCGAGGTGGATCAGCTGCGCCATCACGACGATGCTGCGCGCCCAGGCCTCGCGCTGCCAGAGCGCGCGGCCGCAGAAGGCGAGCAGCGCTCCGTAGCCGACGAAGAAGCCTGCCGTGCTCAGCCCCATGGCGAGCCGCTTCGAGTCGAGTGCCACGAGCTCGGCGACTCCCAGACCCACGAAGACCACGGCCTCGACCATGATGCCCAGGACGGCCATCGCCAGAGCCCACGGAACACGGGACGTCGGGGCACCGTCGAGCGCTCCGGTGGGCTCGGATCCGGGGGAAGGCACAGGAGGCGGGTTCACGTCAGCCACTTTAGTTGTGACGGATGTGACGCCCGGCAGGGGTTGTGCGATCTGCAATCTGTTGGAAGATTGGGTTGCGCCCTACAGAGGACTGCTCGGACGTCCCTTTGCGCATTGCTTCACCTCTCTGGACGCAGGGTCCACAGACCTTGCTCCAGTCACTCACTCCCCCACCCCAGGAAGAGGACTCCTCCCCCATGGATTGGCGCCACCGTTCAGCGTGCCTCGACGAAGACCCCGAACTCTTCTTCCCGATCGGCAACACGGGTCCTGCGATCCTGCAGATCGAAGAGGCCAAGCAGGTCTGCCGCCGCTGCGACGTGCGCGAGCTCTGCCTGCAGTGGGCCCTCGAGGCCGGCCAGGACCACGGCGTGTGGGGTGGCCTCAGCGAGGACGAGCGCCGCGCGCTCAAGCGCCGCAACGCCCGCGCCCGGGTCCGCACCGCCTGACCGTCGTACCGCTCGGGGCTGGGGGGCTCAGTCGAGCGGGACGTCGATCACGACGCGAGTGCCTCGCCCGTCAGGGGCCGCACCCATCGTGATGTGCCCACCGAGCTCCGACTCGACGAGGGTGCGCACGATCGAGAGTCCGAGGTTGGTGGAACCCACCAGGTCGAACCCATCCGGAAGACCGACCCCGTCGTCGACGACCTCGACCTCGAGCCGGTCGCGCACCTGACGCACGCTGAGGACGATCAGTCCCGTGGCGGGCTCCACGGCATCGTCCGCAGACGCCACCTGGTCCTCGTCGGTCGGGTAGCCGTGCTCGACCGCGTTCTGCAGCACCTCGGTGACCACCATCGCCAGCGCGGTCGCGACCTCGGAGGAGAGGTCGCCGAACGACCCCTCGCGGCGGATCTCCACCCGGTGGCCGGTCGCACTGACGTCGCTGACCATGCGGGCCAGCCGGTCGGCGATCTCGTCGAACTCGACGTGCTCGGCCACTGCCTGGCTCAAGGTCTCGTGGACGATCGCGATCGAGCCGACCCGCCGCACGGCCTCCTCGAGCGCCCACTTGGCCTCGGGGACGTCGATGCGCCGCGCCTGCAGCCGGAGCAGGGCGGCCACGGTCTGGAGGTTGTTCTTCACCCGGTGGTGGATCTCCCGGATGGTGGCGTCCTTCGTCATCAGCTCGCGCTCACGGCGACGCAGGTCGGTGACGTCGCGCAGCAGGATGAGGGCTCCGATCCGCTCACCCCGCGGCAGCAGCGGGATCGACCGGACGATCACCGACGCCCCGTCGGTGGTGACCTCGGCGGCCCGCGGTGCCCGTCCGCCCAGCACCGCACTGAGCGTCTCCTCGTCCTGCCGCCGCCGTGCCGGCACCAGCTCGCGGGTGAGGTCGCCCAGCACCAGGCCGGCCAGGTCGCCCTGGTGCCCCAGGCGGCGGTAGACGGACAGGGCGTTGGGGCTGGCGTACGTCACGCGCCCGGAGGCGTCGACGCGCATGAAGCCGTCGCCCACGCGCGGTGCGTCGGCGTCCTCGCTGCGCTGCCCCTCGGGCGGGAAGTGCCCGTGCGAGATCATCTGCGCCAGGTCGGAGGCGGTCTGCACGTAGGCGAGCTCGAGGCGGCTCGGCGTACGCACGCCCAGCAGGTTGGTGTTGCGCATGATCAGCGCGATGACGCGGTCGCCCCGGCGCACGGGGACCACCTCGACGCGCACCGGCACGTCGTCGCTCCACTCCGGGTCGCCCTCGCGGATCAGCCGCTGCTGCTCCCACGCCTTGTCGAGCATCCGGCGTCGCCCGGCCGGGACGAAGGTGCCCACGACGTCGTCGACCAGCGCCGTGGGGCCGGTCGTGGGGCGCATCTGGCCCCCGGCCCAGAAGCCGCGGTCGTCCCCGTCACGCAGCCACAGCACGAGGTCGGCGAAGGAGAGGTCGGCGATGATCTGCCAGTCCGCCATCAGCCTCGTCAGCCAGTCCACGTCCGCGTCGTCGAGGTCGGTGTGGGCTCGCACCAGTTCAGTCAGGGAGGGCACGAGAACCACACTAGGACGCGCTCCGGCCTCCCCCGTCGCTGACGCCCACCAAGGGCCGCGAGAGCGCTCACTTTCGGCCCCTGACTCCTCGGTACCCTCCCCAGATCCATGCCCCGGCTGGCAGGATGGACGCATGGGTGTTGGGTACTGGCGCGGGGTGGTGCGCGACGGCGTGCACGTGCCGCCCGACCGCACCCTGGGCGACCTCACCGCCGAGCTGACCACCATGCTCGGCTCCCCCGACCCGGAGATCAGGGACGGGCTCGCACTGCAGGTGCTGACCGTCTGGATCGGCCGCGGCGTCTACGACGATCTGCTCGTCGGGCTCGGCGACGGCATGGTGGCAGGGCTCCGGGTCGGCATCGGCGAGACCGGCACCCCGACCGTCTTCCGACGCAGCTGGTCGGCGCGCGTCATCGCGCACGTGCTGCGCCGCGACAACGACGAGCAGCTGCTCCCCCGCGAGGACGTCCTGCGCTGGGGCGACCTGCTGACCAGCTGGCTGCTGCGGGAGCAGGACGTACGCGGCTGGATCCCCGAGCAGGGCACGGCACGCGCCGTGGCGCACGGCGCCGACGCGATCGGAGCACTGGCCGGCTCGCGCCACCTCGACGCCATGGAGCTCACCGTGCTCCTCGACGTCGTCGCCGACCGCCTGGTGCGGCCCTCCCCGTTGGACCACGGCGAGACCGACCACCTCGCCGCTGCGACCGTGCAGGTGCTGGCCCGCGAACGGGTCCCCTTCGACGTGGTCGAGCGGTGGGTCGCGCGGGTGGGTGCCGCGGCCGACCCCGAGAGCGTCCCCGCCTCCTCCGACCCGTGGCTGCGCACCCGCAACGCCCAGGAGCTGCTGCGCTCGCTCCACCTCCAGCTGCTGCTCGGACCGCACCGGCCCAGCACTCGGGCCGACCTGCTCCTGGCCATCAACGACGCCCTGCGCTCCAGCAACGGACAGCACCTCCCCAGAATGGTGACCGGCAAGTAACCTGCGTCACATGACGGACGAGACGACCACAGGCCACGCCGGTGAGCTGGCCGTGACCGCGGCCCGCGCCCACGGGGTGTCGACGATGTTCACGCTCTCGGGTGCCCACGTCTTCCCGATGTACGACGGTGCCGTCAAGGCCGAGCCTCCGATGCGGCTGCTGGACGTGCGCCACGAGCAGACCGCCGCCTTCGCCGCGGAGGCGACCGGCAAGCTCACCCGCACCCCGGGCCTGGCCGTCCTCACCGCCGGCCCCGGCGTCACGAACGGCATCAGCGCGATCGCCCAGGCCCAGTTCAACGGCTCGCCGATGGTGGTCGTGGGCGGGCGCGCCCCGCAGAACCGGTGGGGCACCGGAAGCCTCCAGGAGCTCGACCAGCCACCCCTGGTCGCCCCGGTGGCGAAGGACGCGCGCACCCTCCCCACCGCCGGCGACGTCCTGGGCGGAGTCGACGCCGCCTTCCGCACGGCGGGCAGCTCGCACCGCGGCCCGGTCTTCGTCGACGTGCCGATGGACGAGTTCTTCAACAGCGCCTCCGGTCCGACCCCGACCGGCGAGCGGCCGGCTCCCCTCGAGCCGGACGGTGACGCGCTCAGCACGATCGCCGCCCTGCTCGCCCGCGCGCGACGCCCGGTGCTGGTGCTGGGCACCGACGTCTGGGCCGACCACGCCGAGGAGGCGGCCCTTCGCCTGGTCGAGTCGCTGGGCATCCCCACCCTGACCAACGGGATGGGTCGTGGCGTGCTGCCCGCCGGGCACCCCCTCCTCGTGACCAAGGCTCGCGGCCAGGCCCTCGGCACCGCCGACCTGGTGGTCGTGGTCGGCACGCCGCTGGACTTCCGCCTGGGCTACGGCTCCTTCGGCGGCAAGGACGGTGCCCCGGTCGCCGAGGTGGTCCACGTGGCCGACTCCCCCGGGCAGGTCTCCGCGCACGCCACCCTGGCCGCCTCGACCGCCGGCGACCTGACGCTGGCCCTCGACGGGATCGCCAGCGCCTTCGAGCGGGCGGGCCAGCGCCCGGACTGGACGGCCTGGACCACCGACCTGCAGGCAACGGTGGCCGCTACCACCGAGCGGGACCGGGCGCTGCTCTCCGCCGAGGCCGACCCGATCCACCCCGCCCGCATCTACGGCGAGCTGGTCCCCCGGCTGGCCGACGACTCCGTGGTGATCGGTGACGGCGGCGACTTCGTGAGCTTCGCCGGCAAGTTCGTGGAGCCGAAGCGCCCCGGCGGCTGGCTCGACCCCGGTCCGTACGGCTGCCTCGGCGCCGGTCTCGGAGCCGCCATCGCAGCCCGCATCGCCCGCCCCTCGGCCCAGGTGACCCTGCTGCTCGGCGACGGCGCGGCGGGCTTCTCGCTGATGGACGTCGACACCCTCGTGCGCCACAACCTGCCCGTGGTCATGGTGATGGGCAACAACTCCGCGTGGGGGCTCGAGAAGGGGCCGATGCAGATGCTCTACGGCTACGACGTCGCCGCCGACCTGGCTCAGCGCACCCGGTACGACGACGTGGTGAGGTCGCTGGGCGGTGCCGGTGAGACGGTGACCGACCCCCGGCAGATCGGGCCGGCCCTCGACCGGGCCTACGCTTCGGGAGTGCCCTACCTGGTCAACGTCATCACCGACGTCGAGGCGGCCTACCCCCGGGCCACGTTCGGCATCTGACCCCCGACCGCAGCGACTGGAGAGACATGGACACACCGACGACCCACACCGTCGCTTCACCGTCGCCGAGGACGACACGGCCGTCGCGGTCGGCAGCGGCAGCCTCCGCGTGCTGGGCACGCCCCGGTTGATCGCATGGCTGGAGATGGTGACCTGCGAAGCGGTCGCTCCCTCCCTCCCGCCGGGCGGCACCAGCGTCGGCACCCGGATCGCCGTCGAGACACTCGCGCCGAGCGCGGTCGGTCAGGTCGTCGAGGTGCAGGCCTCGACGGCGTACGTCGACGGGCGCCCTGCACCGCTTCACCGTCGCCGCCCGCAACGTGGTGGGCGACGCGCCCGGCAAGGTGGTCGCCTCGGGCGAGATCACCCGTGTCGTCGTCGACGCGGAGAAGTTCATGGCCAAGCTCGCCTGACGGCGACCACGACGAAAAGCAAGGACCCCCGGCGCCGTGAGGCTCGGGGGTCCTGGTGCTTCAACGCTCAGGCGTTGGGGCGCTTGCCGTGGTTCGCGCCCTTCTTCTTGCGAGCGCGGCGCTTGCGACCGGTCTTGCCCATGGTGTCCTCCTGGATGTCAGTGCGGGCCATCTTCTCAAACTCCGGGGCGCGGAGGCCAATCGCCTCCCTGTTCGCCCCGGCGAGAGGCGTACGTCCGGGGCTCAGCCCTCGGTGATGCGGACCTGCACCTCGCGCAGCTGCACCAGGACCCGCTCCCGCAGACCCTCGGGAGCGGACTCGCTGCACGAGCGCGCGACGACGGTCTTCACCGTGCGCTGGAGGTCGTACTTCTGCAGGCACGGGCCGCACTCGTCGAGGTGCGCCTGGACGGCCGCGCAGTCGGCGCCGTCGAGCTCGTTGTCCAGGAAGTAGACGATGCGTTCGAGGTAGTCCGCACAGTCGTCGTTGTGCTGGTGGCTCATTGGTCCTCGCCCTTCGTGCTGGCGCCCCCGGGGAGCAGGTCGTTCTCGCGTACGTAGTCGCTCAGCAGGTCGCGCAGCTGACGGCGGCCACGGTGGAGGCGCGACATCACGGTGCCGATCGGCGTCTCCATGATCTCGGCGATCTCCTTGTAGGCGAAGCCCTCGACGTCGGCCAGGTAGACCGCCAGTCGGAACTCCTCCGGCAGCTTCTGCAGCGCCTCCTTGACCTCGGAGTCGGGGAGGTGCTCGAGCGCCTCGGTCTCGGCCGACTTGAGGCCGGACGAGGTGTGCGACTCGGCACGGGCGAGCTGCCAGTCCTCGACGTCCTCGGCCATCGACTGCTGCGGCTGCCGCTGCTTCTTGCGGTACACGTTGATGAACGTGTTCGTCAGGATGCGGTAGAGCCAGGCCTTGAGGTTGGTGCCGGCCTTGAACTGGTGGAACGAGGCGAAGGCCTTCGCGTACGTCTCCTGGACCAGGTCCTCCGCGTCGGCGGGGTTGCGGGTCATCCGCATCGCGGCCGAGTAGAGCTGGTCGAGGTACTGCATCGCGTCGCGCTCGAAGCGCTGCGCGCGCTGCGCGTCAGTCTCTTCGGTGAGGGAGTCAGTCATCGGATCCCACACTACCGTCGTGTCGTCGGTCGTCAGTGTTGCCAGCACGAGCAGCACAACACGGCCTCATGCGGATTGATTCCCCACCACGTCACCGGCTGCCTCCCGGACCACCCACTCCAGCGTTGCCTCCACCACGATCGCCAGCGCCTCCTCCTGCTCCAGGGGCGCCCGCTTGGGCACCTTGAGGGAGTGGTCGGCGTACGGCACGACGCAGACGTCGACGTCGTCGGGGAACTCCGACGGGGTGCCCATCGTGTCGCGCTCGCCCTGCACCACCAGGGTCGTGACCTCGGCGCCGTGCAGCTCCTCCAGCCGCGACTTCTCCGGCTTGCCCGGCGGGTGCAGCGGGAAGGAGAGGGCCAGGCAGCCACTCGCCCCCACCTGCAGGGCGGTACGGGCGGCGGAGCGGGCGCCGGCCGAGCGACCCCCGACGATGAGCGGCAGGTCCGACGGCATCAGCCCGGCGGCCACGACGAAGGCCTCGTCCAGGGTCGCGGGCGCGGTGGCGATCTTGCGTCCGGCGCGGCGCCAGGGCTGCTCGAAGAGCGCGACCGTCACGCCCTGCGGCGGCAGCGCCTCGGCCAGGGCCACGAGGTCGATCGCCTCGATGCCACCCCCGGCGCCGTGGCTGAGCAGGAGCACCGCGACGGGGTCGACGGCGTGGTGGACGACCAGGCGCCCCTCGCCACGCGGCGTCTCGACCAGCTCTTCCTCGACCCTCATCTGCGCTCCCTCGTGTCCTTCTTCTCGATCTCCTCGGCGGCGAAGAGGGCGTCCTCGCCCTCCCCTTCCGCCCCGGTGTCGTGGCCCGCGACGTCCTCGAGCGGCAGCGGCTCCACCAGCTGCGGACCGTTGTTGCGGTGGTTGCCCACGGCTGTCGAGACCGGGTAGGCCTCCAGCACGCCCGGGGCCGCGGGGACCAGCAGGTCACCGACCTGCTCCACCTCACCCAGCGCGGGGTCGAGCCAGTCGTCCCACCGCTCGCGCTCGACCATCAGCGGCATCCGGTCGTGGATGTGGCCGAGGTCGTCGGCGGCCTCGGTGGTCAGGACCGTGCAGGTCCACCGGAAGCGATCCGGGTCGTCGTCGGCCCGGTCGGGGTCGCGCCAGATCTCGTAGAGCCCGGCCATCGCCAGCACGCCGCCGTCGCGGGGCCGGATGAAGTAGGGCTGCTTGACCGGCTTCCCGGCCTTCGTCACCTCCGAGGTCACGTACCACTCGTAGTAGCCGTCGGCGGGGAGCAGGCAGCGCCGCGAGCGGAACGCCTTGCGGAAGGCCGGCTTCTCGCTGGCGGTCTCCGCGCGGGCGTTGATCATCCGGCTGCCGATCGCGGGATCCTTGGCCCACGACGGCACGAGCCCCCACGTCAGCGTGCGCAGCTGCCGCTGGGCCGGCACCGCGGAGCCATCGGCCTCGGTGCGCGCCGGGCGCTCGAGGACGGCGTACACCTCCTTGGTGGGGGCGACGTTGTAGTCGGCCGCCAGGGGCGCGGGCACCCTGTTCTCGACCACCTCGAACTCCTCGACGAGGTCCTCGGGGCGTCGGCTCGACGCGTAGCGACCGCACATGCGCCCACCCTAGCCGCGCTCGGCGCCGCGACGGGGCGTGCGTCAGGCGCGCGCCAGCTCGTCGAGCATCAGGCCGCTGGCCAGGTCGCTGGCGGGCAGGCCCTCGATCCAGACCCGGGCGTCGTGGCCCCGCACGTCGACCCCGTCGACGAGTCGGCGCAGCAGCCGGACCTTGACCCCGAGGCGGGCGTCCCGCTCGGCCAGGACGGCGACCCGGTTGACGCCGAGGCGTCCGACCACCTCGGCGGGGGTAGACGGTGCGCAGGGCCTCCCCCAACGCCGCCATCCGCATCGCCCGCCCGATCGGGTCCCCGCCGCCGTCGCCGCCGTGCCGGTCACGCGGCAGGTCGACGACGACCAGGGCGTGCGAGTCACGCGGGTGGACGCCACCCGGACGGTGGCGGCGGTAGAGCGTCGACAGGGTGCTGCGCACGTGGGCCAGGCTGGAGAGCCCGGTCATCGGGTCCTCGCAGCTGATGTGGCTCACCACCGAGAGGGTCGCCTCGCTCCAGGCCGCGACCAGGGCCGCGACCGCCTCGTAGGCGGGGTCCTCCGCGCGGACCTGCTGCCACGTCGTACGCAGGCTCGCGAGCGTTCGTCCACCGACGCGCCGTCCAGGGCGCTCTCCCGCCCCGCCGCCTCGCAGCAGCGAGCGGGCAGCCGTCCGAGAGGAGCGCCTCACCGACGCCCTCGAACCCCACGGGGAGCCCCATGCTCCCTCCGGGGGTCGCGAGCGAGGGGTCGAGCGTGCTCGCGGGAGCCGTGGCGCTCTGGCGCCCCCATGCGGCGAAGATCCCATGGCTCCCTCCTCGTTCGTCGGACCACTCGTGGAAGGGACGGCGCAGGGTGCCTTCCATGACGCGATCGGAGAAGTTTTTGCCGACCCGGGCACGTGCTGCCCGAATCGCTACGCTGGTCACGTCCCATCGTCCTCGGATGCGAGTGCCGTGACCCAAGCGCTGCCATTGATCGACGAGCCCGGAGACGCCGAACTCATCTCGGCGGTCCGCGGCGGAGATCTGGATGCCTACGGACTGCTGTACGCACGCCACGTCGACGCAGCCCGTCGGCTCGCCCGACAGCTCGCGCAGCGCGCGGACGCCGAGGACCTGGTCGCCGACGCGTTCGCCAAGGTGCTCGGCGTGCTGCAGCGTGGAGGCGGGCCCGACGTCGCCTTCCGGGCCTACCTGCTGACCGCGCTGCGCAGCCTGCGCGTCGACAAGGCCCGCGCCGCGTCGAAGGTGCAGCCGACCGACGACCTGGAGCCCTTCGACCCCGGTGTCCCTTCCGCGACACCGCCGTCGAGGGCTTCGAGAACGCGGCAGCCGCACGGGCCTTCGCCTCGCTGCCCGAGCGCTGGCAGCTGGTCCTGTGGCACACCGAGGTCGAGGGGCAGAAGCCGGCCGACGTGGCTCCGCTGCTCGGCATGACGCCCAACTCCGTCTCGGCGCTGGCCTACCGCGCACGCGAGGGCCTGCGCCAGGCCTTCCTCAACGAGCACGCCAACGAGCTCGAGGGTGACACCTGCCGGTGGGTGCACCAGACACTGGGCGCCTACATCCGCAACGGGACGTCGCGGCGCGACTCCGCGAAGGTCGAGACGCACCTCGACGAGTGCCGCACCTGCATGGCGATCTACCTCGAGCTCACCGAGGTCAACAACAACCTCGCCGGCATCCTCGCGCCGTTGCTGCTCGGCGGGCTCGCCTCGGCGTACGTCGCCTCGGGTGCGGCCGGAGCGGCGAGCTCCTCGGGCGTCATCTCCACCGTGGTCGGGCGCGTGCGCGACGCGGTGCTCGGCAACACGGTCACCGCGGCGGCCGTCGGGGCTGCCGGTCTGGCCGCGGCCGGCGCCGCGGCTGCGGCGGTGGTGATGGTGATGAGCCCCAACGAGCCCCCGGCGATCACCTCCGACCCGCCGCTGGTCGCGACGGCGTCGGCCTCGCCGCTGCCCGGGATGCCCGAGGGCCGGGTCGGAAGCGACGACCGCCAGGGCGTGGAACCGCCCGGCGGGCCCCTCCCCTTCGGCCTCCCCACCGCGACGTACGCCCCACCCACCGCCGGCGCGCCGGGTGATCCCTCGCAGGAGCCGACCGACGGCGGCCCGGGCGACCCCACCGACGCCCCACCCGACGGCGACCCGACCGACGCGCCGACGGGCGCACCGGACCCGTCGGACTCACCTGCCCCCACGGACGAGCCCACGGCTGGCCCGACGCCGACCGCTGGGCCGACCTCAAGCCCCACAGCTGAGCCCACGACTGGGCCCACAGCCGGGCCCACCTCGACGCCCGAGCCGTCGCAGACGCCCTCGGCGTCGACCAGCCCTGACCCCTCCACGGGTCCCACCTCGGAGCCCTCCACGACTCCGTCGCCCGAGCCCACGCCTTCGACCACCCCGTCGCCGTCCCCCTCCACGTCGCCGTCGCCGGAGCCGACCGACGAGCCGACCACATCACCGGAGCCCACGCCGGACCCGACCGACGAGCCGACCACGTCACCGGAGCCCACGCCGGACCCGACCGACGAGCCGAGCACCACACCGGACCCGACCCCGACGACGGAGCCCAGCCCTCAGCCGAGCCCGGACCCCACCCCGTCTCCGGAGCCCAGCCCGGACCCGACGCCGACGGACCCGTCCTCGCCGAGCCCCCAGCCAAGTCCCGACCCGTCGCCCAGCCCGTCGCCCAGCCCGTCGCCCAGCCCGTCCCCCAGCCCGTCCCCCAGCCCGACGGACGAGCCGACGCCCACCGACGAGCCCACCCCCACGGACGAGCCGACGCCCACCGACGACCCCACGCCGACCGACGACCCCACGCCAACCGACGACCCCACGCCGACCGACGACCCCACGCCAACCGACGAGCCCACGCCGACCGACGACCCCACGCCGACCGACGAGCCGACCCCGACGGACGAGCCCACGCCCACCTCTGACCTGAGCGTCTCCGCGACCTCGACCCGCGGTTGTTGAGCTACGAGGTCACGGCGACGATCTCCGGGCTGCCGGTCGACGCCGTGGCCACCTTCGACGTCAGCGACGAGGGCATCTACCTCTACGGGACGAGCACCCCGGGATGCAGCTCGTTCTTCGGCGGACCGGTGAGGTGCACGTTGATCGGCACCGGCGCGCCCCAGGTCGTGAAGTTCACGGTGATCCGCATCAGCGGCTCCCCGGTCCTCACCATGAGGGTGGCGAGCGACCAGGTCGACGACGCCGACCTCTCCAACAACAGCGTCGACCTGCACCTGCACCGGGACTCCACCGATGACTAGGCTGGGCCGGTGAGCCTGCTCCCCGACACCCTCGACCCCTGGCCCGCCCCCTTCGCGTCCGCACCGGTCGACCTCGTGGTCGACCTGCCCGGCAGCAAGTCGCTCACCAACCGCGCCCTGATCCTGGCAGCGCTGGCCGACGGGCCCTCCGTGGTCCGCAAGGCGCTCCACTCGCGCGACACCCTGCTGATGGCCGGGGCCCTGAGCAGCCTCGGCGCCGAGGTCGACACCGACGGCGACGACTGGCACGTCACCCCCGCCCCGCTGGGCAGCTCGGCGCCCACCGACGACCGCCGGGTCGACTGCGGCCTGGCCGGCACGGTGATGCGCTTCGTCCCGCCGCTCGCCGCCCTCGTCCCCGGCGTGACCGCCTTCGACGGCGACCCGCACATGCGCAACCGCCCGGTCGGCGAGATGCTGGCCGCGCTGCGCGCCCTCGGCGTCCGCGTCGACGACGGCGGCTCGGGTGGCCTGCCGTTCGCGGTGCACGGCACCGGCAGCGTACGAGGAGGCCGGGTCGTGCTCGACGCGTCGGCCTCCAGCCAGTTCATCTCGGCCCTGCTCCTGGTTGGCGCCCGCTTCGACGAGGGGGTGGAGGTCGTCCACTCCGGCGCCCCGGTGCCCTCGCTCCCCCACATCGAGATGACGGTGCAGCTGCTGCGTCACCACGGTGTGGCGGTCGACGACTCGGTCCCCGACCGGTGGGCCGTCGCGCCGGGCCCGATCACGGCCCGCGACCACCTCGTGGAGCCAGACCTCTCCAACGCCGCCCCGTTCCTGGCCCTGGCCGCTGTCTCCGGCGGACGGGTCGTGGTACGCGACTGGCCCCGCTCCACCACCCAGGCCGGCGCGGCCACGGCCGACATCCTCGGCCGGATGGGCTGCGACGTCGCACTCGTCGACGAGGGCCTGGCCGTGACCGGCCCGCAGCGGCTGCGCGGCGTCGACGAGGACATGCACGACGTCGGCGAGCTGACCCCCGCGGTCGCCGCCCTCTGCGCGCTGGCCGAGAGCCCCTCCCGGCTCACCGGCATCGGCCACGTCAGGGGCCACGAGACCGACCGCCTGGCCGCACTGGCCACCGAGATCAACGGGCTCGGCGGCCACGTCGTCGAGCACCCCGACGGGCTCGAGATCCACCCCGCGCCGCTGCACCCCGGCGTCTTCCACACCTACGCCGACCACCGGATGGCCCACGCCGGCGTCATCCTGGCGGCGGCCGTCGAGGGTGTCACCGTGGAGAACATCGCGACCACGTCGAAGACCTTCCCCGACTTCGCCGCCTACTGGTCCGGACTCTGGGCAGCCCGGGTCTGAGGCCGACGACAGATGAGCAACCGCTACGACGAGACCGACCACGAGAGCTACGAGCGACCCCGCCGACGGACGCGGCCCCGCACCAAGGACCGCCCGACCTACGACGACGCGCTCGACGCCCGCGTGATCACGGTCGACCGCGGACGCTTCACCCTGGACGTCGACGGCCAGCGCGTGATGGCGATGAAGTCACGCCCCCTCGGCCGCAAGGGCGTCGTCGTCGGTGACCGCGTCCGCGTGGTCGGGGACGTCTCGGGACGCGACGGCAGCCTCGCCCGGATCGTGGAGGTCACCGAGCGCACCACCGTGCTGCGGCGCACCGCGGACGACGACGACCCGGTCGAGCGGGTCATCGTCTCCAACGCCGACCAGCTGGTCGTGGTCACCGCGCTCGCCGACCCCGAGCCCCGCCCCCGCCTGATCGACCGGGCCCTGGTCGCGGCGTACGACGCCGGCATGGCGCCCCTGCTCTGCCTCACCAAGGCCGACCTGGCCGACCCCGAGCCGTTGCTGCGCACCTACCGCTCCCTCGGGGTGCCGTGGGTGGTCACCCAGCGCGGCGACGACCTGTCCGAGGTGCGGGCGGCGCTGCAGGGCGTACGAGCGTCCTGGTCGGCCACAGCGGCGTCGGCAAGTCGACGCTGGTCAACGCGCTCGTGCCCGACGCCAGGCGCGAGGTCGGGCACGTCAACGCCGTCACCGGACGCGGCCGCCACACCTCGACGTCGGCCTACCTCCTGGCGCTGCCCGACCACGCCGGCTGGATCATCGACACCCCCGGCATCCGCTCCTTCGGACTGGCCCACGTGCAGCCCGAGCGGCTCATCGAGGCCTTTCCCGACCTCGACGAGATGACGAGGACTGCCCCCGCGGCTGCACCCACGGGGCCGGCGAGCCGGAGTGCGAGCTCGACGAGGCACTGGCCGCTGGCGACGCCGATCCCGACCGCGTGGAGTCGTTCCGTCGGCTCCTCGCCGCCCGCGAGGGCGGGCAGGAGTACTGAGCGGTCGCCGCAGCACATAGCCTTGCCCCATGTCGATCACCGGCTCCGGCTCCTCTGACTACACCGACGACCTGCGGCTCGCCCACGTGCTGGCCGACGACGCGGACTCCCTCACGACGTCCCGCTTCAAGGCGATCGACCTCCACGTGATGAGCAAGCCGGACCTCACGCCGGTCACCGACGCCGACCGCGACGTGGAGGAGGGCATCCGCCGCACGCTGTCGAAGGCCCGCTCGCGCGACGCGATCCTCGGCGAGGAGCAGGGCTCCACCGGCCACAGCCAGCGCCAGTGGATCATCGACCCGATCGACGGCACCAAGAACTTCGTCCGCGGCGTCCCGGTCTGGGCGACCCTGATCGCGCTCGTCGTCGACGGCGAGGTCGTGGTCGGCGTCGTCTCCGCACCGCAGCTGCAGCGCCGCTGGTGGGCCTCCAAGGGCGGCGGCGCCTGGACCGGCAAGAACCTGCTCAAGGGCCAGCGCATCGAGGTCTCCGACGTACGCCGCCTCGAGGACGCCTCCTTCTCCTACAGCTCCCTGTCGGGCTGGGAGGAGCGGGAGCAGCTCGACGCCTTCATCCAGCTGTCGCGCCGGGTCTGGCGCACCCGCGCCTACGGCGACTTCTGGTCCTACATGCTGCTCGCCGAGGGTGCCGTCGACATCGCGGCCGAGCCGGAGCTCGAGCTCTACGACATGGCGGCGCTCGACATCATCGTGCGTGAGGCCGGCGGCCGCTTCACCTCGCTGACCGGCGAGGACGGCCCCTGGGGCGGCAACGCGGTCGCGACCAACGGCCACCTCCACGACGCGGCGCTGGCCTTCCTCGGCACCTCCGAGCACGACGGCAGCGACCCCGACCAGCAGGCCCGCCGCTCGGGGTCGGTCACCGAGCTGCGCCGCCGCCCCACCTCCTGAGGCCCTCCTGGCCCACGTGCTCCAGGTCACATTGGGGCATGTCCGGCCCTTCTCAGGCCCGCCCGCGACCACTACGGTGACCGCAAGGGTTCCGGGACCAGGAGGAGAGCCATGCGTGTCAACGACGTACTCAAGGGCAAGCAGATCCAGGAGATCGTGACGATCTCCCCCGACGCCACCGTCGCCGAGCTGGTCTCACTGATGGCTCGTCACAACATCGGCGCCGTCGTGGTCAGCGCCGACGGCACCGCCCTGGACGGGATCGTCAGCGAGCGCGACGTCGTACGCCGGCTCAACGAGGAGAGCACGGTGCTCGACCACACCGTCTCCTCGATCATGACCGCCGAGGTGCGCACCTGCGAGGGCACGGAGAACGTCACCGACCTCATGCAGCTGATGACCGACCAGCGCATCCGCCACGTCCCGGTGCTCACCGACGGCGCGCTCACCGGCGTGATCAGCATCGGCGACGTGGTCAAGAGCCATAGGTGAGCTGAGTTCGAGCGCGACCAGCTCGACAAGTACGTCCACACGACCTGAGTCGCGCCCCCGGACGGACGAGGCCCTCCCGCTGCGCAGCGGGAGGGCCTCGTCGGTGGGCGGTCAGCGGTCAGCCGCGGATCTCCGGCAGGGTCGAGAGCGACTTCTCCAGGTCGGCGTCGGAGAGCAGCGAGTCGCCGGTCAGGTTGCCCTTGAGGTAGGAGTCGAAGGCGCCCAGCTCGAGCAGGCCGTAGCCCGACAGACCGATCACGATGACCGGCTCGGTGCCGGCCTCGTTGGCCGCCAGCACCTCGCGGCGGGCCTGGGCCAACGCGTGCGACGACTCAGGAGCGGCGACGATGCCCTGCGTACGGGCGAACTCGACCGCGGCGGCGAAGCACTCGTCCTGGTCCAGGGCGACGGCCTCGACCATGCCCTCGTGGACGACGTGGCTGACCAGCGGCGCCATGCCGTGGTAGCGCAGGCCGCCGGCGTGGATCGGGGACGGCACGAAGTCGTGGCCCAGGGTGTACATCTTCATCAGGGGCGTGAGGCCCGCGGTGTCCCCGAAGTCGTAGGCGTAGGTGCCCCGGGTCATCGTCGGGCAGGACGACGGCTCGACGGCGACCAGGCGCGCCGACTTGCCGGCGGTGAGGTTGTCGCGCAGGAACGGGAAGATCAGGCCGGCCAGGTTGGAGCCGCCGCCCGCGCAGCCGATCACGATGTCGGCGCCGGACTCCCCGGCCTTCTCCAGCTGGAGGACCGCCTCCTGGCCGATAACGGTCTGGTGCAGCAGCACGTGGTTGAGCACCGAGCCGAGCGCGTACTTCGCGGTCTCGTCCTGGGCGGCGAGCTCGACGGCCTCGGAGATCGCGATGCCGAGCGAGCCGGGGTGGCCCTCCTCGAAGGCGCGACCCGACTCGGTCATCTGCGACGGCGAACGGTGAACCGTGCCGCCGAAGACCTCGATCAGGGTGCGGCGCTGGGGCTTGGTGTCGAAGGAGTGGCCGACCTGCCACACCTCGCACTCCATGTCGTAGAGCGAGCAGGCGTAGGCCAGGGCGGTGCCCCACTGCCCGGCGCCGGTCTCGGTGGTGAGGCGGTTGATGCCGTTGAGCTTGTTGTAGTACGCCTGGGGCACGGCCGTGTTGACCTTGTGCGAGCCGGCCGGCGAGCCGCCCTCGTACTTGACGTAGATGCGGGCCTTCGTGCCGAGCTTCTCCTCCCACTTGCGGGCGCGGATGAGCGGCGCGGGGCGGTACTGGGCGTAGACCTCCTGCACGGCCTCCGGGATCTCCACGTAGCGCTCGGTGGTGACCTCCTGCGCGATCAGCTCCGGCGGGAAGAGCGCCGACAGGTCGTCGGGACCCACGGGCTGGTGGGTGCCGGGGTGCAGCGGCGGCGGAGGCGGCGTCGGCAGGTCGGCGACGATGTTGTACCAGGACGTGGGGCGCTCGTCCTCGGACAGGGTGAAGGTCATGGGCTGCGTCATCGGCAATCTCCTGCGAGTCGTGAGGGCCGTCCAGGCCCGGGCGCAGCCTACGTGGCCGACGCCGTCACCGGTGGAGGACCCGAGGCCTCGGCACGCAGGGAGGCGACGCTCCGGGGCTGCATAGGATGGAGCCCGCAGGCACACGAGTGCCGGCACCCGCACAACGAGAGGCAGCCATGGAGAAGCCCGAAGTCGACCCGCACATGGGCGACGCCCCCGCAGACCTGGAGATCACCGACCTCGTCGTGGGTGACGGCGACGAGGCCACCTCCGGCAGCACCGTCTCCGTCCACTACGTCGGAGTCGCGCACTCCACCGGCGAGGAGTTCGACGCCAGCTACAACCGCGGCAACCCGCTGCAGTTCCGCCTCGGCATCGGCCAGGTCATCTCCGGCTGGGACACCGGCGTGCAGGGCATGAAGGTGGGCGGCCGCCGCCGCCTCGTCATCCCGCCGCACCTGGGCTACGGAGCGTGGCGCCGGTGGCGTGATCAAGCCGGGCGAGACCCTGATCTTCGTGGTGGACCTGCTCGCCGTGAAGTGACCCCGTACGCAAGCCGCCCGCGCCCCTCGTGGGTCGCGGCGGCTTCGTCGTCCCGGGGCTGCCCCGGGCCCCGTCAGCGGGCCCCGGTCACCAGGGCAGGTCGTCCTCGACCTCGCCGTGCACGACGCGCGCGGCCTGCGAGCCGAGCACCACGACGTCGCCGTCGCGCAGCTGGCGACCGCGTCGGGTCTCCACCTCGCCGTTGACCTGGACAGCACCCTGGGCGACGAGCTCCTTGGCCTCTCCCCCGTGCTCGACCAGGCTGGCGAGCTTGAGGAACTGGCCGAGACGGATGGACTCGTCATTGATGCCCACGTCCATGGGGTCGGGTCCGGAGCCGGGGTGGGTCGTCATGGCTCCAGTCTCGCACCGTCCCTGCCGGCTGGGGTCAGCGCACGTGTCAGTGGCCCAGCGCCTGGCTGACGGCGTGGATGAGCAGGCCGACGAAGCCGCCGACGACGGTGCCGTTGATCCGGATGAACTGCAGGTCGCGCCCGACGTGGAGCTCGATCTTCTCCGCCGCCTCGCGGCCGTCCCAGCGCTCGATCGTGTGGGTGATGACGGTGGTGACCTCGGCGCCGTAGCGGGCGACCACGAAGACCGCCGCGTCAGCGGCCATCCGGTCGAGCCGCTCCCGCAGAGTGGCGTCGGAGCGCAGCGTCGCCCCGAGGTTGAGCAGCTCGACGACCGCTCGCTCCCGCAGCGCGCCCGAGGGGTCGCGCAGCGAGGTGAGGGTCGCGCGACGCAGCGCGTTCCACACCGACACCACCGTCGAGCAGCGCGTGCGACCGTGCGGTGACCTGCGGTGGTCGAGCAGCCGCTCCTTCATCGCCTCGGCCCGCGCCTGCGTGGCCTCGTCGTGCAGGAGGTCCTTCGCCAGCTGCTCGAGCATCGAGTCGAACGCCTCACGGGCGTGGTGGCGCGGGTCGTCGCGGATGTCCTCGAGCCACTTGAGCGCCTCGGTGTGGAGCTTGGCGGTGACCACCTCGTTGAGCCGCGGCGGCGTCCACCACGGAGCGCGCTCCGACAGCACCCGGGCGAAGGTCTCGGGGTTGTCGAGCAGCCAGCGGTGCAGCTCGACGACGCCCAGGTCGACGAGGCCGTGGTGCACGCCGTCGTCGACGACCTCGGTCAGCAGGCTGCCGGCCAACGGGGCGACGGGCTCCTCGCGGAAGCGCGGCACCAGCGCCTGGGTGACGAAGTCGACGACGTGCTCGTCGCGCACCTTCCCCAGCGCGATCGCCGCGACCTCGGAGGCCTCGTCGACCACGCGGCGGGCGTGCGCTTCGTCGTGCAACCACTCGCCGATCCGCAACGAGATCGTGGAGGCCGCCACCCGGTCGCGGATGATCTCCTCCTGGAGGAAGTTCTCCCCGACGAACTCCTCGAGGCCGCGGCCCAGCTCGTCCTTGCGCTTCGGCACCAGCGCCGTGTGCGGGATCGGCAGTCCGAGCGGATGGCGGAAGAGCGCCGTCACGGCGAACCAGTCCGCGATCGCGCCGACCATGGAGGCCTCGGCGCCGGCGTTGACGTAGCCCCAGAACCCGTCGCGGCCGAGCGTGGCGACGTACACCACCGCGGCCAGCACGAGCAGGCCGACGGCGACCGTACGCATGATCCTCAGGCCGCGGCGACGCGCGGCGTCGGCGGCGGGCTCGGGGGTCACGATCGAGATCGGGGTCTCGCGGCGGTGCGTGGCGGTGTCAGTCATCCCCTCCATCCTGCCCTGCTCGTGAAAGGATGACGCCCATGTCCCGCACCGTCCTCACGTTCGGCACCTTCGACGTCTTCCACGTCGGTCACCTGCGGATCCTGGAGCGGGCCGCCGCGCTGGGTGACCGCCTGGTGGTGGGCGTCTCCGCCGACGAGCTCAACATGAGGAAGAAGGGGCGCACCCCGGTCTTCAGCCAGGCCGAGCGGCTGGCCATCGTCAAGGCCCTGAAGGTGGTCGACGAGGTCTTCGTCGAGGAGAGCCTCGAGCAGAAGCGTGACTACATCGTCGAGCACGGCGCCGACGTCCTGGTGATGGGTGACGACTGGGCCGGCAAGTTCGACGAGTTCAACGACGTCTGCGAGGTCGTCTACCTCGCGCGCACCCCCGCCATCTCCACCACCGCGATCATCGAACACATCGCGGACCTGTGACCCGCCTGCTGCCTGCCCTGACGGCGGGCCTGCTGAGTGCCCTGCTCACGCTGGGCAGCCTGTCGGGGCTCCCCGCCGCCTCAGCCGCGGCCACCACCGAGCAGCCGGACGACGCCGCGGCCGCGCTCGCCACCGCCCTCGACCAGGTCGCCGGCGAGACGCCCGACCGCTCCGCCGGCGGGGAGGCCGAGCCACACCCCGACCTCTCACTGGCCCTGCGCGACCTCTGGCTGGCGCGCCAGGACCTGACCGGCCCCGACCGCCGTGCCGCTGCCCGGCTGCTGGCCCGCCCGACCACCGCCGCCGCTCCCGCCCAGTGGCGCTACCCCAGCGGCACCACCCCTGAGCGCCTGTGCGGCGTCGAGGTCTGCATCACCCGGGTCACCACCTCCCGCCACGCGGCCTCCGACGCCTGGGCCGCGCGCACCCTCGAGCTGGTCGAGACGACCTGGCGCCGCGTGGTCGACGACCTCGGCTACCGCGCCCCGCCGACGACGTGGACGCCGGCGGCGACGACCGCTTCGACGTCTACCTGGCCGACCTCTCCCCGCAGGGCTACTACGGCTTCTGCGCCCCTGAGGACCTGCTGCCCGGCCAGAACGCCCGCGCCACGTCGTACTGCGTGCTCGACAACGACATGCTCGGACTCGGCGGGCGCCCCGACGACGCGCTCGCCGCCACCGCGGCGCACGAGTTCTTCCACGCGGTGCAGTTCAACTACGACCTCTCCGAGGACTCCTGGTTCATGGAGTCGTCGGCCACCTGGGTCGAGGAGGTCGTCTTCGACGCCGTCGACGACAACCGCCAGTTCCTCGGCAAGGGCCAGCTCGGCTCCCCCACCACGCCGCTCGACGCCGCGGCGGGCCACTACGGCAACTGGATCTTCGTGCAGTTCCTCGCCCAACGCTTCGGCGACGGCGTCGTGCGTCGGGTCTGGGAGCGCCTCGACGCCTCCCGCGGCGCGCTCGACGAGTGGTCGCTGCAGGGGGTCCGCTCGGTGCTGGCTGCACGCGGCGTGGCCTGGCCGTCGTTCTACGCCGACTTCGCCCGCGCCAACCTCTTCCCCCGGCGCCACTACCGTGAGGGCGCTGCCTACCGCGCGGCCCCGGTCACCGACCACCTCCGGCTGGACCGTTCCCGCCAGCGGGCAACCCGGACCGCCGCGGTGCGCCACCTGTCGTCGCGCACCACCGGGGTCACGGTCGGCGCGCTGCCGCGCGGTCGGCGTACGTTGCGCCTCGACCTCCGGGCCTCGCACGCGGCGTACGCCCGGGTGTCGCTGCTCGTGCACCGCGCCGACGGCTCGTTGCGGCTGCGGCGCGTGACGCTGGACCGCAAGGGTCGTGCCACGGCGCGGATCCCGGCGTCACGGGCCAAGGTGCGGCGCGTCGTCGTGCTCACCGTGCACACCGCCGCCGACCACCGTCGCTGCGGCGGGGCGTCGGGGTGGGCCTGCGGCGGCGACCCGGTCGGCGCGCTGTCGTGGCGCCTGACCGCGCGCCTCGTGCGCTGAGGGCCCAGCGCCCAGTCAGCCCTGCAGCATGGCCGCGACCTCGCGGCGCAGCACCTTGCCCATCGGGTTGGTGGGCAGCGCGTCCACGACGACCACGCGGCGCGGCACCTTGTAGGGCGTGAGCTCACCGCGGGCGAACTGGCGCAGCCCGTCGGGGTCGACGGTCTCGCCCTCGGCCGGGACCACCGCGGCGACGACCTCCTCGGCGCCGTCCGACGACCGCACACCCACGACCGCCGCGTCCCCCACGCTCGGGTGGCGGCGCAGCACGGCCTCGACCTCGGAGGGGTAGACGTTGAAGCCGCCGGTGATGACGACCTCCTTGATCCGGTCGACCACGGTGATGAAGCCGTCCTCGGCCATCGTCACGATGTCGCCGGTGCGGAACCAGCCGTCGTGGAAGGCGGCCTCGGTCTCCTCGGGCAGGCCGCGGTAGCCGTCGAAGACCTGCGGGCCCTTCACCAGGAGCTCGCCGCGCTCGCCCAGCGGGACCTCGCGGTCGAGCTCCTCGGGGTCGACGATGCGGATCTCCGTGTCGGGGAAGGGCACGCCGATCGAGCCGGGGCGCCGGCCCTTCGACATCGGGTTGCCGACGATCACCGGGGAGGTCTCGGTCAGGCCGTAGCCCTCCACGAGCAGGCCACCAGTCGCGGCCTCCCAGCGCTCGACGAGCGGCGCCTGCAGCGCCATGGCGCCCGACAGCGCCCACTTGATGCCGCGGATGGAGACGCCACTGCGCTCCGCCTCGTCGACGATCTTTTGGTAGAGCGGCGGGACGGCCGGCACGAAGGAGGGGACGTCGCGCTTGATCGCCTCCATCACCAGCGGCAGCTCGGGCTTGGGCAGGAGCACCAGCTTGGCCGCCACCGAGAGGCCCAGCAGGACGCTGACGGTGACGCCGTAGGCGTGGAAGAGGGGCAGCGCGACCAGCACCGACTCCTGGCCGGGGACCATCCCGGAGACCCACTGCTGGCCCTGGAGGACGTTGGCGACCAGGTTGCGGTGGCGCAGCGGGACGCCCTTGGGGGCGCCGGTGGTGCCCGAGGTGTAGAGCGTGAGCGCCACGTCGTCGGCGACCGGGCGCGGGTGGTCGTCGGTCAGCGGGGCGTGGTCGAGCAGCTCGCGCCAAGCGATGGTGCCGGGGGCCGGGGCGTGCAGCTGGTCGCGGGCGGCCCGGGCCTTGGCGATCGGCAGCTTCAGGGCGAGGCGCTTGGCCAGCGGCAGCTCGGCGGTCAGGTCGACGGCCACCACCTGCTCGAGGGCGCAGCCCTCCTTGAGCGAACCCACCACGCCGGCGACCTTGTCCCAGACGATCGCGACGCGGGCGCCGTGGTCGGCGAAGGGGCCACGCAGCTCGGCGGCGGTGTAGAGCGGGTTGTGCTCGACGACGGTCGCTCCCAGGCGCAGCACCGCCATGAAGGCGATCACGTTCTGCGGGCAGTTGGGCATTACCAGGGCGACGCAGTCGCCGGCCCCGACGCCCAGGTCACGCAGCGCGGCGGCGACCCGCAGGACGGCGTCGTGGGTGTCGGCGTACGAGGTGGTGCGGCCCATGAAGTCGAGGGCCGGTCGGTCGGCGTGCGCCCGGGCGGCCTGCTCGAAGAGGTCGAGGACCGTGGTGTCGCCGTACTCGAGGGTGAGCGGCACACCGGGGGCGTAGGACTCCGCCCACCGAGGGGACTGGGCACACATGGAATCGCCTTCCGGACGCAGGGCGGCACGGGCCGTACACATCGGTCCGCGCCACGACAAAACTACAACGCGGCGCTGGTGCCTCCGCGCCACCGGGTCCGGCTGCAGGGTCGCTGGCTAGCATCACGGGTGTGACCTCTCGTACGCGTGTCTCCCTGGCCCTGGGCGGCGGCGGCGCCCGCGGCTACGCCCACATCGGTGTCCTGCAGGTGCTCGAGGAGCACGGGTACGACGTGGTGGGCATCTCGGGCACCTCCATGGGGTCGCTGGTCGCCGCCCTGCACGCCAAGGGCGTCGTCGCCGAGTACACCGACTGGGTCACCCACCTGACGCAGCGCGACGTCATCCGCCTCCTCGACCCGGCACTCCGCTCCCCCGGCGCGATCAAGGGGGCCCGGGTGATGGCGCGGGTCTCCGAGCTCCTCGACGGGGCTCGGATCGAGGACCTGCCCATCCCCTTCACGGCCGTGGCCACCGACCTGCTGAACCGCAAGGAGGTCTGGTTCCAGGAGGGGCCGGTCGACATGGCCGTGCGCGCCTCCATCGCGCTGCCGAGCTTCATCACCCCGGTGATGCTCAACGGCCGCCTGCTCGCCGACGGCGGGATGATGAACCCCGTGCCGATCGCTCCGCTGAGCGGCCTCGACGTCGACCTCACGATCGCCGTCAACGTCAACGGCGCTCCCCTGCACACCTCCAGGTCGTCGCAGGTCGCCGAGTCGGCCGAGCCGCGGCCCGTCAGCGAGTGGCAGGAGAAGCTGCGGCGCAGCGCCTCCCAGGTCTTCGACAACGAGACCGGGCGTCGCCTCACCACCTGGCTGGCGGCCCGCCGCGCCGAGGGCGACCACCACGCCGACGAGCCGTCCCACGCCCCGGCGCACGAGGCAGCCGAGCCGGAGTTCGAGGACCTCCCCTCCGACCTCGGCATGCTGAGCGTCATGGAGCTCTCGCTCGACGCGCTGCAGAGCGTGGTGACCCGCTACCGGCTCGCCAGCTATCCGCCCGACGTGATGATCACGATGCCCAAGGACATCTGCAAGACGCTCGACTTCCACCGGGCGGGCGAGCTGATCGAGGTCGGCCGCGAGTACGCCGAGAAGGCCCTGGCCCGCGGCACCGACCCCGAGGACCTGCAGCCCGACCGCGTGCAGCTCTGAGCGACACTCCCCGCCCTCGGGCGGGCGGGTCAGCCGGGTCAGCCCCGGGACATCGGGCGACGGCGCGGGAGCATCAGCACCGCGACCAGCCCGTGCGGCTCGTTGTCCCGCAGCGCGAGGGTGCCGTGGTGGGCGAGCGCGACCGCGTGGGCCAACGGCAGGCCAGCCCGCGCGCGGGGTCCCGTCAGGTCGCTGCTCCCGCGCTCGAAGGGGCGCACCAGCCGCGCCCGCTCGGCGGCCGCGATGCCGGGTCCGTGGTCGGAGACCTGCACGCTGACCACAGCAGGGGTGCCCACGACGTCGATGCGGACCGTGGCGTCGGGCGGCGAGTGCTGCACCGCGTTGGCGAGCAGGGCGGTCAGGGCCCGGCAGAGCAGGGCGCCGTCGATGTCGGCGTCCAGCGACTCGGGGGGTGCGTGCAGCTCGACGGTGACGTCGGGGCGCTCCAGCGTCTGGCGTACGCGGTCCAAGCACTGCCGCACCACGTCGGTGAGGTCCTCGCTGGCCAGGGTGACGTGGCCGGCAGCCTCCAGGTCGACCAGGTCGGAGACCGACCCGACCAAGTCGCGCATCCGCTCCCCCGCGTCGAGCACCGCCCGCAGCGAGCGCGCCGCCCACCGGCAGCTGCGGCCCGAGGTCCTCCAGCAGCTCGGCGTGGCCGAGGAGAGCGGTCAACGGCGTCCTCAGCTCGTGGTTGACGGTGTCGATGAGCCGCTCGCGGAGCTCGGCCTGCTCGCGCTCGAGCGCCCGCTGGGCCGTGATGTCGGTGAAGATGACGATGCCACCCTGCACGGAGCCGTCGTCGGCCAGCAGCGGGGCACCGCTGCAGCGCAGGTGGACGCGGCGCTCCTCACCGAACTCCAGGCTGACCACCTGGTCGTGGAAGGAGGCGCCCAGCCGCGCCGGTTGAGTGGCTCCTCGGCGGGGGTGAGCAGGCGCGACCCGTCCTCGGTGCGCACCTGGAAGTGGGTGGCGATCGACTCGGCCGGCACGGGCGCGAAGTCGTTCTCGACGAGCGCCTCCAGGGCGGGACTCATCAGGGTGACGGTGCCCTCCGCGTCACTCACCGCCACTGCCAGCGTGGTGTCGTGCAGCAGCGCGTCGAGGAGTATGCCCCGGAGCGCCTCCTGCGGCGCCGGGGCGCGTTCGTCAGCAGGCACAGGCTCTCTCTACCACGCGTGCCGGGTGCCCGCCAGCGCTCGCAGCTGCCTTCCCCAACACGGCACACGCCGCTCCCGGCAGCGGGATCAGTGCGGCAGGAGTGCCGCCCTCACTGCTCCCGGATCGAGTTGTGGTTGCGGATGACCTGCTCGATGATCAGGCCGAGGATCTTCTCCGCGAACTGCGGGTCGAGGCCGGAGCTCTCGGCCAGGCCACGCAGCCGCTTGATCTGGTACTCCTCGCGGGCCGGGTCGGCCGGCGGCATCTCGGAGACGGCCTTGAGCTCCCCCACCCGCTGGGTGCACTTGAAGCGCTCGGCGAGGAGGTGCACCAGGGCAGCGTCCAGGTTGTCGATGCTCGCGCGCAGGCGACCCAGTTCGGCGAGGGCGGTCTCGTCGGTCATGGGCATATGCAAACAGGCGGACGGCACCCGCTCGGCACCGGGGCCACGACGCGGACGCTCATCCGCGTCGTACGAACCCTCGACGCACCCGGGCGAGCAGTCCACCGCGGGGCTGGGCGACCGGGGCAGGCTCCCGCGCACCGAGCGAGCGCAGCCGCAGGACGACGTCGTCGAGCCCGGCCCGGTGGGCTGCCGCCAGGGGCGTCGTCTCCTCCATCGCGGAGGCGACCGTGGGGTCGGCGCCGTGGTCGAGGAGGAGGTGGGCGATCTCGCGGCTGCCCGCCAGGCAGGCCTCGACCAGCACCGTCGACTGCATCTCCGGGTGGATGAAGTTGGGGTCGACCCCCGACTCCAGCTGGAAGCGCGCCAGCTCGACGTCGCCGCGCTGCGCGGCATGGAAGAGGTCCTTCCACTCAGCTCCTGCGGTCACCGTCTCCCCTCCTCGACGTCCGCGCGTCAGCGCGGGACGAAGGCCCAGTAGTCCAGGTCGAGCAGCACGCCGGGGGCGTACTTGCCGTCCTCGCCGCGCAGCGTCATCGACTCGTCACGACCCCGGGTCGCCACCAGGCGCAGGCGCAGGGCGCCGACACCCGGCGCGGAGGTCTCGGCCTTGTCGAGGACCTCGGACCACGCGTACACGGTGTCGCCGGCGAAGGCGGGCGAGGTGTGTGCGCCCCCGTTGATCGCGGCGACCAGCTGCGCGTTGGCCAGGCCGTTGAAGGAGAGCGCGCGCGCCATCGAGATGACGTGGCCGCCGTAGATGAGGCGGTTGCCGTCGACGGGCCTCGGTGTTGAAGTGCACCTTCGCCGTGTTCTGCCAGAGGCGGGTGGCCATCATGTGCTCGGCGTCGGTGAGGGTCACGCCGTCGACGTGGTCGATCTTCTCGCCCACCGCGTAGTCGTCGAAGCGGTGCGGCTCGCCGGCGGCGGCGAAGTCGTAGTCGGTGAAGTCGAGGCCCTCGGGGATCGCCAGGTCGGCGACGTCGACGACCTTGGCCAGCTCGGGCACGACGGTCTCGGGAGCGGGCGAGGAGGCGTCGCGCTTGTGCACCATCACCCAGCGGCACCACTCGACGGCGACCTCGTCGCGCTGGTTGGTCGCCGTGGAGCGGACGTAGACCACGCCGGTCCTGCCGTTGGAGTTCTCCTTGAGGCCGATGACCTCGGACCTCGTGCTCAGCGTGTCGCCGGGGACCACCGGCTCGTGGAAGCGGCACTCCGCGTAGCCCAGGTTGGCCACGGCGTTGAGCGAGACGTCGGGCACGGTCTTGCCGAAGCCGATGTGGAAGGCGATGAGCTCCTCGACCGGGGCGCCACGCAGCCCGACCGACGCGGCGAACTCCGCGGAGGACGGGAGCGCGAAGCGGGTCGGGTAGAGCGCGCCGTAGAGCGCCCGGTCACCCTCGGTGACGGTGCGCGGGGTCGCGTGCTCGATCACCTGGCCGACGGTGAAGTCCTCGAAGAAGTTGCCGGCATTGGTCTTGGCAGTGGTCGTGGGCATGGCGGACATTGTGCCCAAGCCCACCGACAGCCCGCACGGGTGTGCCCGACGTCCCACTCCGCGGGCAGGTCGCCGGCTCGGGCGCCGGGACCGCGCTGCGTATGCTGGCGCGCATGAGTTGGGTCCTGTCGACGCCTGGGAAGTCACTCGTCCTCGAGGTCCTGGAGCCGACCGTCGACGGCGCCACCATCGCGCTGCGCTACCGCATCTCCCACGCCGAGGGGGCGGGCGGCGAGCCGGTCGAGCTCACCGAGCGCGTCACGCTGCCGGGCGACTCGGCCGTGACGCCCAGCCCGGGGCTGCTGCGCCTGCTGGCGCTCGCCGCGGCGCCCAGCTACTACAAGACCTGCATCCCCGCCACGGTGCGCGTGCCCGGCGGGTTGACCGCGACCGAGCGCACCTTCGTCACCGAGGTCCTGGCGAACGGCCTGGGCGAGTTCGCCTACCGCAACCAGGTGCCGCAGGCGCTGCGTCCTCGGATCGAGGCCCCCGAGCGCGCCGAGGAGGCCCCCGGGGCACCGGCCGTCTCCGACCCGGTGCGCCCGCTGGTCGCCGTCGGCGGCGGCAAGGACTCGATCGTGACCATCGAGTCGCTGCGCGCGATGGGCGTCACCCCGACGCTCTTCTCGGTCAACTCGTACGCCCCCATCGAGGCCACCGCGAGGGCCGCCGGGCTGCCGCTGGTCGTCGCCCGCCGCGCCCTCGACCCGCTGCTCTTCGAGCTCAACGCCGCCCGGCGCCCTCAACGGCCACGTGCCCGTCACCGCGGTCAACTCGGTGGTGGGCCTGCTCACCGCCGAGCGACTGGGCCTCGACGCGGTGGTCTTCTCCAACGAGGCCTCCTCCTCCTTCGGCAACGTCGCGTGGGGAGGCATCCAGGTCAACCACCAGTGGTCCAAGGGCATCGACTTCGAGCGGCTCCTGGCCGAGGCCTCGGCCGCCAGCGGCGTGCGCTACTTCTCCTTCCTGCGCCCCCTGACCGAGCTCGCGATCATGCGGCGATTCGGGGCGCTGACCGACTACCACTCGGTCTTCACGAGCTGCAACCGCGCCTTCCACCTGGACGAGTCGCGGCGCCGCCTGTGGTGCGGCGAGTGCCCCAAGTGCCACTTCGTCTTCCTCTGCCTCTCCCCCTTCATGGGTCGTGAGGCCCTGCAGGGCATCTTCGGGGGCCGCGACCTCTTCGCCGACCCGCAGCAGCGCGAGGGGTTCCTGGAGCTGCTCAACGCCGGCGGACGGATGAAGCCCTTCGAGTGCGTCGGCGAGCCCGACGAGTGCCGGGCCGCGTTGACCCTGGTCAGCCGCCACCCCGAGTGGGCCGGTCACCCGTTCTTCGACGACCCCGACGTCGCTGCCTGCCTCGTCGACGAGGCCAGCGTCGAGGCCGCCTTCGGCTTCAGCGACGACCACCTGCTGCCGCCGTCGTACGAGAAGGCCGCCCGTGAGGTTCTCTGACCTGGCCGGGCGCCGGGTCGTGGTCTGGGGCTACGGACGCGAGGGCGCCTCGGTCACCGCGCACCTGCGCGACCTCGGCGTCGACGTCACCGTCGCCGACCCGGACCGGACCGACGGTCCGCACGCCGAGGTGGCCCACGGCGAGGAGGGGCGTACGCGGCTGCTCGACGCCGATGTCGTCGTGAAGTCGCCCGGCGTCCCCGTCGTGCACCCGCTGCACCTCGAGCTGGTCGCCTCCGGGATCGAGGTCACCAGCCTCACCGACCTGTGGCTGGGCGACAACGCCGAGCGGGTCGTCGCGATCACCGGCACCAAGGGCAAGTCGACCACCGCCAGCCTCCTGCACCACCTGCTCACCGCCGGCGGGCTGCGCTCCTCGCTGCGCGGCAACATCGGCACCAGCGTGCTGGCCGAGACCGATCCGCCGGCCGAGGTCGTGGTCATGGAGCTCTCCAGCTACCAGGCGCAGTCGCTGACCCGTTCGCCCCGGATCGTCGCGGTGACTTCGCTCTTCCCCGAGCACCTCACCTGGCACGGCTCGCTCGAGGCCTACTTCCACGACAAGCTCAACGCGGTGGCCCACGGCCCCGAGACCGTGGTCGTGCCGGGCGATGCCCCGGAGGTCGTACGCCGCGTGCGCGACCGCCTCTCCCCCGGCGCCCAGCTGCTGCTCACCGACTCGGGCGGCGTGCACGTCGACGAGACCGGTGACGTGGTCTGGCCAGATGGCACCCGGGTCGCCGCCGCGGACCTGCCGCTCCCCGGGCGCCACCACGCCGGCAACATCGCACTGGCGCTGCGGATCGCCGGGCTCTTCGACCTCTCCCCGACCGACCTGGCCGCCGCGTTGCGCACCTTCGCGCCACTGCCGCACCGGATGGAGCCCGTGCCCTCGGGCGACGGCCGCCGCTGGATCGACGACAGCCTCGCCACCGCGCCCGAGGCCGTCGTGGCCTCGCTGACGTCACTGCCCGGCGAGCGGGTCTCGGTGGTCGTCGGCGGTGACGACCGGGGCCTCGACTTCACCCCCCTGGTCTCGCACCTGCGCGCCCACCCCGACCTGGTGGTGCTGCTGGTGGGCCCGGCCGGTGCGCGGATCGCTGCCGAGAGCCCGGACCTGTCCGCCCGAGTCTTCGACTTCTTCGGCGCTGCCGTCGCCTGGGCCGGCTCGGCCGCCAACCCGGCCAGGGTCGTCCTGCTCTCCCCCGGCGCCCCGAGCTACGACGAGTTCGCCGACTACACCGAGCGCTCGGCCGCCTTCCGTGCCGCTGCCCTGGCTGCCGACGGGCGCTGACGTGGAGGGCGGGGCCGCGCCCAGGGCACGCACCTGGGTCGACGGTGTCGAGACCACGACCTCGCCCGAGGAGTGGGACCGCACGGTCGCCCGCTTCCTCGGCTTCGGCCACCGCGTCGTGCTCCCGCCGGGCGAGGTGGGCAGCGCAGCGGCGCAGCACGCGCTCGGCCAGGTCCGGCGGCTGGCAGCGCTGCTCGACGCCCGGGTCGACGAGGCGCCGTGGTCCCGGCTGGCGACGACCGAGCGCGGGCAGCCGGTCGAGGTGGTCGGCGGCTGGGAGCACCGCTTCCGCCAGTCGCCCGGCGTCCCCAGCACCCGGGTCACGCCTCTGCCGACCGTGGATCCCGGGCCGCACCGGGCCCGCGGGGTCGAGCTGCCCTGGCCGGTCAACGAGCACTCACCCACGGCCGGCCTGCCGATGGTCTCCTCGCACGCCGACGCTTTGGCGCGGCAGCGGTTGGCTTCCGGCGAGGTCGGCCTGTGGCGCAACGACGACGGCCTGCTCGTCGGCACCACCGCGGGCGTGCCACTGCTGCTGACCACCCACGGTTGGGCCGCGCCCAGCGCGCTCTCCGGGGCGGTGTGGCCGCTCGTGCCCGACCGCGTACGCCGGTGGCTGGGCGCCGCCGACCTCACGCCCACCCACGTCGTGCTCGCCGTGGCCTGCGTCGACCCGTGCGGGGGGACGACGTGGCTCACCGAGCTGTGCGGGCGTGCGCTCCCCGTGCCTCCCGAGGCCGAGGCAGACCTGGCGGCGGCGCGGACGAGCGCGCTCGACGCCTGAGCTCAGTCGCGCGCGAGTCGAGCGGCGACCACGGCCGCCAGCAGGGTGGTCAGCGGCACGGCGGCGATCAGTCCGATCGTGGCGACGGCGCTCCGGACGATCTCCTGGGCGAGCACCTGGTCGCTGACCACGTCGGCGATCGAGGGGTTGCTGGCCACGATGAGCACGAGCAGCGGCAGCGTCGAGCCGGCGTACGCGAGGATGATCGTGTTGATCACCGACGCGATGTGGGCCCGTCCCACGCGCGCCGCGGCGCGGTAGAGGTGTCCGGTCCCGTACGCCGGGTTGGCGCGCGCGAGCTCGGCCACGGTCGCCGACTGGGTGACGGTGACGTCGTCGAGCACGCCGAGCGAGCCGATCACGATGCCGGCCAGCAGCAGGCCGCGCATGTCGACGCCGAGGTCCATGCCGACGGTGGTCGAGATGTCGTCGGTGACGCCGGTCAGGTGCAGGCCCTCGACGGCCAGCCACGCCAGCGCCCCGGTGAGCGCGAGGCTGGCGATCGTGCCGAGCATGGCCACGGTGGTCACCATGCCGATGCCGTGGGTCAGGTACATGACGCTGAGCACGATGAAGGCCGAGCCGACCAACGCCATCACGATCGGGGACTCCCCGCCCAGGATCCCGGGCACCACGAACCACAGCAGCACGGCGAAGGTCAGGGCCAGACCGGCCAGCGAGGTCACCCCGCGCCACCGCCCGAAGGCGACGACGGCGAGCGCGAAGGCCGCGGCGAGCACCCACATCTGGGCGCCGCGCTGGTGGTCGACGACGTCGAAGGTCCGCCCGTCGGGGGTGGCCATGTGGATCATCAGCACGTCGTCGCCGACGTCGATGCGCGGGGCGCCGGGGCCGTTGGGCAGCGCCACCTCGACGCTCTCCCCCACCTGGACGGGATCACCCTGGTCGTCACCGTCGTCGACCTCGGTCACCTCGGTGACCTCGACGGTCGCGGTGCCGCACCCGTTGACCTCGTCGGCGAGCTCCTCGGAGCAGGTCACCTCGTCGACCGAGACGACCGTGCCCCTGGCCTGACCGGCGCCGGGGGTCTGGTCCTCGCGCTCGACGGCGCCGGGCCAGAGCAGCACCATGGCGACCACCGTGACCAGCGCCAGCGGCACCAGGACGACCAGCGCCCACCGCCGCATCCGGACGCTCTCGGGGTGCGCCTCGTGCGCATGGCTGCCGCCCACAGGTAGTCCTCCGGTGCTCGTTGCTCCACACGGTCGGGAGACTCCTCAGCCCCAACGATCTCAGAAGCGCGCCATCCCTTGACCCCGGATGCCCGCGCCACGGATCCTCCGTGGAATGTCGATGATCCGTTCCGCCGGCCTGCACGGCTTCCGTGCCACGGTGCAGGAGTTGGGCGGTGACGCCGACGACATCGCCCGGCGTGCGGGGATGTCGCGCACGGCGTTGGACTCGAGCAACGAGCTGGTCCCCGACGTGGCCGTCGCCGTCGCGCTGGAGACGGCAGCCGAGGAGCTCTCCTGCCCCGACTTCGGGCTCCGGATGGCGCGGCGCCAGGACCTCTCCCTGCTCGGGCCGCTGGGACTGGCGGTGAAGCACTCGGAGTCGTTGGCGGCCGCGTTGGGCTACGTCAGCGACTTCCTCTTCGTCCACGCGGAGGGACTGCGGCTCCAGGCCGTGCCGGACCCGTTGGGAGCCCCCGGGGTGGCCGGCGTGCAGTTCGACGCCGGTCCGGACCGGGTCCCGACGCCCCAGAGCGTGGGACTCGTCCTGGGCTTCGCGCACCGGGCCGCGGTGGAGCTGGTCGGCGGCTCCTACGGCCTGCGCAGCGTCGAGCTGCCGCACGTGCCGTCGGCGCCGGAGGCGGAGGCGTACCGGCGCTACTTCCGCGGGCCCGTGCGCGGTGGCCGTCCGGCAGCGGTCGTCCGGATCACCGGCAACCTGGCCAGCCTGCTGCTGCGCGACCACGACGAGGAGCTGCACCGGCTCGCCATCGCCATGCTGGCCCGCCACCGCCGCGACCCGGCCGACGACGTCGTCCACGTCGTACGCACGGCGCTCTCGCACGCGATGGGCAAGACGCCGCTGACGATCACCGCGGTGGCACGGCAGGTGAGCGTCCACCCGCGGACGCTCCAGCGCCTCCTCGAAGCCCGGGGGACGTCGTTCGCCGAGGTGCTCGACGACCTGCGCCGCCACACCGCGCGCCAGCTGCTCACCGGCACCGACCTGCCGGTCGCGCAGATCGCTCACCGCATCGGCTACGCGGAGGCCGCGACGCTCTCCCGCCGGGCGCGGGGATGGTGGGGCACGACGCCCCTCCATGTGCGGCAGGGCACAGACCTGTCGTCATCGGACAAGACATTGTCGTGATCCGACAACCAGAAGGCGGCTAACTCCGCGACGGTGGTCACGGAAGGGAGACATCCGTCTCGCATGGCCGTCCTGCGGGGCGGCCTGATCGCGCACCATCAGTGTCAGGGAGCCTGGAATGACCCGATCGACCCGCGTCGCTGCCGCCGTCAGCGTCGTGGTGCTCAGCCTGCTGAGCCCCACCACCGCCTCCGCCGCGGAGGCCGACTTCTACACCCCGCCGGCGGAGCTGCCCGCCGCCGACGGCGCGCTCGTGAGGTCCGAACCGATGAAGCTCGGGATCTCGTTCCCGCTGGGCGGCAAGGAGACCCGGCTGCCGGGCACCGCGACCCGGATCCTCTACAGGACCACCACCGAGGGCGGCACCGCGTCCGCCGTCTCGGGCGTCTACATCGAGCCGTCGAAGCCGTGGACCGGCAAGGGTGACCGCCCCCTCGTCTCCTTCTCCGTCGGCACCCAGGGCGTGGCGGACGCCTGCGCCCCGTCGAAGACCCTCGAGAGCTTCCTCAACGTCGAGGACGGCAAGTTCATGGTGGGCTACGAGGTGCCCTCCATCTACGGCTTCCTCAACGACGGCGTCGCCGTCGTGGTCACCGACTACGTGGGCCTCGGCACGCCGGGCGTGCACACGTACATGAACCGCGTCGACCAGGGCCACGCCGTCCTCGACGCCGCGCGCGCCGCGCTCGCCCTGCCGGGCACGTCGCTGACGAGGCGCTCGGCGATCGGGCTCTACGGCTACTCCCAGGGCGGCGGCGCCGCCGGCTCGGCCGCGGAGCTGGCCCCGACCTACGCCCCCGAGCTCAACCTCAAGGGCGCCTACGTGGGCGGTCCGCCCGCCGACCTGTACGAGGTGATGAAGTCGGTCGACGGCTCGCTGCTCACCGGCGCGATCCCGTGGTCGATCAACGCCATGCACGCCTACCGCCCGGCCCTGACCCCCTACCTGGGCCAGCTCGTCAACGCCGAGGGCATCGCCGCGATCGAGAAGTCGAAGGAGCAGTGCGTCGCCGACACGATCCTTGCCTTCGGCCTGCAGAAGACCTCGAGGTGGACCCGCAGCGGCAACCTGGCCGCGGTCGACTTGGCCAAGGTGCCGACCCTGATGAAGGCGGTCGACGACCAGCGGATCGGACGCCTCCGGCCGACGATCCCGGTGCAGGTGCTGACCGGCACCAAGGACGACGTCGTCGCCCACGGGCAGGCCAAGCAGCTCGCGCTGGACTGGTGCGCCAAGGGTGCGCACGTCACCTACAAGCCGGTGGTCCAGCTCGCCAGCAGCGGCGGACTGATGCTGACGCACCTCGGTCCCCTGCTCTCCCAGCAGGGTGCTGCCCGCGACTGGGTCGTCGACCGGCTGAACGGTCGGGCCACCACGTCGAACTGCAGCACGGCACGGTTCCTGCCGTGACCCCCTGACGCCCCGGGTCTCCCGGGACTGAGCGAAGGCCGGCCCGGCCTCACCCCCGGGTCGGCCTTCGTGCGTCGGTGTGCGTGGCGGGCGGAGGGGCGCGTCAGGCCACCTCGCCGCCGGTGCGCAGGGCCAGGTCGTCGCGGGTCTCGGACATCGCCGCCCAGAAGATGTCGAGCATCAGCTCCAGGTGGAAGTCGGCGAAGGGCATCGCCGGGACCATCACGCTCTGCCACACCGAGCGGTCACGCAGGCTCCACTTCACCCACGGGTGGTCACGGTTGAGCAGGCCGATCTCGACGGCGGCGCCCCGTCGCGACCGCACCCCGTGCACCACGCGGGTGAAGATCTGCACGGCCGGCTGGTCGGCCAGCGCGCTGACGAAGACGGGCTGCCCGAGGTGGACCACCACGAAGTCGCCGTCGTCGTCGATCGTCACCGTCTCGAACTTGTGGCGCAGCACCGCACCCACCAGGGCGAGCAGGTCGTCGCGGCTCTCGGGCTCGTGCACGGCGGCGTCCGGGAACGCCTCGGCGGAGGCACCGCGCTGGTCGACCGTGTCGATCGGCACCGAGGTGCTCGCGCAGAGGCCCAAACGGGCGGCCGACTCGGCAGCCGGGCCCCAGGCCCGGTAGGTCAGCAGCTCGGGATGGGCCACCCCGAACTGCGCCCTCAGCGCCTCGACCACGCTGCGCGACACCGCCGCGGCCTGCGGCACCGGGTCGTCGCGGAACCAGTTCTTCTCGTCGGCGTCGGCCCCGACCACCCGGCGGCCCGCATGCGGGCGCACGACGCGTCGTCGAGCATGAAGGGCCGCTCCAGGTAGGCGTTGCCGGAGACCTCCGTGTGCAAGGCCTCGCCCGCGTCGCCGACGGCGAACTGGACGTACGGCGCCGTGCCCGGCACGTCGTCGTCGAAGCCGGGCACCTCGAGGATCAGCAGGTCGGCCTCGTCGGGGTCGACCATCCGGGCCAGCTGCTCGGAGAGCGCCCGTTCGAAGCCGGCCCACAGAGCCTCGACCTCCCCCCACTCGACGCCAGCCGGGTCGTCACCGCGCGTTGCCTCAGTCATCGCACTCTCCCTTCGCCGCTCCTGTGATCGACAGTAGCCGCGGCCGTACGACAATCCCGGCCAACGCGCGAAGCCTCAGTGCTCCTCGAGCAGGCGCCCGTAGCCGGAGATCCAGTCCTCGATCCCGTTGACCCGGAAGGCGTGCCAGGCGGTCGCCACGTTGATCGCGATGACCGGCTTGCCGATCTCCTTCTCCAGCGCCGCGGCGGTGGCGGCCACGCACTCGAGGTTGGTGCCGCACTGGATCAGCGCGTCCACGTCGTCACCGTCGACCGACAGGAAGGCCTCGCGCAGCTTCTCGGGCGACTCGCTGGCGATCGAGGTCGCCGACTCGGAGCAGAGGCCGGTGATCCCGGCGACGTCGAAGCCGAGCTCGGTGAAGTAGGCGACGACCTGCTCGTCGCCCACCGGCTGGTAGGGGGTGACGATGCCGATCCGCTTGGCACCGAACGCCTTCAGCGCCTCACCCGCCGCGGGGCGCCGGTGGTGACCTCGCGCCCGGTCAGGTCGCGCACCCGCTGCTCGAACTCCGCGTTGCCGGCGACGCCACCCCAGAAGGTCTCGGCGCTCATGCCCATCACGATGTAGTCGGGGCTGCAGGTCATCACGATCTCGAGCGCCGAGGGCATCGCCTCGTTGAGGCCCTCGCGGAAGGCGCCGAAGGCGTCCGCGGAGTCCAGCGCCGGAGCGGTGATCATGATCCGTCCGGTGTGCCACGAGCAGTCCTGCGGACGCAGGTCGTGCAGCTCGCGCTCCACCGAGGTGTTGGTGGAGGGCAGCACCAGGGCGAACTTCCTGCCCTTCTTCTCGTGCGGGGTGATGACGGCTCCGGTACCGATGGGCATGAGGTGTCTCCTTCTCGGGTGGTGAGGGGTCTGCGTGACGGGGGGTCAGCGGGGTGCTGCTCCGTCAGGACTCGCCAGCCGCCAAGCGGGCGGCGCGCTCGAGCTGGTCGTCCTGGCCGAGGACGGCGGTGAAGGCCTTCCAGTCCTCCTGGCCCTTGCCGGACGAGCCGGCCGACAGCAGGCGGCGGCAGGTCTCGGCGATCCCCTCGGCCGCGGCGAGCACCGCCGAGACCGGGTGGATGAGCAGGCCGACGCCGGCCTCGTGGGCGATCTCGATCGGCGGCAGCGCGGAGGCGTCTCCTGCCTCGGAGAGGTTGACCATCAGCGGGCGTCCCTGCACGACGCCCCGCAGGGCGGTGAGCTCCTCGCGGGAGTACACGCCCTCGGCGAAGACCAGGTCGGCGCCGGCACGGGCGTACGCGGCTGCGCGCTCGAGCACGGCGTCGAACCCGTCGACCCCCTTGGCGTCGGTGCGCGCGATCACCAGCGCGGAGGTGCGCTCGGCGACCGCGATCCGGATCTTGGCGACCATCTCCTCGGTCTCGACGAGCTCCTTGCCGGCCAGGTGGCCGCAGCGCTTCGGGGCGAGCTGGTCCTCGAGCTGGACCGCTGCGGCGCCGCCTGCTCGAGGCGGCGTACCGCCTCCCCTGTCTGCAGGACACCGCCGTAGCCGGTGTCGCCGTCGACGATCACCGGCAGCGAGGTGGCGGAGGTGATCCGTCGGACCGCCTCGGCCATCTCGGCCAGACCGATGTAGCCCAGGTGGGCTGCCCCGTCACGGAGGCGGAGACCGCGGAGCCCGGCACGTAGACGGCCTTGAAGCCCGAGCTCTCGACCAGCTTCGCCGAGACCCCGTCGTAGGCGCCGGCGGCGTAGACCGGCCCCTGGCCGAGGAGCTTCGAGAGCTGCTGCCCGCCGGAGAGGTTGGGCGCCTCCACGGCATGCAGCACGCGCTTGAGCCGGCCCTGGGTCAGGCGCAGCGAGGTGAACATCGCCGCGGTGCGCTGGTGCTCGCGCTTCTCGAAGAGGTCGCGGTCGAGCGCGGAGAGCTGATCGGCCTGCTCGGCACGCGCGGCGTCGTCCGCTCCTCGGCTGGCGCGGCGGGCTGCCGACCCGCTGAGCAGGAGCGGTCAGGCGGGGGTGCCGGGCCGGAGGTCGCGACGCTCGACGTCGAAGGTGACCCCCCGGCGCCGCAGCTCGTCGAGGTCGCGTGCGAGGTCGGGCGCCTGCTCCGGAACGCTGACCCCCGCCGGCACCGGCTCACGCGTCGGGTCGAGCAGCCGGGCGACCTGCGTCGCCGCACTGGCCCCGACCAGGTGGGCACGTCCACGCGGGTCGTGCACCCGCACCCGCGCCGCGGCGGACTCCCCGACCCGGGTCACCCAGATCTCGTGGCCGGCCGCCGGGACCGCCCGGACAGGACGCAGCGCCGCCCGGCGCCACCGCCTGGGCAGGAAGCGCCAGGCTCCCGATCCGACCCCGAGCGCCAGCCAGAGGTCGGTGGCACGGCGGGCGAAGGCGACGCGCACGGCGACCGAGCCGGCGTGGCCGTTCTCGACCAGCGTCTCCTGCTCGGGGCTGGCGACCCGGCGGGCGCGACGTGTGCCGGCGGCGAAGCGCACCAGCTTGGCCTCATCCAACCCCCGCACCAGGCGTCGCTCCCCACGGTCGTAGACGGCGAAGGTGCGGTGCAGGCCGGCGAACCGCTCCCACCAGGCGTCGGAGGCCTCGTCGCCGGCGTCGAGGAGGACGTCGACCTCGACGTGGTCGGAGCCCAGGTCGACCGACTCCTCCGGTCGGGCCAGCCCGACGGCCACCAGGGCGGCGACGCCGCCGGCCCAGCCGTCGGCCGCCACCAGGCGCGCGCCGGCGTGGTCGGCGAGCAGCTCCCCGGCCCGGTCGAGCGAGGCGATCGAGCGGTGCACGTCGACGACCGGCAGGCCCCGCTCGGCACAGGCCAGCAGGGTGCGGTCGCCCGGGTCGGGGCCGGTGAGGACGACGACGTCGGCGCCCCGGTCGAGCGCGGGCTCGACCTCCCCCGACGTCACCGGCACGGCGTCGGCCAGCCCGGCGAGCTCCTCGACGGTGGCCGCGGCCCAGGGACCGTCGCCGACGACCACCACCCGTGCCACGTGGCTCATCCGTGCCGCTCGACGAGGAGCGTCTGCGCGATCCGCCCGACGGGGCCGTCAGCGCCGTGCAGCGAGCCGGCGCTCAACCCGATGCCGTCGGGTCCCACGGAGGTCTCGGCGCGGATGCCGGTCCACTCCCCCGACGGCGGAGCGTGCAGGTGCACGCTCACGTCGGTGTTGAGGAAGGTGTGCGTCATCGGGTCGAGCCGGGCGCCGACGCCGTTGGCCACGTCGACCACCGTCATCAGCCGCACGGTCGGCGTGGGCTCCTCGCCCTCCACCAGCGGGCGGAGCAGCTTCAGCCACGCCGTCGTCGGAGTGCCGGGGTCGGTGCCGTGGTCGGTGATGTGCCAGTGCACCGACGAGATGAAGCCGGCCCGCGGCCACACGTCCGGCAGGTGGAGTCCGGTGTCGACGACGCCGACGTCGTCGGGCAGCGCGACAACGGGGTCGGCGTGGCGCGACACGTCGTGGGTGGGCTGGTTGGCCAGGCGCCAGGCAGCGGCGGTCGCCGCAGGTCGCCACGCGCCGGCGGGGTCGCGCGCCTCGAGCACGGCGTTGACGAGCTCGACGCGCCGCCCCGGGCGTACGACGCGGGCACTCACCCGCACCTCGTCGATCGGCACCGGCCCCAGGATCTCGACGGTGACCCGGCTCAACCGGGTCCCCTCGCGGGGCGCGCACTGCTCCATGGCGCGGGTCAGCAGGCCGGAGAGGGGGCCACCGTGCTGGATCGGCCCCCACGCGCTCGCGACGCCGTGGCTGGAGGAGAACGTCTCGTACGTCGTGCCGTCCGGCCCGTCCTCGGTCTTCAGCAGGACGTACAGTCCGTCGCCGCCGCCAGCGGGGTGGGTCATGGGGTGCGCTCCTTCGCCGGCTCCGGGGGTGAGCCGTCCGGGCATCCTGCCAGTCAGACCCCGTCGGGCGGGTGCGGCCCCTGCTCGGCGAGCGACTGCACCTCGGAGCGCAGTGCCCCCATCTCGACGTCGAGCGCCGCCGCGATCCGGGCCACCTCGGTCAGCGTCCGGGTCAGGTGCTCCGGCACCTGGCCGGCGTACTTGTAGTAGATCTGGTGCTCGACGCTGGCCCAGAAGTCCATGGCGATGGTGCGGATCTGCACCTCGACCGGCACCTCGACGGTGCGGTCGGAGAGGAAGACCGGCACCGAGACCACCAGGTGGAGGCTCTGGTAGCCGTTCTCCTTGGGCTCGGCGATGTAGTCCTTGCGCGCCAGCAGGGTGAGGTCTCCCTGCCGGGTGAGCATCTCGGCGATCTGGTAGGTGTCCTCGACGAACGCGGTGGTCACGCGGATGCCGGCGATGTCGCGGATCTCCTCGCGGATCGCGCCGAGGTCGCTCGGCACGCCCATCCGGGTCACCTTCTCGGCCAGGCTCTCCAACGACTTGAGCCGCGACTTCACGTGCTCGATGGGGCTGTAGTCGTGGATGAGCTCGAACTCCTCGCGCAGGATGTTCGTCTTCGTCTCGACCTCGTCCAGGGCGAACTTGTACTCCATCATGAAGGTCGCCAGCCGGGACCGTACGTGGCGCAGCACGTCGCTGGGGTCCTCGCCGGGGGTGATGTCGGCGAGCGAGCGCAACGGCCCGAAGGCATCCGCCCGCACGGCCGCCTCGGCCCTCACCACCGCCGCCGGGTCCACCTCCGTGGGGTCCGCCGGTGCGGTCTTCTCGGGCTGCGCGTCGAACGAACTCACCTCCCATTGATACCCCACCCGGCTGCATCCCAGCCCGGGCGCACTCAGGTGGCGCGAGTCCCGCGGCCCTCCGGGCCCGGCGACTGGACCAGACCAGTGCGTGGCTTTTTCGACCAGTTTCTGCGATTCCACCCCGGGGCCACCTCGCGGTGGCGCACGATTGTCCTCGACCCCGCTGGAGACCCGAGACTCTGGCGGGGTCATTCAATTTCCGCACTCTCGCGCCCGGCTGCCCGCGCAGCTGCCCTCAGCCGGCGACGACCGCCGCGACCCGGGCCAGCCCCCACTCGAGGTCGTCCTCCGAGATCGTCAACGGCGGCGAGAGCCTGATCGTCGAGCCGTGGGTGTCCTTGGCCAGCACGCCCCGGCGCAGCAGCTGCTCGCAGACCTCACGCCCCGTGCCGCGGGCCGGGTCGACGTCGAGCCCTGCCCACAGCCCCAGGGCGCGCAGCTCCACCAGGCCGTTGCCCACCAGAGGGGTGAGCGCGGCGCGCAGGCGCTCCCCCAGCCGGGCCGCCCGGGCCTGCACCTCGCCGCTCCGGAGCAGGTCGACGACCGCCAGGCCGACCGCGCAGGCCAGCGGGTTGCCACCGAAGGTCGAGCCGTGCTGGCCCGGACGCAGCACCTCCAGCACACGGCGGTCCCCCACCACCGCGGAGACCGGGACGATGCCGCCGCCCAGGGCCTTGCCCAGGACGTACAGGTCGGGGACGACGTCGTACGCCTCGCAGGCCACGGTCGTGCCGGTGCGCCCGAGCCCCGACTGCACCTCGTCGGCCACCATCAGCACGTCGTGGACCGTGCAGAGCTCGCGCACCCGGCGCAGGTAGCCCTCCGGCGTGAGGACCACCCCGGCCTCGCCCTGGACGGGCTCGAGGAGCACCGCTGCCGTACGCGGCGTGATCGCGGCCTCCAGCGCCGCGGCGTCGCCGTAGGGGACGAGCACGAAGCCGGGGGTGAAGGGCCCGAAGTCGCGACGCGTCTCCGGGTCGTCGGAGAAGCCGACGATCGTGGTGGTGCGGCCGTGGAAGTTGCCCGACATGACGATGATCTCGGCGGCGTCCTGCTCGACGCCCTTGACCTCGTACGCCCACTTCCGTGCCACCTTGATCGCCGTCTCGACGGCCTCGGCGCCGGTGTTCATCGGGATCACCATCTCCTTGCCGACCAGGTCACCCAGCGCGGCGGCGAAGCGCTCCAGCAGGGAGTGCTCGAAGGCCCGGCTGACCAGCGTCATCCGCGCGAGCTGGGCCTGCGCGGCAGCGACGAGGGCGGGATGGCCGTGGCCGAAGTTCATCGCCGAGTAGGCACTCAGCATGTCGAGCAGGCGGCGACCGTCGACGTCGGTGACCCAGGCACCGGCGGCGGAGTCGATCACCACCGGCAGGGGGTGGTAGTTGTGCGCGAGGCGCGATGTCGTGGTGTCCATGCGACAGGGCATCACGAGGCATCGCGCGTGGCAAGGGGCGGCAGCAGAGTGACGCAGGCCACTGTTGGCGTCGGCAGTAACTAAGGTTAGCCTTACCTTCATGACCACCGCCCTCGCCGGACACGACCTCGTCCTCGGCTACCCGCGTACGACGGTCGTGCACGGCGTCTCGGTCGACATCCGGCCCGGCGTGGTCACCGCGCTCGTCGGCCCCAACGGCTCAGGCAAGTCGACCGTGCTCCGCTCGCTGGCACGGCTGCACCCGGTCTCCTCCGGCTCGGTCGAGCTGGACGGCAGCGACAGCGCTCCGCTGAGCGCACGCGCCTTCGCCCGCCGGGTCACCCTGCTCTCCCAGTCACGGCCGCATCCCTCGGGGGTCACCGTGCACGACGTCGTCACCTGGTCGCCACCCGCACCGCCGTCGCTTCGCCGCGCTGGGCGAGGACGACCGGCGCAGCATCGCGCGCGCCATGGAGCTGACCGGCACCACGCGGATGGCCGACCGCCCGGTCGACCAGCTCTCGGGCGGTGAGCTCCAGCGTGTGTGGCTGGCCAGCTGCCTGGCCCAGGACACCGGCGTGGTCCTGCTGGACGAGCCCACGAACCATCTCGACCTGCGCTACCAGGTGGAGACCTTGGACCTGGTCCGCGACCTCGCGGACCAGCACGGGACGGCCGTCGGCGTCGTCCTCCACGACCTGAACCAGACCGCCGCCGTGGCGGACCGGGTCGTCCTGCTGCACCACGGGCGCGTGCACAGCCGCCGGCGACCGGCCGATGTGCTCACGGCCGAGCACCTCACCGAGGTGTACGAGATCCCGATAGAGACCACCTGCGACCCCGAGACGGGTCGCCTGCGGATCGATCCCGCAGCAGGCACCTCCGCGCTGACGCCGGCACACACCAAGAGGGAAGAGATGCTCAAGCACACCATTGCTGCCGCCCTGACGACGGTCACGGCGCTGACCCTGTCCGCCTGCGGACAGACCACCGACTCCGAGGGCACCAAGGACGCCGCGCCGAAGGCCTCTGCGGAGTGCCAGGACGTGAAGACCTCGACCGACCCGGTGAGCCTCACCGACTCCTACGGCCGCACGGTGGAGCTCGACAAGCCCGCCGAGCGTGTCGCCGTCCTGGAGTGGCAGCAGACGAGGGCCTGCTCGCCTCTGCGTCGACCCCGTCGTCGGTCGCCGACGCCAAGGGCTACAGCACACCTGGGTCACCTCCGAGGAGCTGCCCTCGGGCACGAGGACGTCGGCACCGTCAGGAGCCCAACCTGGAGGCGCTCTTCGCGACCAACCCGACCTGGTCGTCGTCGAGGCCTACACCGCCGAGGACGAGATCCTGAAGCACAGCTGGCCAAGTACGACGTGCCGGTGCTCGCCACCAAGGGGGCCGACGCCAAGGACCCCATCGCCAACATGAAGTCGACCTTCGAGCTGATCGCCGAGGCCACCGGGCGCGAGGAGCGCGCCGAGGAGCTCATGGAGGAGTTCGACGAGAAGCTCGAGGAGGGCAGGAGGCGATCGCCGAGAGCGACGCCGCCGGCACCGAGTTCGTCTACTTCGACGCCTACGTCGACGGCGCCAACGTCTCGATCCGACCCTTCGGCCAGGGCGCCCTCGTGGCCGAGATCGGCGAGGAGCTCGGGCTCGAGAACGCCTGGACCGGCAAGGTCGACCCGGCCTACGGGCTGGGCCAGACCGACATCGAGGGCTATGACCAAGGTCGGCGACGCCACGTTCTTCTACACCGGCACCAGCGACCGGCCAACCTGACGCGGACGCCGACGCCGAGCTCTCCAGGAGCAAGGTCGGACCTCCATCCGGCCGTCGCGAGGACCGGACCCACGCCTTACCCAGCGGCATCGGACCTTCGGCGGTCCGAGCTCGGCCTCGCAGGTGGTCGACGCGTACGTGACGCTGCTGACGAAGTGAACGATCGATGATCGCGGCACCCCGGCCCAGCTGACGCCCTCCGCCCCGGCGGAGGCGCCCAGTGGACCACCGCGCCCCCGGGCCGGGGGTGCCGCGCTCGTCCTCGTCGGTTGCTCGTCGCACTCGTCCTGGCCGGAGCCTGGCACTGACCCAGGGCACCTCCGCCGTCGGCGTACGCGACCTCGTCGACCTCGTCCTCGGTCGCACTCCCTCCCACGACTCCACCGCCACCAACCCGGGAGATCCTCACCGGCTCCCGCATCCCGCGGCTGCTGCGGCATCGCGGTCGGCTTCGCCCTCGGCGTGGGGGGTGCGCTGCTGCAGTCGTTGGCCCGCAACGCCATGGCCTCCCCCGACACCCTGGCCGTGACCGGCGGGGCCCACTTCGTCACCCTGGTGCGCCGCCCTCGGCCTCTCGGTGCCGTTGTGGGCTCGGGGCTGACGGCCTTCGTCGGCGGCGTGGCGCCGCCGCGGTCGTCCTCGCACTCGCCGGCGGGGCCGGTACGTCGACACCCGGCTGATCCTCGCCGGATCGGCGGTCGCACTGGCCCTGCAGGCCGCCACCTCCACCCTGCTCATCCTCTTCCGCGAGGAGACCACCAGCCTCTTCGCCTGGGGCAGCGGGTCACTCAGCCAGCTCAGTCTCGATGCCTTCAGCCAGGCGGCGCCCGTCGTGGTGGTGGCGACCCTGGCCGCCCTGCTGCTCGCCCGACGCCTCGACCTGCTCGCGATGGGCGACGACTCCGCCTCGGTGCTCGGCGTCCCGGTGCGTGCCACCCGGGCGACCGGGACGATGCTCGCGGTCCTGCTGGTCGCCTCCGCAGTGACGCTGGCCGGACCGATCGGCTTCGTCGGCCTCTGCGCGCCGGTCATCGCCCGCCTGCTGGGCAAGGTCGCCCCGGCGCTGCTGCGCCACGCCGTCCTGCTGCCCACCGCGGGCGTCCTCGGCGCGCTGGTCGTCGTGCTGGCCGACGTCGGGGTCCGGGCCGCCCTCGGCGCGGACGACGCGATGTCGGTGCCGACCGGCGTCACCACCACGATCTTCGGCGCCGTCGTCATGGTGCTGCTCGCCCGCAGCAGCCGCGACGCAGGCCCGAGCCGACAACCTCCCGGCGCCAAGGTCGCCGCTCGCGGACGTACGCGGTTCGTCGTCGTCCTGGTCGTCTCGATCCTGCTGACCGCGGGCACGGCGGTCGTCGGGCTGCTGGCCGGTCACCAGTGGCTCCTCCTGGGGGACGTGGCTGCGTGGTTGCGCGGCGAGGGGCTGCCGCTGGTCCAGTTCGCCCTCGACGAGCGGGCGCCGCGGGTCGCGGCCGCCCTGCTGGCCGGTGGGGCACTGGCGCTGTCTGGGGCGATCGTGCAGGCGACCTGTCGCAACCCGCTCGCCGAGCCGGGCATCCTCGGCATCACAGGAGGCGCCGGCCTGGGCGCCGTCGTCGTGGTGACCGGGCTGGGCAGCGGCTTCAGCAGCGGCACCAGCGCAGCCGCCTCCACCACGACCATGTTGGCGGCGGCCACCTTCGGGGCGCTGGTCGCCTTCTCGGTCGTCTACGGCCTGGCCTGGCGCGGCGGCCTGGACGCCGACCGCCTCGTCCTGATCGGCATCGGGGTCTGGTACGGCACGATCTCGTTGAGCACCTTCCTGCTGGTGCGCTCGAACCCGTGGGACACCCCGCGCATCTACACCTGGCTCTCGGGCTCGACGTACGGGCGCAGCTGGGAGCAGGTGGTCCCGGTGGCGATCGCCCTGGCGGTGGCGCTGCCGCTGGCCCTGGTCGTCCGCCGTGAGCTCGATCTCCTCGCCCTCGACGAGGACACCCCGCGCCTGGTCGGCATCCCGTTGGAGAAGGTGCGGCTGCTCGTCCTGGTGACCGCCGCCGTGCTCACGGCGATGGCGGTCTCGGCCGTCGGCGTGGTCGGCTTCGTCGGCCTGGTGGCGCCGCACGTCGCGCGGGCCCTGGTGGGCGGGCGCAGCGTACGCGTGGTCCCCGTCGCGGTGCTCGTGGGCGCGCTGCTGCTGGTGCTCGCCGACACCATCGGCCGCATGGCGATCAGCCCGGCCCAGGTGCCTGCCGGACTGGTCGTGGCGCTGATCGGGGCGCCGTACTTCGTCTACCTGCTCGCGCGCTCGCGGGCGTAGCGGGGGCCGTCACGGCCCCTCGCCGGCGACGACCTGCTGGGCGAGGTACTGCTGGGCGCCGATCCGCTCGATCGCGTCGAGCTGGCTCTCGAACCAGTCGGCGTGCTTCTCCTCGTCGCGCACCATCTCCTCGAAGACCGAGGCCGTGCCGTGGTCGCCGAACCCGTGGCACTCCTGCGCGGCGGCGTTGAACTGCGCGACCGCGGCCCGCTCGCTGTCGAGGGCGAGCCGCAGCATCTCCTCGGCGGTCTCCCCCACGTGGATGGCACCGAGACGCTGCAGGTTGGGGTGCCCGTCGAAGAGGAGGATCCGGTTGATCAGGTCGTCGGCGTCGCGCATCTCGTCGATGGAGAGGTCGTAGAAGACCTTGCCGAGCTTGCCCAGGCCCCAGTTGTCGAGCATCCGGGCGTGCAGGAAGTACGTGTTGGTGACGGTCAGCTCGAACGTCAATGCGTCGTTGAGGAGCTCGACCACTCGTGGACTGAGGGGCTGCATGGACTACCTCCGAGATCGGGACTGACCCAGGTCTCGACTCTGGCACATCCCGGTGGCGGTGAGGCCAGCCTTACTTCGCCGAAAGTCGGTCAGCTCGCCGCGCCGTCGGCGACCAGCAGCTCGCACTCGCGGGCGTGGTGACGGGAGACCACGTTCTTGACGGAGAAGATGCACGAGCCGCAGTCCTGGGCGGCTCCGGTCGACCGGCACACCGCAGCCACCGTGCGCGCACCGTCGCTCAGTGCGGCATCGATGTCCCGGTCGCTCACGACGCGGCAGTGGCACACGATCACGCGTCGCTCCTGTCGATTAGGTTGCCCTAACTAAGGCTAACCTTACCCCGTCTCCGTCCCCAAACGCCCATCCACGGAACGGGCGAGTAGTTGAATTCTGCATCAACTGCGCTAGCGTGGCGAGCGTCCACACGTCCCTCCCCACACCGGAAGCAGCCATGACACCCCTCTCGACCGGCAGCCCCTTCACTCCCCCGGTCGTCGCGACCACCCACCCTGACCCGGCCGCACCGCTCGTCGTCCTGCTGCACGGTCGCGGCTCGCACGAGCAAGAGATCCTCGGCCTGGCGCCCCACCTCCCCGCCGGCCCGGAGTACGCCGCCGTACGCGCGCCGATCGCGGAGGGCGGCGGCTACGCCTGGTTCGCCAACCGTGGCATCGGACGGCCGGTCGCCGAGTCCCTGCGCAGCACCATGGACTGGTTCGGCACCTGGCTCGACGAGGTCGCTCCCGCCGGGCGCCCGGTGGTGCTGGTCGGCTTCAGCGGTGGCGCGGCCTTCGCCGGCGGCCTGGCCCTCGACGACCCGTCGCGCCACGCCGGGGTCGCGGTCCTGCACGGCACCCTGCCCTTCGACGCCGGGCTCAGCACCGACCCCGGTCAGCTCAACGGTCTCCCGGTCTTCGTCGCCCAGGGCGACGCCGACCACGTGATCCCTCGCGAGCTGCTGGGCCGCACGTGGGACTACCTGCACACCACCTCGGGTGCGACGGTCACCTCGCAGCGCCACCCGGGCGGCCACCAGCTGACCACCTCGACCGTCGAGCAGCTCGGCGACTGGATCACCCGGGTACTGAGTCAGGTGCTCGGCCAGGCAGGGCCTGCTCCTCGTCCGTGAGGATCGTGGTGACGACCGCGGTGAGGGCCGGCGTACGTGGCGAGGAGCTGAAGCCGAACCGGCACGGCGGGTCGACCGGCGCCAGCGAGCCCAGGTCGACGCCGTCGAAGGATCCCTGCGCCGAGGTGATGCGGCGGACGTCCGTCGCGCCGTAGACCTCCGTACGCCCGCCCCCGGCGCTCCCGCGGGTCCGGACGCCGCGCATCACGACGCGGGCGACCGGGTCGGTGACCCGAGACCAGGCCGGCGCGGTGGCCAACCGCGGCGGCACGAGGCGCAGCAGCGCACCCAGCGGCGTACGGCCGCCGACGGCGAGCTGCAGCCGCAACGACGGCGTCTCCACGCTCCACCCCGGTTCGCCCGCTCGTTCGACGACGTCGACGGGCTCGACCCGGACCTCGTCGAAGCGGTAGGTCGTGGCGACGAACTCGGCCACCTGCTGCGTCGGGGCGAGCAGCACCCGGTGCCCGTCAGCAGTCTCGACCATCACGTCGGCGAAATTCCCGAAGGGCGAGGAGCCCCAGCGTCCGACGACGGCACGTAGGCCGCTCGTCGTGCCGACCCCGGCGATGTGGCCCTCGAAGCGGAGACGGGTCATGGCCGCGACGCTACCGGGGCGGGAAAGCACGAAGGCCCGGATCCGTGAGGATCTAGGCCTTCGTCATGAGTAGCGGGGACAGGATTTGAACCTGCGACCTCTGGGTTATGAGCCCAGCGAGCTACCGAGCTGCTCCACCCCGCGTCGGTGAGATGAACCGTACCTGACCCGTTCAAGGGAGTCACATCGGTGGGTCGGCAACCGGCCGCAGCCGCGCCGCCGCACCGCCCTAGGATCAGCTCATGGCCGACACGCTCCCGCCCTGCCCGCAGTGCTCCAGCGAGTACACGTACGAGATGGGCGAGCTGCTCGTCTGCCCCGAGTGCGCGCACGAGTGGTCGCCGAGCGAGCAGGCCGAGGCCGAGGCGGCCGAGGCGGCCGCGGTGATCCGCGACGCCGTGGGCAACGAGCTCCACGACGGCGACACCGTCACGATCGCCAAGGACCTCAAGATCAAGGGCGCCTCCGGCACCATCAAGGTCGGCACACGGGTCAAGGGCATCCGGCTCGTCCAGGGCGTCGGCGACCACGACATCGAGGGCAAGGTCGACGGGTTCGGCCCGCTCCAGCTCAAGTCCAGCGTGGTGAAGAAGGTCTGACCCCGCCCGGCCCGCCGGAACTGCGGAGAAGATGAAGGCGGGACGGCGTTTCGCGGCATCATCTCCACAGTTCGCGGGGCAACGAGCGACCCAGAGCGCTCAGGCGCTGGTCAGCCGGGTGACCATGACGTAGTCCTTGTGCGGGCCACCCACCTGCCAGGTCACCCGCCACGTCGTCGGCCCGAGCTCGACCAGCCGGCATACGTGTCCGCCCCGCACAGGTGCACCACCTGCGCCCCGGGCGACCAGGGGTGGAAGTCGCGGCCGTCGTCGAAGATGACCATCCAGCCGCCCTCGCGCTCGACGACGTACAGCACCCGGCTCACCTCGATGTCGGCGCCACGGCGGTGCATCGTGCCCTGCTCGGCCCACCGGACCCGTCCGTCGTCCTCGACGGAGAGCTCGACCGTCCCGTCGACGTCGATCACCTCGTCGGCGAGGCGGTCGGTGACGACGCGCTCGAAGGCCCACCGGCCGACCAGGCTGCGGGGGTCGTGCGGGGAGGACACCTCGGTCACCGTGCGCTGCGGGCGGCCAGCGCCACCAGGTCACGGGCCGGGCCCTCGGGCGGCTGCGGGCCACCCAGCCACACGGCGTGCAGGACGCGGGTCAGGTCGAGGCCGGTGACCTGGACCGCCACCAGGCGTCGGGTGGCCAGGTCGTCGCGGACCGCGTGACGGCCCAGGGCGGCAGGTCCGGCGCCGGCGGCGACCGCGGAGCGTACGGCGGTGGTGCTGGAGAGCTCGAGGGCCGGCGGCACCATCCGGTGACGGGCGAGCGCCCGCTCCAGGACGGTCCGGGTGCCCGACCCCTGCTCGCGCACCACCAGCGGGGTGGCGGCGAGCTGCTCGGCGGTGACGGGACGACGGCCCCGGCGGGCCCACGGGTGACCGGGGCCGACGACCACGACCAGCTCGTCGACCCCCACCTTGCGCCGGCGCAGGCCGCGCGGAGCCTCCGGCCCTTCGACGAAGCCGAGGTCGACCGCGCCGTCCTGCACGAGCTTCACCACGTTGGCGGAGTTGGTCGCCGTCATGGTCAGCTCCGAGGGGGAACGGCCCCCGCGGGACTGCTCGGTGCGCAGGGCCACCATCCAGCCGGGCAGCAGGTGCTCGGCGATGGTGAGGCTGGCGGCCACGTTGAGGTGGCCGCGGCGGTCGATCTTGAGGGCGGCGATGCCGGTGTCCAGCTCCTCCGCCGCCTCGACGACGCGCGCGGCCCACTGCGAGACCAGCTCACCGATCGGCGTCAGCTCCGAGCCGCGCTTGCTGCGCACCAGCAGGGGCTCGCCGACGAGGCTCTCCATCGTCTGGATCCGGGAGCTCGCTGCCTGCTGCGTGATGCCGAGCTGGATGGCCGCGGCGCCCATGCTCCTCGTACGCCCGACGACCAGCAGCAGCTCCAACGCGCGCAGGTCGGGGACGTGGGGTGACAGCACTCTCACAACAGTATCTTGTGACGACACAGGCGAACCCTCGTTGTGACAGGTTGGACCGATCACGCAGGCTTGTCCCATGACTCTTCGTGTTGCCGTCGTGGGCGCTGGGCCCGCCGGGATCTATGCCGCCGACATCCTCACCAAGTCCGAGGTCGACGTCTCCGTCGACCTCTTCGAGCGTCTGCCGGCGCCGTTCGGCCTGGTGCGCTACGGCGTCGCCCCCGACCACCCGCGCATCAAGGAGATCATCAAGGCTCTCCAGCGCGTCCTCGCCAAGCCCGAGGTCCGCTTCATCGGCAACGTCGACTACGGCACCGACGTCAAGCTCGAGGAGCTCCGCGAGTTCTACGACGCCGTGATCTTCTCGACCGGCGCCATGGCCGACCGCGACCTCCGCATCCCCGGCGAGGACCTCAAGCGCTCCTACGGCGCGGCCGACTTCGTCTCCTGGTACGACTCGCACCCCGACGTGCCGCAGACGTGGGACTTCGGCAACGGCACCCACGCCGCCGTGATCGGCGTCGGCAACGTCGCGCTCGACGTGGCCCGGGTGCTGGCCAAGACCGCCGACGAGATGCTGGTGACCGACATCCCGAGCAGGTCCACGCGGGCCTCGCCTCGAAGAAGATCACCGACGTCCACGTCTTCGCGCGCCGCGGCCCGGCGTACGCGAAGTTCTCGCCGATGGAGCTGCGCGAGCTCAACCACTCCCCCAACGTCGAGGTCATCGTCCACCCCGAGGGCTTCGAGGTCGACGACCACTCGATGGAGCACATCTCCAAGCACAAGACCCACAAGCTGGTGCTCGACATCCTGGCCAACTGGGTGGGCCGCGACATCGAGGGCAAGCCGCACCGCATCCACCTCCACTTCATGGAGGCGCCCACGGAGGTCCTCGGCGAGGACGGCGAGGTCGTCGGCCTGCGCACCGAGCGCACCGAGCTGGTCGGCGACGGATCCGTGCGTGGCACCGGCGAGTTCACCGACTGGCCCGTCCAGTCGGTCTACCGCGCGGTGGGCTACGCCTCGTCGCCGCTGCTGGGCCTGCCCTTCGACGAGCGCGAGCTGGTCATCCCCAACGAGGGTGGCCGCGTGCTGGGCCTCGACGGCGACCACGTGCCCAACACGTTCGTCACCGGCTGGGTCAAGCGCGGACCGGTCGGCCTGATCGGCCACACCAAGTCCGACGCCGCCGAGACCGTCGGCCACGTGCTCGAGACCACGTCGGAGACCGCCCCGTCCCGCGAGCCCGCCGACGTCGACGCCTTCCTGCGCGAGCGCGGCATCGACTTCGTGACCGTCGAGCAGGGAGCAGATCGACGCCGCCGAGATCGCCCTCGGCGAGGCGCAGGAGCGTCAGCGCGTCAAGCTGCCCACCCGCGCGGACATGCTCGGCGCGCGCCAGGCCTGAGGCACGTCGTACGAACGACGCCGCGGCCGCTCGGATCTCTCCGGGCGGCCGCGGCGTCGTTGCGTGGGGCGGGGTCGTCAGCGACCCATCATGCGGCTGAACCAGCTGCCGCTGCTCGCCTTCTCCTCGGCGGCGTGGCCGGTGCACCACTGGTTGGCAGGCACGGACGCCTTGACCTGGGCGACGTGCTGGCCGCAACCGGACCAGGTGGTCTTCTTGCAGGTCTTGCAGGTGACGGGTCGGCACATGGGGTTTCTCCTCGTTCGGTCGAGCTGGGTGGGGGTGGGTGTGGTCAGGGGTCGGAGGGCGTCAGCCCTGGCCGGTCTCGAGCGGGTGGCCGGCACGGGCCCAGGCGATGGTCCCGCCCAGGACGTCGACGGCGTCGATGCCGGCGGCGCGCATCACGTCGGCCATCGCCGAGCTGCGCCCGCCCGACGCGCAGATCACGTGCACGGGGCGGGTGCGGTCGAGCTCGTCGAGACGGGTCATCAGGCGGCTCATGGGGAGGTTCGTCGCGCCGGGCACGTGCCCCTCGCGGTACTCCTGCACCTCCCGGACGTCCACGAACAACGCGCCCTCGGCGTGCACCTGCGCCGCTCGGGCGATGTCGATCTCGCTCTTCATCTGGTCTCCTCGCCATCCCGTGATTGATCCCCCTGGGGGGATGTCACTACCGTAGCAGAACCCCCTAGGGGGATGTACAGTTGGCGTAGGTCCTCGCGGACGAGCGCGACCGACCGGGCGCCACGCCGGCGCTGACGAACGAAGGACATGACTGATGGACCTGGACCCCACCGACATCAAGGCGATCATCACCCGCATGAAGCGGGCCAACGGCCACCTCGCCAGCGTGATCCGCATGCTGGAGGAGGGCTCCGACTGCGAGTCGGCCCTGACCCAGCTCGCGGCGGTCAACAAGGCGCTCTCGCGCGCCGGCTACGCCCTCGTGGCGACCGGGCTGCAGCAGTGCCTGGCCGCCAGCGAGGACGGGCTCGACGGCGTCGACGCCAAGAAGATGGAGAAGCTCTTCCTCTCGCTGGCCTGACCCGCTCCCCCGTGCCCCCCACGCACGACGCGGTCGCCAGCAGGGCTGGCGACCGCGTCGGTGGGGTCAGGGGTCAGGTGCGGGTCACACGTCGATCGGGCGCAGCACCAGGAAGATGCCGTGCGCGATCTGCTTGTTGCCCTTGTTGATGTCGAACTTGCCCGGCACCAGCAGCGGGTCGAAGTCGTTGCGGTCGAGGTCGCGCAGCTGCACGATCCCGAACCGCTTGGAGAGGACGTCGACCGTGACCGCGCCACCCTGCGCCGTGGTCAGCGAGGCGTTGTCGGACTTCAGCGCGGTGGCGGAGTCGATCGTCGCCCCGGGCACCACGTGGTAGAGCAGGACCTGCTCGATGGTGTCGACGCCGACCGCGTCGACGAGGGTCTGGAAGGTCGCCTTCTCCGACCAGCGGTACTTCCCGGTGAGGTCCTTGGCGAGCAGCTTGAACGAGAAGTCGTTGGGCAGGAAGGCCGTCAGTGCGACGTTGCCGTCGGCGAGCACGGAGACCGCGCTGTCGGGCTTGGCCTCGAGGACGGCCAGCACGGCCTCGGTGAGGATGTCGTAGTCGGCGGAGTTGCGGTCGAACTGGTTGCCGTCGGCGGTCAGCACGGCGGCGAGGCTCCTGGTCCCGGTGGGCTCGGCGGCCGTCGCGGTGCTCGGCGCGAGCAGGCCGGCGCTGAGCACGGCGGTGCTGGCCAGGGTGGCTGCGATGGTGCGGACCTTCATCGTTCCTCCCAGAAGGACGGGGACACTCGGTGCGTCCCTCGCGGATGGTTCGCCGCGGGCGCCCAGCCGGATTGGTCTGGACCAGCAGTTACCCAACGCGAGCTACGCACCCCGCCGCGGCTCCGGCGACCCGGCCGTGGGATTTCGTGCGGTGACTACGCTCGGAGAGATGCAGACGTTCCTTCCGTACGCCGACTTCGAGGCGTCTGCGCGCGCCCTCGACGCCAAGCGCCTGGGCAAGCAACGGGTCGAGACGATCCAGATCGTGCGTGCCCTCACCCGCCCCGGCTACGGATGGGCGCACCACCCCGCCGTGCTGATGTGGAAGGGGTTCGAGGAGGCGCTGGGGCGCTACGGCTTCGTCTGCTGCGACGTCTGGACCGAGCGCGGCTTCGACGACACCTGCGCCGCCACCATCGCCGAGGACCTCGCCACCGCCGGCGTCACCGGCATCCGGACCGAGGCCGAGCTGGCGGAGGCCGGCGCCCTCCCACCGTGGCTGGGCGACGAGGAGCTCCACCGCAGCCACCGTTCCTCGCTGCTGCGCAAGGACCCCGAGCACTACGGCGCCTCTTCACCGACGTCCCCGACGACCTGCCGTACGTGTGGCCCGTGCGCTCCGAGAAGGTGCTGGCGGCCGAGCGGCGGCGCGCGGAGAACGTCGTACGCCGTGCGCAGCGCGCCGCTGAGCGCCGCGTGGAGGAGGCCGTCCGCACGACGGATCAGCGGTGCAGGTCGAAGCGGTCGAGCTCCATCACCTTGGTCCAGGCGGCGACGAAGTCCTCGACGAACCGCTGCTGGGCGTCGTCGCTGGCGTACGCCTCGGCCAGCGCGCGCAGCTCGGAGTGGTGGCCGAAGACCAGGTCGACGAGCGTGGCCGTGCCGACGACCTCGCCGCTCTCGCGGTCGCGGCCCTCGTACGTCCCGTCGCCGACGGCCTTCCACTCCGTCGCCATGTCGAGCAGGTTCGCGAAGAAGTCGTTGCTCAGCACCCCGACGCGGTTGGTGAGGACGCCGTGCTGGCTGCCGCCGTGGTTGGCGCCCAGCGCCCGCATGCCGCCCAGCAGGACGGTCATCTCCGGCGGGGTGAGGCCCAGCATGTAGGCCTTCTCCACCATCAGCACGTCGGCCGGGACCCGGTCGTCGGCGCGGGCGTAGTTGCGGAACGCGTCGGCGCGCGGCTCCATCACGGTGAACGACTCGACGTCGGTCTGCTCCTGGGTGGCGTCGGTGCGGCCCGGGTGGAAGGGCACGGTCACCTCGACCCAGCGTCACGCGCTGCCTTCTCGATGGCGGCGTTGCCCGCCAGCACGAGCAGGTCGGCGATCGAGATGGTTGTCCCCCGCCCGGCGAAGTCGTCGCGGATGCCCTCCAGCGCCCCGATCACACGGGACACCTCGGCCGGGTCGTTGACCTCCCAGCTGCGCTGCGGCTCCAGCCGGATGCGGGCGCCGTTGACGCCGCCGCGGAAGTCGGTCCGGCGGTAGGTCGACGCAGCGGCCCACGCCGTGCGTACGAGCTCGGGGACGCCCAGGCCGGAGTCCAGCACGGCAGCCTTGACGGCGTCGAGGTCGGGCCGCCGACGAGCTCGTGGTCGACCGCCGGCACCGGGTCCTGCCACGGCTGCGGCTCGGGCACCCACGGGCCGAGGTAGCGCTGGGCCGGCCCCATGTCGCGGTGGAGCAGCTTGTACCAGGCCTTGGAGAACGCCTCCGCGAACGCGTCGGGGTTCTCGTAGAAGTGGCGCGAGACCTTCTCGTACTCCGGGTCGAAGCGCAGCGCCAGGTCGGAGGTCAGCATCCGGGGCTCGCGACGGGTGGAGGGGTCGTGGGCCATCGGCACCATGTCGGAGCCCGCACCGTTCTTCGGACGCCACTGCTTCGCGCCGGCCGGTGACTCGAAGAGCTCCCACTCGTAGCTGAAGAGGATGTGGAAGAACTCGTTGTCCCACCGGGTCGGGTGGTAGGTCCAGGTGACCTCGAGGCCGGAGGTGATGGTGTCGTCGCCCTTGCCCGTGCCGAAGGTGCTCTTCCACCCCAGGCCCTGCTGCTCGACCGGGGCGGCCTCGGGCTCGTCGCCGACGTGGTCGGCCGGCCCGGCGCCGTGGGTCTTGCCGAACGTGTGGCCGCCCGCGATCAGCGCGACGGTCTCCTCGTCGTTCATGCCCATGCGTCGGAAGGTCTCGCGGATGTCGCGCGCCGACGCCCGGGGGTCGGGGTTGCCGTTGGGGCCCTCGGGGTTGACGTAGATCAGGCCCATCTGGACGGCGCCGAGGGGCTCGGCCAGGTCACGCTCGCCGCTGTAGCGCTCGTCGCCGAGCCAGGTGTCCTCGGGACCCCAGAAGATCTCCTCGGCCTCCCAGACGTCCTCGCGCCCGAACCCGAAGCCGAAGGTCTCCAGGCCCATGTCCTCGATGGCGACGTTGCCGGCGAAGACCAGCAGGTCGGCCCACGAGATCTTCTGGCCGTACTTCTTCTTGACCGGCCAGAGCAGTCGACGGGCCTTGTCGAGGCTCACGTTGTCGGGCCAGCTGTTGAGCGGGCGAAGCGCTGCTGGCCGGTGCCGCCGCCACCGCGGCCGTCGTAGATGCGGTAGGTGCCGGCAGCGTGCCAGCTCATCCGGACGAAGAGGCCGCCGTAGTGGCCGAAGTCGGCCGGCCACCAGTCCTGCGAGTCGTGCATCACCGCGACGACGTCGGCCTTGAGCTGCTCGACGTCGAGCTTGGCGAACTCCTCGGCGTAGTCGAACTCGGGACGCAGCGGCGCGGAGGCGGGCTGGTTGGTGCGCAGCACCGACAGGTCGACCTGGTTGGGCCACCAGTCACGGTTGCCTCGCGGGCGGGCGACCTTCGGCTCCGGGGACGGGATCGCAGGGTTCTCGCTCTCGCTGCCCCCGGACCCGGTCGCCGAGTCGTGCATGACGGGGCAGCCGGCCTCGGCCTTGCGCTCCGTGCCCTGGGGGTCGGTGGGGGTGTCGTTCCGGTTCTCGCTCATGGTTCCTTCCGGATTCCTCTTCGGTTGCTGGACGGGTCGGTGGGAGGACGTGGGGGTCACGCCGTGGCGGCCGTGCAGGAGGGGCAGGTGCCCCACCAGACGACCTCGGCCTCGTCCACGGCGAAGCCGTGGTCGTCGGAGGCGACGAGGCACGGCGCCTGGCCGACGGCGCAGTCGACGTCCTCGATCGCGCCGCAGCTGCGGCAGACGACGTGGTGGTGGTTGTCGTCGGTGCGGGCCTCGTAGCGGGCGGTGGCGCCGGCCGGCTGGATGCGACGCAGCAGCCCGGCCTCGGTGAGGGCGCGCAGCACGTCGTACACGGCCTGGTGCGACACGGTGCCGAGCTCCGCGCGTACGCGGTGGATGACGGCGTCGGTGTCGAGGTGCGGCTCCGCCGCGACCGCTGCCAGCACCGCCTGCCGCGGGCGGGTCACCCGCAGTGAGGCAGCGCGCAGCACCGACGCGAAGTCAGGGGTGCTGGTGGTCTCGGGCATGACTCCAACCTCTCCCCTTTCTTGGAATGAGTCAAGGGTGGAGCGTGCCCCGGTCGCGGCCACTTCTCCATGGCACCCTGTTGCCGTGGACGACACCCGTCGGCGATCCCTCATGGAACGCCGACGCTCGAGGTGAAGGGGCGCACGATCGACGACAAGGCGCCGGAGCAGGCCCGCGAGATCGAGGTGGTGGTCATCGGCGGCGGACAGGCCGGCCTGGCCACCGGCTTCTACCTGCGGCGCGGCGGCCTCGTCCCGGGACGCGACTTCGTGGTCGTCGACGCCGCCGACCGACCGGGCGGGGCGTGGCCACGCACGTGGGACGGGTTGCGCCTGTTCTCGCCGGCAGGCTTCTCGTCGCTGCCCGGCTGGATGATGCCGCCGTGGGACGACGCGACCCGGGGCTACCCGCCGCGGGACCACGTGGTGTCCTACCTGACCAGGTACGAGGAGCGGTTCGAGCTGCAGGTGGCGCGGCCACACCGGGTGGAGTCGGTCCGCAGGGCCGACGAGGATCCCATCGGCCGCCTTCTGGTGGAGGCTCCGGGGTGTTCCTGGTCGGCCCGAGCGGTGGTCTCGGCCACCGGCACCTGGGACCGGCCGTTCTGGCCCACCTACCCGGGGATCGCCACCTTCCGGGGCCGTCAGCTGCACGCTGCCGACTACCACTCGCCGGAGGACTTCACCGGTCAGCGCGTCGTCGTGGTCGGCGGCGGGAACTCCGCCGCCCAGATCCTGGCCGAGGTGTCGACCGCGGCCGAGACCCGGTGGGTCACCAACCGACCACCACGCTTCCTGCAGGACGACGTGGACGGTCGGGTCCTCTTCGCCACCGCCCGGGCCCGGATCGAGGCCTTGGCCCAGGGGCGCGAGCACGACGGCGTGGCAGGGCTCGGCGACATCGTGATGGTCGCGAGCGTGAAGGCGGCCCGCGACCGCGGCGTCCTGCACGCCCTGCCGATGTTCGCCCGCCTCACCGAGGGCGCAGTGGCCTGGGCCGACGGCACTAGCTGGGAGTGCGACGCCGTCATCTGGTGCACGGGGTTCCGGCCAGCGCTCAGTCACCTGCGCCCGTTGCGGTTGACGAGGCATGGACGCATCGCGGTCGGCGGGCCGTCGGGCACGCAGGCCCTCGAGGAACCCCGGCTCCACCTCGTCGGGTACGGCGACTGGACGGGCCCCGCGTCCGCAACCCTGGCCGGAGTCGGCCCCTCGGCGCGGGCGACGGCTTCCCTCATTCTGGGGATCCGATCCTCCTGACGGACGTTCCCCCACTTTTTGGTCGGCGTGTCAGGCAGTGGCCGGGCGGCTCCTCCCTACGGTCGTGCGCGGCCCGATCGAACGTTCGGGCTGACATCTCGGAAGGCATAGAACGCATGAACTCGCTCAAGAAGGCAGCCCTCGGCGCAGGCGTCACCCTCATGGCCGCAGGTGGCTCGCTGTTCGCCGTGCCGGCAGCCCACGCAGCTCCCGCGCCGGTCGGCTCGGTCGTCGCGAACCGCACCGAGCCCGGCGTCTGCACCGTGCGGTGGACCTACGGACCCACCGACGTCTTCTTCGACCTCAAGGAGACCGACCTCTACACCGGCGAGGTGCGCAACGCCGTGTACGCCGGCACGGTGCGCCGGGCCGTCTTCACGTTCCGCAACGGCACCCACCGCTTCCGTTACGCCGTCCGCGTGAGCAAGGGCGGCGAGGTCAGCACCTGGAAGAGCGACATCTGCGAGAAGGCCTGACCCTGAAATGCGAAGGATCCGAACCCCTGAGGGTTCGGATCCTTCGTTCTTTGTAGCGGGGACAGGATTTGAACCTGCGACCTCTGGGTTATGAGCCCAGCGAGCTACCGAGCTGCTCCACCCCGCGTCGGTGAGTCACACGTTACCGGACGGGGTCGAGCGGTTCCTAATCGGGGTGGGTCACACCCACCGGATCACTTCTTCTCGGAGAGCTCCACGGCCTCGTTCACGAGCTCCTTGGCCTTCTCGATCGCCTCGGCCCACGCCACGGTGTCCCCGTCGCGCTGGGCCTTGTCGGCGGCCGCGAACTGCTTCTCCGCCTGGGCGAGCAGCGACCGGATCTGCTGGTTGACCGTGCCGGACGCCGGCGGCTGGTCGCCACCCTTGTCGCCGCCCTTGCCACCGTCACCCGAACCGCTGGGAGTCGGGCCGGAGTCGTCGACGCCGAGCACGTCCGCGATCGCCCCACGCAGCGTCGGCGCGATCCCGACGTTGCCGCCGTAGGAGACGAGCACGAAGCTCAGGATCGGATAGCTCGACTCCGACGCGTCACGCGCGGCGTACAGCGGCTGCACGTACATCAGGCCGTCGCCGACCGGCAGGGTCAGCAGGTTGCCGTAGCGCGGGTTGATGCCGCCCTGGTCGAACGAGAAGAGCTCGTCACGCACGTCCTCGTCGGACGCGATCTCGTTGGCCACCTGGACCGGACCGTTGGTCCGCTCGTCCGACAGCTCCAGCACCTGGATCTTGCCGTAGTCGCTGCTGGTGGCGTCGGAGTTCACCGAGACGAAGGCCGCGAGGTTGTTCTTGTCGCGCGGCACGTAGACCGACGTGAGCGACCAGATCTGCTCCGCGTTCGGGTCCTCGTCACCCTGGGGGTTGGCGAAGAGGCGGTAGGGCGGCTGCTGGCTGTTCTCCACGTTCGGGTCGTTCGGGACCTCCCACCGGTTGTTGCCGGCGTACCAGTCCTTGGGGTCGGTGACGTGGTAGCGGGCGAACTGGTAGCGCTGCGCCTTGAAGAGGTCCTCGGGGTAGCGCAGGTGGGAGACCAGGGCCTCGGGAATCTCGTCCTTGTCGAGCACGGTGCCGGGGAAGACGTTGCGCCAGACCTTGAGGATCGGGTCCTCCTCGTCCCAGGCGTACAGCTTCACCGTGCCGTCGTAGGCGTCGACCGTGGCCTTGACCGCGTTGCGGACGTAGTTGATCTCGTCGGTCGGCAGCGTCTGGAAGCCCAGGTCGTCCTGGAGCGAGTCGTCGATCATGTCCTCGAACGACTCCTTCTGCGACAAGGGGTACTTGTCGGTGACCGTGTAGCCGTCGAGCACCCACTGGATGCGACCGTCGACGACGACCGGGTAGGGGTCGGAGTCGACCGTGAGCCACGGGGCGACCTTCTCGACCATCCGCCGCGGGTTGCGGTCGTACAGGATCTTGGAGTCGTCGTAGATGCGGCCGGAGAGCAGGAAGTTCGGCTCGCCGTACTTCACCGCGTACAGCAGGCGGTTGAAGGCGCTGCCCACCGGCACGCCGCCCTCACCGTCGTAGGTCGAGGTGGGGCTAGAGCCCTCCTCGCCGCGCGGCAGGTCGAGCTCGACGTCCTTGCCGTCCTCACCGGACTTGCCGACGACCGAGTAGCTGGGGCTGGTCTCACCGAAGTAGACCCGCTGCTCGAACGGCTCGTCGGAGAGCTCGCTGAGCGCCTTCTGGCCCGCCTCCTGGCCCTCGGCCCACTGGATCGCCTCGGCCTGGCTGCCGTCGTCGGCCGGACGCTGGTTGGCGTAGGCCGCGATCATGCCGGAACCGTGGGTGTAGACGGTGTGCAGGTTCGCCCAGTTGCGGTCAGACTCGGCGAGGCCGCTCTGGTCGAGCTCACGCACGCCGAGCACGAGGGCGCGCTCCTGGCCGTCGAGGGTGTAGCGGTCGACGTCGAGCACGTCGGGGACCGTGTAGTACGCACGGACCTGCTGCTGCTGCTCGAAGGTGGGGCTGACCAGCTTGGGGTCGACCAGCGGCACCGACGAGGTGCCGGTCTCCAGCTGCGCGAGCGCGGAGCCGAGGTCGGGGGCGCTGGTGTAGCGGTTCACCTCGACGTCGTCGAGGTTGTACGCGGCCCGCGTCGCCTCGATGTTCTTCTCGATGTACGCCGCTTCCTTGTCGGGCTGGTTGGGCGCAACCTGGAAGCGCTGCACGATGCCCGGCCAGAGCATGCCGAGCAGGATCGCCGAGAGCGCCAGCAGGGCGATGCCGACCGACGGCAGCATCCAGGTGCGGCGCCACACGTTGAGGAAGAAGAGGACCGCACAGATGATGGCGATGCCGACGAGGATGTTCTTGGCCGGCAGGACCGCGTTGTCGTCGGTGAAGTTCATGCCCGTGATCAACGAGCCCGAGCTGTTGAGCAGGTCGTAGCGGTCGAGCCAGTAGTCCGCGGCCTTCGCCAGCACGGCGACACCGAGCAGCACCGAGACCTGGATCTGGGCGGCCGGGCTGAACTTGTCGCGCTGCGCCTGGAGGCGGATGCCGCCGTAGAGGTAGTGCACGACCAGCGCCGCCAGCAGGCCGACGACGGCCGCCGCCAGCAGGAAGTCGACGACGAAGTGCAGCCAGCCGAGCTCGAAGACGTAGAAGCTGACGTCCTTGTCGAAGTAGGGGTCCTTGGTGCCGAAGTTCTCGCTGTGGCGCCACGTGGTGAACTCACGCCACCGGCCGGAGCCCGACGCGCCGGCGAAGAGACCCATGAGCACCGCGAAGCCGGCGAGCGCCCACCCCTTCACCGGCTTGATCGCCTCGCGGTAGCGGTCGAGGCTCTCCTGCTCCACCGAGGTGGGACGGAAGAACGGCCGGAACCGGTGGGCCAGGTACATGTTGAGCGCGACCACGACGGCCATCAGCACGCCGAAGACGAGGAAGAGACCGATGCGGGTCAGCACCAGGGTGGTGAAGACGCCGGAGAAGTCGACCGACTTGAACCACAGGCGCTCGGTCCAGAACGCCGAGAAGGCGGTCAGCGCGAGGAAGCCGACCAGGAGGATGCCGGCGGTGATGACCAGCGCACGCGAGCGTCGCTGGGGAGGGCCCGGCGCCGGCGCCGCAGCCGCGGGAGGACCGAAGAGGCTCATGCCTGCACCTCGTCCGCGTCACGCAGGGTGCCGAGCACCAGCTCGACGAGACCCGGTACGAGGTCGGTGCCGTCGACCACGGACTGCTCGTCGTCGTGGGCCTTGAGGCGCAGCGCGCAGTAGGTCGCGCCGGCGCGGGTCGCGCCCGCGACCATGCGGACCTCCTGGCGCAGCGGGTGCTGGCGCGCGAAGGCGGCGGCCTCCTCCGGGTCCTCGGGGATCTCGGGGTCGACCTCGGGCGGCAGCACCAGGCGCTCGACGACCACGCAGCACCCGTCGACGGTGGGCGGCCAGACGATCGACTCCAGCGCCTGCTCGATCGGGTTGTCGCTGGAGTACTGCTCCTGCTCGATCGCGGTCAGCGACCCGGGCACGGCGCTGTCGGCCAGGCCCATGGCCTGCGCCATCTGGGGCTCGGCCTCGAGGAAGCGCATCGTGTCGACCAGCGCGTAGAGGCGGGCCGGCTGGTCCCACCCCTCACGGCCGACGTGGGCCTCGACCTCGAGCACCGCCGACGCGAGGGCTGGGTCGGTCAACGTGGCGTCCATGGGCTCGTCGGTCACTTCTCCTGCTTTCTGTCACAACTGGGCAGTGCGGCGTCGGGGTCGTCGACCCACGCCTCGATCGACGTCAAGGCGTCGTTGAACTTGTCGGCGCGCACCAGGCGCATGTCACCCGGACGCGCACCGAGTGCCTCCTCGCAGTTGGAGGCAGGGACCATGAAGAGCTCGGCGCCGGCGTCGCGGGCCGAGGCGATCTTCTGCGCCACTCCCCCGATCGGGCCGACCGTGCCGTCGGCGGCCATCGTGCCGGTGCCGGCGATGGTCGCCCCGTCGGTGAGCGAGCCGGGGGTCAGGGTGTCGTAGACGCCGAGGGAGAACATCAGCCCGGCGCTCGACCCGCCGATCGACGGGTCGATGTTGAGGTCGACGTCGAAGGGGAACTCGTAGCCCTGCGCGGGGGTGATACCGATGCGCAGGTCGCCCTCGACCATGCGCGGCTGCACCTCGACGGTCCGCTCGGCCCGGGCGCGACGGATCGTGAAGGACAGGGTGTCGCCCTCCTTGGCCGCGTCGACGGCGTCGACCACGTCCTGGGGCGTGGAGACCGCCTTGTCGCCGACCGCGAGGATCACGTCACCGCGCTCGAGGACCCCGTCGGCGGGCATCCCGTCGCTGATCAGCAGCACCTCCACGGCCGACGGCACGTCGAAGCCGAGACGCTGCATCGCCACCGCGACCGCCACGTCCTGGGACGAGGCCATCTGCACGGCGCCCTCGAACTCGACGTCCTCACGGCTCTGGTCGGGCGAGTAGACCGCTTCGTACGGGAGCACCGCCTTGTCGCGGTCGAACCACGCGGCCATCACCTCGAAGAGGTTGACGCGGGCGTTGGGCCGGGTCACGTAGACGGTCGTGAGCAGCAGCTCACCCGAGTCGCGGTGCGCCTTGTCGTCGGAGACCTGGACGATCTCGTCGCCCTGGCTCTCGCCGAGGACGTCGACGGTGAGCCCGGGCGAGTAGGTGACGTAGGGAAGGGGCACGAAGACCGCGACCAACCACAGTCCCACCACGAGGGGCAACGCGAGGAGGCCCGCAAGGGTCCGCTGACTCATGGCGCCAAGCCTCTCAGACCGCGGCAACTAGCGCGCGGCGCGGGGGCGACGCTCGTCCGACCCCGGTCCGGAGGCGGACGAACCGCCCTGCTCGCGCGGGGGTCGCACGGCGATCCCGGTGCTGCGGTCACGCTCCCGGGCCGGGGGCGTACGCGGCACCGCACGCTCGCGCTCCAGGGCCTTGGCGAGCCGGGCCGCGGCGACCTCACGGTCGACCTCACCACGGCCGTCGCGGCCGAGCCAGCCGATCCACGCCATGGCCACGCACGTCACCACCACGCTCGGCGCGAGCCACCACAGGATCTCCACGGTGCAACGGTAGGACGCTCGTGGCGCGGTACGACGGTCCCACGCCGCAGGGAGGCGCCGACCCACGTCAGGCAGCGTCAGGGGGTGCCGACCCACTCGTCGGAGCCGTCGTCGAAGCGCTGGTGCTTCCAGACCGGCACCTCGGCCTTGAGGGTGTCGATCAGTGCACGGGAGGCCCGGAACGACTCGTCGCGGTGGGCCGAGGTGGTGGCCACGACGACGGCGACGTCGCCGATGTGCAGCGTGCCGACCCGGTGCACGGCAGCGACGCCGAGCACGTCGAAGTCGGCGGCGACCCGGTCGGCCACCTCCTGCAGCCGCGCCATGGCCGTGGGGTGGGCGGAATAGCCGAGGCCCTCGACGCCCCGCCCGCCGTCGTGGTCGCGGACCTGCCCGACGAAGAGCGTCAGCGCGCCGGCCGCGTCGTCCTGCAGGGCCGCCACCACCTCGCCCACGTCGAGCGGCGCCTCGCGCAGGTCCACCAGGCGTACGACGTCAGGGGTGCTCATCCGCCGCAGTCTAGGCGGGTCTACGACGACTCCGGCGACCGTCCGGCCAGTAGGCTCGCAGTCATGAATGAGATCCCCGGCGGCACCGGAGCTGGCGACGACGACGGCGACCAGAACCCCTTCAAGGGCACCCCGTTCGAGCAGATGTTCTCCGCCTTCGGTGGGGCCTTCGGTGGGGCCTTCGGCGGCGCCACGGGCGGCGCCGGTGGGCCGGTGCCCGACCTCAGCGCGATCATGGCGCAGTTCCAGCGCATGATGACGCCGCACGACGGCCCCCTCAACTGGGAGTTGGCCGTCGACACCGCCCGCAAGGCCGTGGCGCAGGGCAGCGACCCCTCCCCGACCCAGCGCCAGAAGGACGCCGTCGCCGACGCGATGCGACTGGCCGACCTGTGGCTCGACCCGACCACCGACTTCCCCTCCGGCGTCGTGAGCGCGACCGTCTGGAGCCGCGCCGAGTGGATCGTCGAGACCACCGACGTCTGGAAGAAGCTCGTCGAGCCGATGGCCGGCTCGGCCGGCGACGCCCTGGCCCAGGCCCTGCCCGAGGAGATGCGGGCGATGGCCGGCCCCCTGCTCGGGATGCTGCGCCAGGCCTCCGGCGCCATGCTCGCCAACCAGGTCGGTGCCGCCCTCGGCGGCCTGGCCGGTGAGGTCTGGAGCTCGACCGACGTCGGCCTGCCGCTGGCGGCGCCGGGCCGCGCCGCGATCGTGCCGGCCAACGTCACCGAGTTCGCCGCCGGCCTCGACGTCACCGAGGACGACGTGCTGCTCTACGTCGCGCTGCGCGAGGCGGCCCACCACCGCCTCTTCGCGCACGTGCCGTGGCTCTCGGCGCACCTGCTCGGCGCGGTCTCCGACTACGCCGCCGGCATCGAGATCGACACCAGCGGCATCGAGGAGCAGATGCGCGGCCTCGACATGAACGACATGGCCTCCATGCAGCAGGCCTTCGAAGGCGGTCTCTTCGACCTGAAGCCCTCCCCCGCCCAGCAGGCAGCGCTCGAGCGCCTCGAAGTGACCCTGGCCCTGGTCGAGGGCTGGGTCGACGAGGTCGTCGGCCAGGCCGTCGGCGAGCGGATGCCCTCGGCCGGCAAGCTCCAGGAGGCCGTGCGCCGTCGGCGCGCTGCCGGCGGCCCCGCCGAGCAGACCTTCGCCAACCTGGTCGGCCTGGAGCTGCGTCCCCGACGCCTCCGCGACGCCTCCACGCTGTGGGGGTCACTGCGTACGCGGCAGGGCACCGAGGCGCGCGACGGCGTGTGGATGCATCCCGACCTTCTGCCCTCGGCCAGCGACCTGGACGACCCGCTGGGCTTCCGCGAGGGCGCTGACGCGACGACGCTGAGCGACGAGGAGTTCGAGGCGGGGCTCCGCGACCTCCTCGGCGGCCCGGGCGAGGACACCGACCCCGGCCCCGGCACGGAGCAGCCGTGAGTGGTGAGGCGTTGCACGCCGACGCCTGGGCCCGGCTGGTGGAGTGGCAGCCGACGGCCGGCCGGCAGGCCCGGCTGCGCGACCGTTTCGTCGCCCACCTCGCCTCCCAGCCCGAGGGCATGACCCGCGCCTGCTTCCCCGACCACGTGACCGCCGGCGTCGTCGTCCTCTCGGCCGACCTCGACCACGTGCTGCTCAACCTGCACCGCAAGGCCCAGCGGTGGTTCGCCTTCGGCGGCCACTGCGAGCCCGGCGACGCCACCCTCGCCGATGCGGCCCTGCGCGAGGGGCTGGAGGAGTCAGGGCTGGAGAGCCTTCGGCTGGACCCCGTCCCGGTGCACCTCGACGAGCACGAGGTCGGCTTCTGCGACCCGCGTGGCCCTGTGCGTCACCTGGACGTGCGCTTCACCGCGCTGGCTCCCGAGGGCGCGTCGCACCGGGTCAGCGAGGAGTCCCTGGACGTCCGGTGGTGGCCGATCCACGCTCTGCCGGACGACCTCGAGGACGAGATGCACGAGCTGATCGCGACCGCCCGCGCCCGGTGGGCGAGCCGGGTGGGCGCTGCGGCGGGCGAGGCCTGAGCGGGCCTGCTCAGTCGACGTACTCGCTGCCCGGACGGTCGACGTCGGCCGCGTCGGACCACCCCAGCAGGTAGCCGCGGGCGCGCTCGGTCTTGGGGTAGCGGTTGACCCACGCCCAGAAGTCGTCGTCGTGACCGGGCACCAGCAGGTGGGCGAGCTCGTGCACCAGCACGTAGTCGATGACCCAGGTGGGCATCCCCTGCAGCCGTGAGGAGAGGCGTACGGAGCGGTCCCCCGGCGTGCAGGACCCCCAGCGGGAGCGCTGGTTGTCGACCCAGCGCACCGAGGCCGCGGTGGCCAGGCCGCCGAAGATCTCGTCGTTGAGCTGGGCGGCACGCGCCATGAGCTGCTCGTCGGAGGGGCGCTTGCGGGCCTCCGAGCGCTCGAGCCGGCTCACCATCTCGGCGACCCACTTCTGCTCCTCGCGCTTGCTCATCCAGGCCGGCATGAGCACGACGACCTTGTCGCCGTCGCGGTAGGCGGAGACGGTCCGACGGCGGCGCGCGCTGCGTCGCACCTCGATCGCCGCACCGTCCTCCATGTGGATTGAGGTTACGGGTTCGCCCACGCCAACAGGCGTGCTTCGGGCCAGGTGTTGACGATTCGGTCGATCTCGATGCCCGCCGCCTCGGCCCGGGCGCAGCCGTGGGCCAGCAGGTCGAGCTGCCCGGGGGCGTGGGCGTCGGAGTCGATCGAGAAGAGGCAGCCGATGTCGCGCGCCAGCTCGATGAGGGCGGTGGGCGGGTCCCGGCGCTCAGGGCGGGAGTTGATCTCCACCGCGACGTCGTTGGCCGCGCAGGCCTCGAAGACGGCGCGGGCGTCGAACTGGCTCTGCCCGCGGGTGCCGCGGCTGCCGGTGACCAGGCGACCGGTGCAGTGGCCCAGCACGTTCATCCGCGGGTGCTCGGTCGCCGCGACCATCCGCCGGGTCATGGCGGCCTTGTCCATGCCGAGCTTGGAGTGGACGCTGGCGACCCGCACGTCGAGGCGCTCCAGCATCTCGTCGCTCTGGTCGAGCGAGCCGTCGTCGAGGATGTCGACCTCGATGCCCTTGAGGAGGGTGAAGCCGCTGCCGGCCAGGTGGCCGTTGACCGCCTCGACCACGTCGAGCTGGCGGGCCAGCCGCTCGGCGGAGAGCCCGCGGGCCACCTTGAGCCGGGGTGAGTGGTCGGTGAGGACGAGGTACTCGTGGCCGAGCTCGATCGCCGTGAACGCCATCTCCTCGATCGGCGAACCGCCGTCGGACCAGTCGGAGTGCGAGTGGAGGTCACCGCGCAGGGCAGCCCTGACGGTCTCGCCTCCGGTGACGCCACGGTCGCCGTGCTCCTGCTCGGCCCGGGCCAGCCGCTCGGGCAGGACGCCGGCCAACGCGTCGGCGATCACCGAGGCCGTGCTGGAGCCGATCCCGGGCAGCGAGGTCAACGTGCCCGCGTCGGCGTGGGCACGCAGCTCCTCCTCGCCCAGGGGCAGGATCGTGGCGACGGCCGCCCGGTAGGCCTTGACCTTGTAGGTGTCCTCACGGGCCCGTTCCAGCAGGAAGGCGATGCGGCGCAGGGCCGCGACCGGGCCGTCGTCGTACGGCGTGTCAACCACCGTTCCTCCTCCACAGGTCGTTCCCTCGGATCTGTGCAGGTCAACTGCCCTGGGCGGCGCTCACGCCGGGCGTGTCCTACACATCTGGATCCCCAGGGCTTCCGGCGTTTTCCACCGTGGTCCCCGGCGATCAACAGGGTTGTCCCCAAGGTTTTCCACAGGTTGTGGGTTGCTCTTGGCGCCAACCGGTTGACCGGCGCCGGATCTGCCTCATACCGTGTGCCGCAGATGAGGCCCCCGGCCATCATCCACGGACGTTCGCAAGGGGAAGGCTAGCGGCCGTGGACGGCAGGGGGCCTCTTCATGTCCGCAGGGCTGTACGCGGCTCGCTCAGCGCCCCTCGAAGCGCGGCGCACGCTTCTCCTTGGCGGCGCGGATCCCCTCCTGGAGGTCCTCGGTGGCCAGCGTGATCGGCTGGGCCATCGCCTCCCACTGGAGCGCCCGCTCGATCGAGGCGTGCCCACCGTCGCGCAGGGCCAGGGTGGTGAGGCGCGACGCGATCGGTGCCCGGGCCGCGATGTCGGCCGCCACGGCCAACGCCTCGTCCAGGAAGCCCTCGCGCGGCAGCACCCGCGAGACCAGGCCGAGGCGCAGCGCCTCGTCGCCCTGCACGATCCGACCGGTCAGGAAGAGGTCGCGGGCGGCGGCGTGGCCGACCACCTCGGGCAGGAGGAAGGTGCCGGCCATGCCCGGGTGCAGGCCGAGCTGGGTGAAGGGGACGCCCATCTTGGCGCCTTCGACCGCGAGCAGCGCATGTCGCAGGCCAGCGCCAGGCACAGGCCGGCACCGATCGCCGGGCCGTTGACCGCGGCGATCGTCGGCACCTCGAGGCGTCGGATCGAGAGCCAGGCGCGGTAGAAGGGCAGCATCCGGTCGCGGAGCGCGTCGACGCTGGCGTCGGGCTCGCTGGCCAGCCAGTCCAGCTGGCCACCGGAGGTGAAGGCGCTGCCCTCACCGGTCACCACGACCGCCCGCACCGACCGGTCTCCGGCCAGCTGGTCGACCGCGCGCACCCACGAGGCGGTCATCTCGTCGGACATCGCGTTGCGCTGGTCGGGGTTGTCCAGGGTGAGCAGGACGACGCCGTCGCTGGGCCGCTCGAGACGCAGATGGGTCAGTTCACCGGTGTCAGCAGTCATGGAGGGCAGCGTACGCACGCCTGAGGCCAACCGCGGCGCGCCGGTGTGCCGCGCTTGCGTGAGCGTGAGCGTGTCGTAGTGTTTCCAAGGTCCAAGGGCATCAGCCCGGACTCCGGCGGGCTTCCCCCGAATCCCCGTCGCGACGACCGAGAACCACAACAAGCAAGGAGGCCGTCATGGCGGAGACCTGGAGCGGCGAGTTCTACTGCGTCAAGTGCAAGGAGAAGCGCGAGGCGTCGGGCGAGGTCAAGGTCAACGAGAAGGGCACCCGGATGGCCAAGGCCGTCTGCCCGACCTGTGGCACCAACCTCAACCGCATCCTCGGCAAGGCGTGACGCACGCCCCCTAGCGGTTTCGGACGGCGTCGCCCCACTGGGGCGACGCCGTCCTGCATTTCCCCGGCACCTGGGCGCTCGGCGCCTGTGGATGACTCCGGCGAGGGCGCTCAGGCGCTGCCAAGGTGGATGCATGCCAGCCACCGCTCCCCTGACCCGTCTGCGCCGCGGCGTCCCGGTGCTGCCCCGCGGCGACGGGCTCCTCCTGGTCGGCACCGACCCCGAGCACCACGTCCTCCTGCCCGACACCCCGTCGGTGGCGCGGCTGCTGGTCCAGCTCCGCGTCGGGATCCCGCCGGCCGGCACCCGGGCCGACGACGCCGCGACGGCGACCGTCCTGGCGGCCCTCACCCATGCCGGACTGCTCGTCGACGCCGAGGAGCAGGCCTTCCTGGCTGACGCGCGGAGGGCGACGAAGGTGGTCGTGCACTCCCCCGGACCGTGGCGCTCGATCGTCGAGGAGTGTGTGCGGGCGGCCGGCCTGGGCGTGACGACCGGTGCCGGCGACGTGACGTGGGTGGTCGCCGCGGGCGCGCCCAACTGGGAGCTCCACGACGCCCTGGTGGGGCAGGACGACCCGGTCCTGTTCACCACCGTGCACCCGTCGCGGGTCTGCCTGGGGCCGTTCGTGCTGCCCGGCACCACGGCGTGCCTGCGCTGCCTGGCGGCGCAGAGTCACGACGTACGCCCGCCGCGCACCGCCGCGCGTGAGCCCGTCGACCTGCCCGAGGACCTCGAGCCCCTGCTGCTGCGCCAAGCGCTGCTGCGGGCGGTCGGCGACCTCACGGCGTGGGCCGAGGGGCGGAGGCCCACGACGTGGTCGGCCACCTCGTGGATGGACGGGTCAGCGACCCCGGGGCCGGTGCGCACCTGGGAGCACCACCCCCACTGCGGGTGTGGCTGGGACCAGTCGCTGACCGGGTGACCTCACCACCAGTCGCTGTCGAACTTGCCCTCGATCGCGCGCAGGTGCTCGCGTGAGCAGGTCACGCAGTGGTGGAGGGTGCGCCCGCGCTCGACCGACGTCGTCCAGCTCAGCGCCTCCGCCTCGGAGGTTGCGCGGGTTCCGCAGAGCGCACAGGTCACCACTCCTCCACCGTACGCCCGTCGCCCCGGACGCGCCTCGAGCCGGACCCGTCGCATCGGGTCCGGCTCGAGGGTGTGTGCACCCAGCGATCAGATGAGTGCGGATCGGCCTGCTCGTCACCCACCGGGGTCACGGAGCAGGGGTCACAGTGCTCGCGCGATGGCGAGACGTGCCTGGAGCGCGGCCTTCTCGGCCTGGCGGCTCAGGCGGCGGGCGAGGACCATCTGGTGGCCGCGCCTCAGCTCCTGCGCCTCTCCCAGGCGCGCGGCCATGCGTGCGCGTGCGAGCTCTTCAGAAATCATGTCGTGCATCTCGGTGGTTCCGTTCTCTTCACGTGTGGTCGTCCCGGTCGGGACAGGAATGTTCATCGGGTCAGGCCGCCGCGCCGGCGTCCGGGTTCTTGCGGGGCCGGCCGCGGGGCCGCTTGCGCGGGATCACCACTCCCTGGAGGAGCAGCTCGCCACCCCACACGCCCCACGGCTCACGCCGTTCGAGCGCGCTCTCGAGGCAACGACGACGGGCGGGGCACGCCTGGCACAGGCTCTTGGCGCGCTCCACGTCGCTCGGGGACTCGGCGAACCACAACTCCGGGTCGTGGGTCAGGCAGGGCGACACCCCTGAGTCGGAGACGGGGACGACGACCGGTGCCTGGAATGACATCGACGGGTCGAGGAGCATTGCGGTCATTCTGGTCACCTCCTTCACTGCTGATCTGATCGCTGGTGCTGGGTCTGATCGGGCTGGGTCGTTCGCGCTGGGTCTGTGTTCCCCAAATGCGAAAGGCCGCGGATTCCCTGGTGGGATTCCGCGGCCCGGAGGTGCCGTCCTGTGTCTCTCAACAGGGCGGTGGACTCCAGACGACGGGTCCCTGGATGGCAGCGATGGCTGCCGGCTTGGCAACGTGCTCGGCGTGCTTGGCGGCGGCCGTCGTCACGACGACGGCGTGGGCACCCGCAAGGGCGTCCACAGCCACGAAGCCAGCAGCACGGGCGGCGCGCTCGGCACGGAGACGGACTCCTCCACCGAAGCCATTGGTGGCACGCCACGCCTGAGCGATGGCGGCACCCGGCACGAGGGCGCGCTGGCACGACTGCTGGGCCGTGTAGGTCACGTTGATGTTCTCCATGGGGTTCCACCTCCTCAGGTGCGTCGGGCGCCGACCTTGATGGGGCCGTGTGCGCTGCTCGAAAAGTACGTGGACGAATTTAGTGCTGGGTTCGCTGAGGGCGCAAACCATTTATTGAAAGAATTCTTCCCGAGCCTAAAATGCGACTCGGACGGGTCGTTGTTTCACCCGTCGGCGAGCAGCGCGAAGAGCTCTTCCCCGTACTGCTCGACCTTCTTCGGGCCGACCCCCGAGATCTTCAGCAGGGCCGCGTCGGACTGCGGCTTGTGCTCGGCGATCAGCTGGAGCGTGGTGTCGCGAAGACGACGTACGGCGGCACCTCGTCGTCGGCCGCACGGGCCTTGCGCCAGGCGCGCAGCTCCTCGAAGAGCGCCTCGTCGTACGTCGCGGGGCACAGGTCACAGCGACCCACCTTCTTCTCCGCCGCGGTGCTCAGCGGGCGGTTGCAGACCCGGCAGTGCCGACCCTTCGCCGGGCCCTTGCGCCGCAGCGTACGGGTGCCGGCTCCGGCGGAGTCGTCACCCTCCCCCACCACCGAGTCGAGGAAGCGGGAACGGTTGCGGTTGCCCTTGCCGCCGGGGTTGCGGGCGTAGGCCCAGCTCAACGACAGGTGCTCGCGGGCTCGGGTGAGGCCGACGTAGAAGAGCCGTCGCTCCTCCTCGACCTCGGCCGGCGTCTTCGCGTAGATGATCGGCATGGTGCCCTCGACCAGGCCGACGAGGAAGACCGCGTCCCACTCGAGCCCCTTGGCGGTGTGCAGGGTCGCCAGCGTGACACCCTCCGCGACCGGGGCGTGCTGCTCGGCGGCCCGGCGGTCCATCTCGTCGACGAAGGCGCCGAGGTCGTGGCCGGACTCGGTCGCGAAGGCGACGGCCTGGTCGACCAGGGCCTGCCACGACTCCCACTGGTCACGGGTCTGGCCGCGCGAGGCGGGCGGCGTGGTCGACCAGCCGAGCCCGGACAGGGTGGCGCGCACGGTGTCGAGCATGTCCTCACCGGCCTCGCCGGAGCGGGCGGCACCACGCAGCAACGTGACGGCCTTGCGCACCTCGGGCCGCTCGAAGAAGCGGGCGGCGCCGCGCACGACGTACGGCACGCCCTTGTCGGCGAAGGCGTCCTCGAAGTTCTCGGTCTGGGCGTTGATGCGGGTGAGCACGGCGATCTCACGGGCGGGGAGCCCGCCCGCGATCAGGGCGGCGACCCGCTCCGCGACCGCGGTGGCCTCGGCGACCTCGTCGCTGTGCCCGGTCGCGGTGATCTCCGGCCCGGCCGGACGCTGGGCCCGCAGCCGGACCCCCTGGCTCCCCGTCCCGGCGAGGACGGCGTTGGCCGCCTCGACGATCTGCGGCGTCGAGCGGTAGTTGCGCACCAGCTCCACCGAGGTGGCCTGCGGGTGGCGGTCGGTGAAGGAGCGCAGGTAGGAGGCGTCGGCACCGGCGAACGAGTAGATCGTCTGCGCCGGGTCGCCGACCACGCAGATCTCTTCACGCCCACCCAGCCAGAGGTCGAGCAGCGCCGACTGCAGCGGCGAGACGTCCTGGAACTCGTCGACCACGAACCACTTGTACTGCCGGCGCACCTGCGCCGAGACCCGCTCGTCGTCGGCCAGCAGGCCAGCGGTCCAGAGCAGGACGTCCTCCATGTCCATCCGGCCCGCGTTGCGCTTGACCTCCTCGTAGGCCTCGTAGACGTGGCCCACGGTGGTCGGGTCGACGTCGCCCAGCTGGCGACCGCGCCGGATCGCGGCGACCGCGTAGCCGTCGGGCGAGACGTTGGAGACCTTGGCCCACTCGATCTCGGAGGCCAGGTCGCGCAGCAGCGCCTGGTCGGAGGCGATCCGCTGGCGGCGGGCGGCACTGGCGAGCATGCCGAGCTTGGACGCGGTGAGCTCGGGCAGCTCGCGGCCGTGGACCCTGGGCCAGAAGAATCGCAGCTGGCGCAGGGCGGCGGAGTGGAACGTGCGCGCCTGGACGCCCCCGGCGCCCAGGGTGCGCAACCGCGTACGCATCTCGCCTGCGGCCCGGGCGGTGAAGGTGACGGCCAGGACCTCGCCGGGCGCGTAGAGGCCGCTGGCCACCCCGTAGGCGATCCTGTGCGTGATCGCCCGCGTCTTGCCGGTGCCGGCGCCGGCGAGCACCCGGACGGGGCCGCGCAGCGCCTCGGCGACCCGTCGCTGCTCGGGGTCGAGGGCGACCAACAGGTCGTCGGGGGTCACTGGCGTCACTGCTCCTGCGGGTCTCGTGCTGACGGGTCGAGCCTAGACGTCACCGACGACAGTCCTGCGTGCGCCTGTGGAGGAGCAGGAGCCGGCGCCGGGACGGGCCTTCGCCCCGCGCCGAAACCCGGCACCATGACGCCATGGACCTACGCATCTCGCCCGCCGACTTCGACGACCTGGCCCTGCCGGCGTTCCTCACCGACCACCTGGCGGAGCTGGAGCCGACCGCGCCTGCCGAGAGCAGGCACGCGCTGGACCTCGACGGGTTGCGCGCCCCGGGCGTACGTCTCTGGGTCGCCCACGCCGACGGCCCGCTGGTCGCCACCGGCGCGACGGCTGCGCTGGCGGAGCCGGGGCACGAGGAGGTCAAGAGCATGCGGATCGCACCCAGCCATCGCGGGCGCGGCGTGGCCCGGCGGATGGTGGAGCACCTGGTGCGCGACGCCCGGGCTCGCGGCGTCACCCGCCTGTGGCTGGGACCGGGAGCATGGAGTTCTTCGTGCCCGCGCGCTCGCTCCACGCCACGGTGGGCTTCGAGCCCTGCGGCCCCTACGGCTCCTACACCGACGACCCGAACAGCTTCTTCATGACGCTGGCTCTCTGAGGAGATGCGGGGCCGGGTCAGGACGCGTCGGCGCTCACCAGCTCCGGCCCACGGTCGCCGGAGAACCGGTGGTGGAGCTTCAGCGCGACCAAGGCCAGGAGGGCGCCCAGCGCGGCGCCGATGGTGTTGGAGACCCAGTCGTTGGTCGAGCAGGAGCGCCCCAGCGCGGGCACCACGGCCTGCACGGCCTCGATGAGGAGCGACGCGCCGCTGGCTCCCAGCAACGCGACGACGGGACGGCGCAGCAGCACCCCCAGCAGCAGCACCACGGGGACGAAGAGGATCACGTTGGCGACCAGCTCGACCGCACCGAGGGTCGGGACCGACCACTCCACGAAGCAGCCGCGCTCCAGGTCGCGGCTCGTCGGCACCAGCGTCAGCGCCGTCAGCACGACCAGGGCCAGTCCCAGCAGGACCCCCGTGGTCCGACGACGGTCGACCAGCCAGGCCCCCACGAAGCGGGCCGAGCACGACCAGGGCCGCCAGGGTCACGGTGGTGAGCCAAGGATGTTCGACAAGGATCGTGGAGAGCACCGGCGTACGTTACGACGGGCAGCAGACGCGTCGGGGAATCGGGGACGCGCCCGTACTGTTCCCCCCAGACGGAGCGAGGCAGCCGTACGGGCTTCCCGCTCGCCACCCCGTCCCAGCAGAGGAGTTCGTGTGAGCGCCGAGGCCCAGTTCACCATGTACAGCACGCCGTGGTGCGGCTACTGCCACCGCCTGAAGAGCCAGCTCGACCGCGAGGGCATCCCCTTCGAGGTCGTCGACATCGAGCGGGTCCCGGAGGCGGCGAAGCTGGTCGAGGAGGCCAACGGCGGCAACCAGACGGTGCCGACCCTCGTCTACTCCGACGGCAGCGCGCAGACGAACCCGAGCCTGGCCCAGGTCAAGGAGAAGCTGGCCTCGCTCGCCTGAGCGCGACGCTGATGAGCCGGTGAGGACTCAGCGGCGCCAGACGTCCCCGCCGGGCAACGGCCCGCCGTGGAAGGCGGTCAGCAGCGACGCCGAGATGGAGACGCTGCGCGGCACCGTGAGGGTGCCGTCCTCGAGGCCGGCGCGCAGCTGCGCGCGGGTGAACCAGCGGGCGTCCTCGATCTCGGCGCCGTCGACGTGGATCTCGCGTGAGGTCGCGCGGCCCGTGAAGGCGACCATCAGGCTCGCCGGGAGCGGCCACGGCTGGGAGCCGAAGTAGGAGACCTCACCCACGCGTACGCCCGTCTCCTCGTAGGTCTCGCGGCGCACGGCGTCCTCCAGGGTCTCCCCCGGCTCGCAGAAGCCCGCCAACGACGACCACTGCGTGGCGGGCCACTTCGCCTGCCGGCCCAGCAGCACGGCCTCGTCGTCGCTGCCCGGCTCGCCGACGGTGATCGTCATGATCACCGCCGGGTCGGTGCGGGGGAACTGCGAGCGGCCGCAGTCGCCGCACCGCAGCTCGTGGCCGGCGGCGTACGACGTCAGCCCACCACCGCAGCGGGGACAGAACCGGTGGGAGCGGCGCCACTCCGCGAGCCCGATGGCGTGGAAGAGCCACGGCGCCTCGTCGGCCGCGGTCTCGTCGCCGGGGGCCAGCAGGCCGAAGAGCCCACGCAGGCCGACCCAGTCGTCGGTGCCCCCGACGACGTCGTCGCGCTCGGCGAGCAGCGCAAACCGCGTACGTCCGTCGCGCTGCCCCAGCAGCAGCCGCTCGCCGTGCGGGGCCAGGGCGGCCGCCTCGGTGGGCGTGAGCCACGGAACCGTGCCACCGGTGGCGTCGACGCGTCCCCCGGAGACCACCAGCACACGGGTGGCCGGGTCGGCCCACTGCTCGTCGAGCCAGGCCGCGTCGGTGCGGTGCAGGGCTTCACGGTTGTGGGCCCGCACCGACAGGGCCACGTGCGGGAGGGACTGCTCGTCGCGGCTCACACGGCGACCCTACTGGCGCGCTGCACGGACCTGCGTTGGCCGGCGCTGACCTGCCCTGGCCGGCGCTGGCCGGGTGAGTGTCGGCGGACGCGGGTAGGTTGCCGGGATGAGCACGCACATCGGAGCCGACCCCGGTCAGATCGCCCCCACCGTCCTCTTCCCGGGCGACCCGCTGCGGGCGAAGTGGATCGCGGAGACGTTCCTCGACGACGCCACCTGCTACTCCCAGGTGCGCGGGATGCTCGGCTTCACCGGCACCTGGAACGGCACCCCCGTCTCGGTGCAGGGCTCCGGGATGGGCCAGCCGTCGATGGCCATCTACGCCAACGAGCTCTTCCGCGACTACGACGTGCAGTCGCTGATCCGGGTCGGCTCGTGCGGCGCACTGACCGAGAAGGTGGCGATCCGCGACGTCGTGCTCGCCTCCGGCGCCTGCACCGACTCCTCCAAGAACACCCACCGCTTCAGCGGCTACGACTATGCCCCCGTCGCAGACTTCGGGCTGCTGCGCGCCGCCCACGACGCGGCGGCCGAGATGGATGGGGTCACCACCCACGTGGGGCTGATCTTCTCCAGCGACTCCTTCTACTCGCCGCGCCCCGAGCTGATGAAGGCCCAGGTCGAGCACGGCGTGCTGGCGGTCGAGATGGAGGCGAGCGCGCTCTACACGCTGGCCGCGCAGTACGGCCGTCGCGCCCTGGCGATCTGTACGGTCTCGGACCACATCGTGACGGGCGAGGAGACCACCGCCCAGGAGCGGGAGCAGACCTTCGCGGCGATGGTCGAGATCGCCCTGCGGGCCGGCCTCTCCCCCCACCTGGCCTGACCTCCCACCCAGGGTCGTCCCACTGCTGGCGCACCGGGTTCCGGTGATCACCGGGGTCGCGTGAGCGCCTCAGAACCACCACGACGAGACGACGGGCCGGAGTCGTAGGTGCAGGTGAAGCCCGACCGGCCCCAGGCGTATGTCACCGACTCCGACGCACCGTCGGTGGTGCAGGCCGCCTCCATGCGCCACCACCCGAGGCGGAGGTAGGCACACGTCGCGGCCAGGAGGAGCGTCACGGCCAGCAGGGCGAAGAGCCACGGGCGCAGCCGGCGCCGGGCGGTGCGAACAGGGGCGGCGGTCGACATGCCCCCTGTTCTCCCACAGCTCGGTCGTGCTCGGGTGGGGACGACGTGAAGATCCCGTGCAGGTAGATGGGGAGCGCCTTGTCCTGACGGGGCGCAGCGGCGCAGGCTGTGAGCATGACCGACCACCAGCACGACCACGAGCACGACGCGGACGCGCCCGACTACTTCGAGGCGACGGGGTGGGAGGAGCGCTACGCCGGCGAGGAGAAGATCTGGAGCGGCGAGCCCAACCCCCAGCTCGTCGCGGAGGTCACGCCGCTGACGCCGGGAACCGCGCTCGACGTGGGCTGCGGCGAGGGCGGCGACGTGATCTGGCTGGCCCAGCACGGCTGGCAGGTGACGGGGGCGGACTTCTCGGCCAACGGGTTGGCGCGCGCCGCTCGGCACGCGGAGGAGGCGGGCGTCGCCGACAACACCGACTGGTGGCAGGTCGACGCCCGTGAGTTCGACGCCGGCGGGCGTCAGTGGGACCTGGTCACCACGCACTTCCTGCACCCGCCGGCCGGCGGCATGGTCGAGGTCGTGAGCAGGCTGGTCGACGCGGTGGCGCCGGGCGGTCACCTGCTGGTGGTGGGGCACGCTCCGACCGACGACCACGGCCACCAGCTCACCGGGCCGCAGCACGAGGCGATGTTCCGGGCCCGTGACCTGCTGCCCGCCCTGCCGGAGAACTTCGAGGTCTTCGTGGTGCAGCAGCGGCCCCGGGTCGTGACCCGCGACGGCGTACGCATGGAGATCGAGGACTCGACCCTGCTGGCGCGCCGCGTGGGCCTGTGAGCCTTCAGCCCTCGACGGACTGGGTGGGCAGGACCGGCTCCTCGTCGGTCTCGGCGGCGGGTGAGGACTTGCCTGCCTCGGCGTAGGAGCGGACGACCGAGGCACTGAGCGGGAAGTCGATGCTCAGCTCGCGGAAGACCAAGGCCGACGCGGTCGCTGCGGCTTCCCGGGCTGCCGCAACCACCTGCTCGGCCAGGTGGGCGGGCGTGTGGACGACGACCTCGTCGTGGAGGAAGAGCACCAGGTGCGGACGTGCCTGCAGCGGGCCGTGGGCGCCCAGCGCCCACAGCCGGTTGCGCAGGTCAGCGATCCAGCACAGCGCCCACTCGGCGCCGGTGCCCTGGACCACGAAGTTGCGGGTGAAACGGCCGTACGCCCGGCGCCGGCTCGCCTCCCGCTCGACGTCGGCCTCCGCGTCGGCCCAGGCGTCGTCGACGCTCGGGGAGCCGCGGCCGAGCAGCGTACGCACCGTGCCCCCGCGCTCCCCCTCGTGCGCGGCGCGCTCGAGCAGCGCGAAGGCCTGCGGGTAGCGCCGGGTCAGCTCGGCGACCATCCGGCCGCTCTCACCGCTGGTGGCGCCGTACATCGCGCCGAGCAGGCCGAGCTTGGCGTCGTTGCGGCCCGCGACGGCGCCGTCGTCGACCATCCCCTGGTAGAGGTCGGCACCGCGGGCCGCGTGGGCCAGCGCCCGGTCACCGCTCATCCCGGCCAGCACCCGCGGCTCCAGCTGGGAGACGTCGGTGACGACCAGCGCCCAGCCGTCGTCGGCGATCGCGGCCGGGCGCACCAGGGCTGGGAAGGAGAGGGCCCCGCCCCCGTTGGACGACCAGCGGCCGGTGACCGAGCCGGCCGGTTGGTAGGTCGGGCGGAACCGGCCGCCGCTCGTCCACTCCTCGCTCCAGGCCCAGCCGTTGGTCTGGAAGAGGTGCGCGGCCTGCCGGTAGCGCAGCAGCGGTTCGACAGCCGGGTGGCGCAGCGCCCGCAGGGTGTGCGCGCGGGTGTCGGGCACCTCGAGCCCGGCCCGGCGAAGCGCGGCCAGCAGCTCGGGGTTGGAGTCGGGGTTGAGGCGTGGGGTGGCCAGGGCCTCGCGCACCCGGTCGGCCAGCTGCTCCAGCTTCTGCGGGCGGGCGCCCCGTGGCGGGCGGGGGCCGAGGACGTCCCTCAGCAGTGCCTCGTGCACGTCGTTGCGCCAGGGCATCCCGGCGTACGTCATCTCGGCGGCGACCAGTGCCCCGGCGGACTCCGCCGCGACGAGCAACCCCAGGCGCGTGGACTCCGGCGACTCGGCGACGGTGCGCAGCTGCCGGGCGTCCTCCAGGTCGGCGCGCAGCTGCTCGGTGGTGTCCTCGACGGCGAAGAGGCCGACCTCGGAGGCCACGCTCGGACCGAGCCGGTCCCACCGCTCGGACTGCTCCCCCGCCAGCAGCCGTTGGTCGGCTGCCGGGGCACGGCGCAGGAGGGGTGGACCAGACGGAGGTCCTGGCACCGCGACACCCGTACGCCCGCGGCGAGGAGCTCGGGGTACCAACGGCCGGTGTCGTCCCAGACCCACCTCGGCGCCTCGCGGCCCTCACGCTCCGCGACGTACGCCGGCAGGTCGTCGAGGCCGACCTCTCGGTGGCCCGCCTGCTCGGTGACGAGGACGCGCCCTCCCGGCAGGCGGGAGAGCTGGACGCGGGTCACGGGCACGATCCTCCCACCAGGAGCGGACGTGCCGGGCGCTGGTCGTCCGACCAGCTCAGAAGAGCATCCCGGACTCCTCCGCCCGCGGGTCGGGACCGGAGTCGGGCACTGGGTCCGTCACTGGGTCAGGCACTGGGTCCGGCACAGGGTCCGGCCGCAGCAGGGCCGCCAGGTCGTCGCGGCCGGGCAGGTCGTCGAAGCGGACGGTGCGCCCGGTGCGTACGTAGTGGAAGGCCGCAACCACCTGGTCGACGGGCACCCCCGTGAGCTCCGCCCACGCCACCCGGTAGACGGCCAGCTGGAGCGGGTCGGCGGTCTCGTGGCGACTCGTCTTCCAGTCGACGACGAGGAACCGCTGGGGGTCGCCCTCGGTGTAGACGGCGTCGATACGCCCGCGCACGACCGTGCCGTCCAGCACCAACGAGAACGGCGCCTCGACGGCGTACGGGGCACGGTCGGCGAACTCGCCGGACTCGAAGGCCTTCTGCAGCGCCTCGAGGTCGGCGTCGTCGTCGATGTCGGCGTCGAAGCGGCCGGGAAGGTCGTCGGGGTCGAGCAGTCCCTGCTGGCCGAACCGTGCCTCGACCCAGGCGTGGAACCTGGTGCCGAACCTGGCCGCCGGGGCGGGCGGGCGGGGCATGGGTCGCAGCAGGTCGAGGGCGAACGCCTCCGGGTCCTCCTGGAGCCGCATCAGCGCGGTCGCCGACAGTGAGGAGGGCACCGCGACCTCGACGCTCGTACGACGCTTGGCTCGCTCCTCGAGCAGCAGCCGCTCGATCTCCGCGTCCCACCGCTCCACGACCTCGGTGCCGCTCTCGCCCTCGGGCGTGACCGCCTCGGCCAGGGCCGCGCGGTCGTCGGCCTCCTCCGGGTCGGCCGCCAGCACGCGGCGGGCAGCCTCCTCACGCCGCACCCGCTGCTCGCTGCGGTCGCGCGAGGGCCACTCGACCCGCTGCACCTCCTCGAGGGCGGGGTGGGGCTCCTCCTCTGCGGGCGCGTACCAGGGAGCGAGGTCGACGCCCCAGCGCTGCTCCATCTCGCGCACGGTCTCCAGGTAGGGCGACGGGGCGAGCGGCTTCTGCCGGGTGCCCCAGACGTGGCTGCTGACGACGAACTCGTGCCGGGCCCGGGTGAAGGCCACGTAGCCGAGGCGCAGCTCCTCCATCTCGTGGTGGGCCTTCGCCTCCTCCTTGAGCGCGGCCAGGCCTTCGGCCGACCGCTCCTCCAGCTGGGGCACGGAGGCCGCGTCGCCGCGCAGGCGGGACGGCAGCTCGTGGCAGACGGTGGTCCACTGCGAGCGGGCGGTCTTGCTGGGGAAGCGCTCCGCGGCGACGCCGATCATGAAGACGACGTCGTACTCCAACCCCTTGGAGCGGTGCACCGTCAGCAGCTTGACCGAGTCGGACTCGCTCGGCGGCGCCAGGTCGAGGCCACCGCCGGCGTCGTCCTCCACGGCCAGCCAGGCGTTGAGCGCGGGCAGGGTGACGGTGCCGTCGACCGCCTGGAACTCGGCGACCGCCTTGACGAAGAGGTCGAGGTTCTCGCGGCGCGCGGTCGTGGCCGGCGAGGTGGAGGAGGAGAGCTCGATGTCGAGCCCGGTGACGTCGATGATCCGACGCAGCAGGTCGAGCAACGGCTCGCCCACGTAGCTGCGCAGGTGCTCGAGCTCGGAGGCCAGGCGGGCGAACCGCTCCAGCGCCTCGGCGGAGTAGGGCAGGTCGCCCGGGGACTCCAGGGCCTCGTTGAGCGAGGAGAGCTCGGTCGGGTCGGCGCCGGCGACCGAGTCGGAGAGCTGCTCGGCCAAGGAGCGTTGGTCGTCGTCGACCCACTGCCCCTTCGCCAGCTCGGTCGAGCGCCGACCCAGCAGGGCGAGGTCACGGACGCCGATCTCCCAGCGGGGGCCCGCCAGCAGGGTGAGCAGGGAGGCGTTGTCGGTGACGTCCTCCAGCAGGCTGAGCGTGGCGACCACCTGGGCCACCTCGGGCAACCGGATCAGTCCGCCCAGGCCGACGATCTCGACCGGGATGCCCGCCGCACTCAGGGCGTCGTAGGCGTCGGCGCCTTCCTTGTTGGTGCGCACCAGCACACCGATCTCGCGCCACGACGACTCGGCCTTCTCGTCCAGGGCGCGCGCGTCGTCGAACCGCTTCTCCAGGCGGGCGCGCCTGGCCTCGTCGCGGGCTGCGGCCCGGATCCGGTCGTGGGCCGCCTCCACCTCGCACGCCAGCCAGTCGAGCTCGTCGGCGGTGGTGCGGTGCACCACGGAGCGGACCACGCCCTCCTCGGCGCCGGGCTTCCACTCCAGCGGCTCCACGAGGCCGGCCTGCTCCCGCAGCAGCGGGGTCGCCAGGACGTTGGCGACGTCGAGGATGCGGCGGTCGGAACGTCGGTTGACCGTGAGGGAGAAACGGGCGGACGGGGTGCCGTCAGCCTGCGGGAACTGCTCGCGGAACTGGGCGATGTTGGCGACGGAGGCGCCGCGCCAGCCGTAGATGGCCTGGTTGGGGTCACCCACCGCGGTGACCGCGTGGCCTCGGCCGGAGGCCGCGTCGGGACCGCTGAAGAGCGGGCGAGCAGCAGCGCCTGGGCGACCGAGGTGTCCTGGTACTCGTCGAGCAGCACGACCTTGTACTTGGCACGCTCGGCGGCAGCCACCTCGGGGAACTCGTCGGCGATGCGGCAGGCGCCGGCGATCTGGTCGGAGAAGTCCATCAACCGGTAGCGGGCCTTGGCCTCGCGGTAGGCCTCGACCAGGTCGAGCAGCTCGCGGCGCTGGTCCATCTTCTCGAGGACCTTGCGCACCTCGGTCTGCTTGGTCTTCGTGCGTGGCTGTCGCTCCAGGTCGGCCAGCTCGGCGGCGAAGATCGGCCGTTCGTGCGACTGGAAGGCCCGCACCTGGGCCGGCGTGACGAGGTGCTCGCTCATCGCCCCGTCCAGGGCGAGCAGCCAGCTGATCACGGTGGGCGGGTGGTCGGAGAGGTGCTGGACCTCGCGCTGGTGCTCGGCGATGACCCGCTGGGCCAGCTGGAAGCGCGCGGCGTCACCCATGATCCGGATGTCGGCCTCGTGGCCGATCCGCAGCCCGTGCTCGATGAGCAGGCCGGCCGCGTAGGCGTTGTAGGTCGAGACGGTCGGCTCGAGCAGCTCGGCAGGGCCGCCGTCCTCGGGCACCTGCCCGCGGTCGAGGCCAGCCCTGGCCAGCGCTGCGCGGATCCGGTGCGAGAGCTCGGCGGTGGCCTTGGTGGTGAAGGTCAGTCCGAGGACCTCGTCGGGCGCGACGAACCCGTTGGCGACCAGGTAGATGACGCGGGCCGACATCAGCTCCGTCTTGCCGGAGCCGGCGCCGGCGATGACCACCCCGGGCGCCGGCGGCGCGCTGATCGCCTCCCACTGCTGGTCGGAGACCGTGAAGGAGGCGCCGGTGACGGCCCGCAGGTCGGCCGGCGAGGCGATGCGGGTCGTGGGCTGGTGGGCGCTCAACTGATCACTCCGGGCTTCGTCGTGGCAGGGCAGAGCGCGGTGAAGGCGCAGAAGTCGCAGTGCTTGCCGCGGATCGCAGCGAACTGCTCGTCGCGGATCACCCTGGCGGTCTCGGCCAGCTGGCGCTCGGCCAGCAGCCACCCCTCCTCGTCGCGCTCCTGGCGGGCTTGCGCCTGGACCTTGGGCACGTCCTTGCTCGACGCGCGCAGCTGCCAGAGCTCGGCACCACCGGAGAGGGCCCCCTCCTCGAGGGCGTCGGAGAAGCCACCGTGCTCGACGGCGTACTGGTAGATCCCGAGCTGCGGATTCTCCACCAGCGACTTGTCGGTGGGTGGGTACTTGCCGGTCTTGAGGTCGACGACCACGACCCGACCCTGCGCGTCGATCTCGAGCCGGTCGGCGAAGCCGCGCAGGTGGACCTGCGACCCGTCAGGCAGGGTCGAGGTGAAGGAGAACGGCACCTCGGTGCCGACCACCCTGCGGGTGCTGGAGCGGTGGTGGTGAGGAAGCGCTCGATGGCGTTGCGCGCCTCGAGCCGCTCCTTCGCCCGCGACCACGGCGTACGGAAGGGCAGCCTGTCCCAGACCCCGTCGACCAGCTCCATCAGGTCGTCGACCTCGGCGTCGGCCATCTCGGGGCGGGTGACGTGCTCGGCGATCTTGTGCACCACGTTGCCGAAGGCTGCGCCCTGACCGGAGAAGGAGGCGCCCCCGGCCTCGTGCTCGAGGAACCACTTGGCCGGGCAGTCGGCGATCGCCTGGACGGTCGAGGCCGAGACCTTCACCGGCACCTCGACGTCGCGCACCGGCGCCTCGCTGGCGGTGGTGCCGTTGGTGCCCACCACTGGCGCGGGTCGGCCGCCGGCACGAGCGCACGTCCGTTGACCTCCTCCCCCGCAGGGCAGCCAGGCGTCGGGCGGCCGCGGCGCGGAGCACCTCGGGCGTGGCGGGATCGGCGACGGTGCGGCGCAGGTGGGCGACCACCCCGGCCAGGGTCAGGGGCCGCGACGGCCTGCCCTGCTGGTGGCGCACCAGGACCTCGTCGGCACCGGCCGCGACCTCCTGCGGCGTCGGGCAGAGCTCGTCGAGGAAGCGGGAGGCGACCTCGCCGTCCTCGTGGGTCGACTGCACCGCGGTCACGACGAGGCGCTCCTTGGCGCGCGTGCAGGCCACGTAGAAGAGTCGTCTCTCCTCTGCCAGCATCGCGGTCCGCGACGCCTCGTCGACCAGCTCGAGCTCGCCGTAGCGGCTGGCCCCGAGCCGGTCGGCCCCCAGGAGGGTGGCGCGCGCAGGTCGGGCCAGTTGCCCTCCTGCACGTGCGCCACCACGACCAGGCGCCACTCCAGCCCCTTCGAGCGGTGGGCGGTGAGCAGCCGGACGGCGTCACCTCGTACGCCCTTGTCGACGAGCGAGTCGGCCGGGATCTGCTGGGCCTTGACCTCCTCGAGGAAGTTGCGGGCCGAGGTGCGACCACGCTGCTGCTCGGTGCGCGAGGCGGTGTCGAAGAGGGCGCAGACGGCGTCGAGGTCGCGGTGGGCCCGACGAGCGGCCGCTCCCCCGCGCAGCACGGCGGCGCGCAGGCGGGCACCCCACTCGGTGCCGGACCAGACCTGCCACAGCAGCGACTCGACGTCGGCGCCCGCGAGCATTGCCTCGCGGCACTCGCCCAGGAGACCGAGCAGACCCCGTGCCTTGTCGACGCCCGGACCCTCGAGCCCGTCCAGGAGCTGCGGCGTCACCAGGGCACGGGCCAGCAGGTCGCGGGAGCCGACTGCGGCTCGACGCTGCTCGACCGCGGCGGTCAGCTCGCGCTGGCGCAGGGCCCGGGCCAAGGACCTGAGCTCGGTGACGCCGAGCCCGGCCAGCGGTGAGAGCAGCAGGGCCTCGGCGGTCTCGGAGGTGGGCGTCCACTCCTCGTCCTCGACGGAGCGTACGACCGTCTCGAGCGCGGTCAGCAGCTGCTCGGCGGCAGGCTCCTGGCCGAGCGGGATCTCGTCGGCTGCCACCCGACGGGCACGCCTGCCGCCGTGAGCAGGCGTCGCATGACGGGCAGCGTGCTGCGGCCCGACCGCACCAGCACCGCCATGTCGGACCACGCCACGCCGTCGTCGAGGTGGGCGCGGCGCAGCAGGTCGGCGACCCGCTCGGCCTCGGCCCGCTCGCTGTCGTAGGTGAAGACCTCGACCCGCCCGGGAGGCGCGTCGGGCATGGCGCGAGGTCGGGCGAAGCGCTCACGGGCCTCGGGCGGCAGGGCGCCGGTCAGGGACAGGTTGCGGGCGACCCGGGTCGCGGCCTCCAGCACCGCCGGACCGAACCGACGGGTGGTGTCGAGCACGACCACCGGTGCCCTCTCGCCCGACCGGGTCAGGAACTCGTCGGGGAAGTCGAGGATGCCGCGCACCTCGGCGCCGCGGAAGCCGTAGATGGACTGGTGCGGGTCACCCACGGCCACCAGGTTGGCGCCGTCACCGGCCACGGCGCGCAGCAGCTCGACCTGCCCGGGGTCGGTGTCCTGGTATTCATCGACGAAGACGTGGCGGAACTCCCGGCGCAGGTCGACCGCGTGGGCCCGGGCCTCCATGACGGCCCGGCGGACCAGGTCGGCGTAGTCGGTCGAGCCGTGGTCGTCGAGGCTGTCGAGGTAGCGCTCGAGGAAGAGTCCGGCGGCCAACAGCTCGGGTGCGGACGGGTTCTCCCGGCCGAGGCGGACCAGCTCCTCGTGGTCGGCGCCCTTCTCGCGGGCCCGGCCCAGCACAGCCGCCACCTCGCGGGCGAAGCCTCGCGTGCCCACGGCCTCCCCCAGGCTCGTCGGCCATCCCAGCGCAGGACGGTGCATCTCGAGCAGCTCGTGCATCATCACGTCGGCCTGCGGTGCGGTGAGCAGCCGCAACGGCGCCGTGTAGAGCTCGGCTGGGGTGAACCGGCGTACGAGACCGTAGGCGAACGAGTGGAAGGTCATCGACAGCGGGCTCGCCACGGTGCGGCCCAGCCGGGCGGTGACCCGGTCACGCAGCTGCTCGGCCGCCTTGCGCGAGAACGTCAGGGCCAGCACCGAGGCAGGGTCAGCCCCTCGCACGTCGATCCGGTCGACGATCGCCTCGACGAGCGTCGTCGTCTTGCCCGTGCCGGGACCCGCCAGGACCAGGAGCGGCCCACCGGCGTGGTCGACCACGGACCGCTGCGCCGGGTCCAGCACGGGGACCGGCGTCGCGGTGGCGGGAGGCCTGACGAGGCGCACCTGGGAGCTCATGCCGACCACCCCATCACACCGCGCCGACAGTTCTGCACCGACGCTTCCGGCCCTCAGGCGTCGACCGGGCGCTCGTTGTAGGCGCCGGCCTCCTCCTGGCCGCTCAGGAGCTGGATCTCGCGCATGATCGTGTCGGTCACCTCGCGCCGCAGCCGGCCCAGCGGGGCCGTGCCGACGAGGCCGGTGAAGTCGAGCGGCTCACCGAAGGCGACCCGGACCTTCGCCAGTCGCGGGAGCGTGGCGCCCACCGGCTGGATCTGCTCGGTCCCGCGCAGGCCCACGGGCACCACCGGCACGCCCGCGGTCAGCGCCAGGTGCGCCACCCCGGTGCGTCCGCGGTAGAGGCGCCCGTCGCGGCTGCGGGTGCCCTCGGGTAGATCCCGAACGCCTCGCCCCGGCCGAGGACCGACAGCGCGGTGTCGAGGCTGGTCAGCGCAGCCTTGGTGTCGTCCCGGTCGACCGGCAGCATCCCCAGGCTCTCGAACCAGACCCGGCTGAGCGTGCCCTTGACGCCGGGTCCGTCGAAGTAGTCCGACTTCGCCAGGAAGACCACCTTGCGCGGCACCAGGACGGGGATCACGACCGAGTCGACGAAGCTCAGGTGGTTGCTCGCCAGGATGACCGGACCGGTCCGCGGCACGTTGTCGAGACCGACGACCTCGGGGCGCCACACCGCGCGGGCCAGCGGGGGGACGACGCGGTGCAACACCTCGTACAGCATGGGCTCATTCTCCTCCGAGGTCGACGACGGCGTGCGCACGGTCCACGTCCACGCGACCGTCGGCCCGCAGCGGCGTGCCCTCGGCGAGGTACTCGGGCCGGGCACGCCGGGCCAGGTCGTCGGGCAGCGAGCCGTCGGCCCGCACCACGCGCCACCAGCAGACCGCCGAGCCCTCACGGGCCATCACCTGGGCGACCAGGCGCGGGCCACCGCGTCCGAGCAGCTCACCGACCACGCTGGCCACGGCGCCGTACGTCGTCACCCGCCCCCGCGGGACCCGCTCCACGCAGCGCAGCACGAGCTCGGCGTAGCCCTCGAAGCCGGCGTACGCCTCGGGGCCCACGGTCGGTCTCGGTGCTGCCGTGCTCAGTACGCGGGCTGGCTCTGGTCGATCTGGTTGACCCAGGCCGCGACGCCACCACCGACGTGGATCGCGTCGGAGTAGCCCGCACCCTTGACGATCGCCAGGCACTCCGCCGACCGGACACCGGTCTTGCAGTAGAGGACCACCTGCTTGTCGCTGGGCAGCTGCTCCAGCGCCTGGCCGTTGAGGAAGTCACCACGGGTGATCAGCACCGAGCCGGGGATCTCGTTGATCTCGCGCTCGTTCGGCTCACGCACGTCCACCAGGACGAAGTCGCGGGTGCCCTCCTCCCGCTCGGCGAGCAGCGTCTCGAGCTGGCGCACCGAGATCGTGGAGTCAGCGGCCGCCTCGGCGGCCTCGTCGCTGATCGCACCGCAGAAGGTCTCGTAGTCGATGAGGTCGGTGACCGTCGGGTTCTCGCCGCAGAGCGCGCAGCTGGGGTCCTTGCGGACCTTGAGCTTGCGGTACTCCATCTCGAGCGCGTCGTAGATCATCAGCTTGCCGATGAGCGGCTCGCCGCCCCGGTCAGCAGCTTGATGGCCTCGGTCGACTGGATGGAGCCGACGGAGGCGCAGAGCACGCCCAGCACGCCGCCCTCGGCGCACGAGGGGACCATGCCCGGCGGCGGCGGCTCGGGGTAGAGGCAGCGGTAGCAGGGCGCGTCGTCGACCAGCGTCGGCGCGAAGACCGAGGCCTGGCCGTCGAAGCGGTAGATCGAGCCCCACACGTACGGGATGCCCATGAAGTACGCCGCGTCGTTGACCATGTAGCGCGTCGCGAAGTTGTCGGTGCCGTCGACGATCAGGTCGTAGCCGGCGAAGACGTCGCGCACGTTGTCGTTGTCGAGGCGCACGTCGTGCACCACGACCTCGACCAGCGGGTTGATCTCGGCGATCGACTCACTCGCCGAGACGGCCTTCGGGCGCCCGATGTCGGACTGCCCGTGGATCACCTGCCGCTGGAGGTTGGACTCGTCGACCTCGTCGAACTCGACGATGCCGATCGTGCCGACGCCCGCCGCGGCCAGGTAGAGCAGCGCCGGGGAGCCGAGCCCTCCGGCGCCGATGACCAGCACCTTCGCGTTCTTGAGCCGCTTCTGCCCGGTCATGCCGACGTCCGGGATGATCAGGTGGCGGCTGTAGCGACGAACCTCGTCGACGGTCAGCTCGGCGGCTGGCTCGACGAGCGGCGGGACGGTCACGGGGACTCCTCGGAGGATCGGGGACGGGCGCGGCTGGGGCGCGTGCACACGCGGGCCCGGGGGCTGGGCCGCCACGTGGGAACGCCCGCAGCGGGTCACATTGTTCCCTCCGGGCGGGCGTGGCGCGCCCTCCGGGGGCGCAGAGAGGGGTTCCGGACCAGTAACATCGCCCGAGACGACCTGAGGAGGACGACCTGTGAGCGTTGGACGGTACGACGTGGAGCCCCGGCCCAAGGGCGCTCGCATGCCGCGGCGTGAGCGCCGCGCGCAACTGCTCGCCTCAGCGCTGGAGGTCTTCGTGGCCCACGGCTACCACTCGGCGGCGATGGACGACATCGCCGACCGCGCAGGCGTGTCGAAGCCGGTGCTCTACCAGCACTTCCCGGGCAAGCTCGAGCTCTACATGGCGCTGTGGACCAGTCCAGCGAGGCCGTCACCGACGCCATCCGCGAGGCGTTGGCCCAGACCGAGGACAACAAGCAGCGCGTGGCCGCGGCCATCGCCGCCTTCTACGACTACGTGGCCAACGAGTCCGGCGCCTTCCGCCTCGTCTTCGAGTCCGACCTGACCAACGAGCCCGCCGTCCGCGAGCGCGTCGACCGGGTGACCGACGACTGCGCCGCGGCGATCGCCGAGGTCATCCAGCAGGACACCGGCCTTCCGCGCGAGGCCAGCCTCCTGCTCGCCGTCTCCCTCGTCGGAATGGGACAGGTCAGCGCTCGGTTCTGGCTCTCGGGCTCAGGCGCCGACGGCACGATCACGCAGGCCGACGCCGCCGCCCTGGTCGCGGGCCTCGCCTGGCGAGGCATCCGCGGCTACCCCAAGGAGTCCTGAGGCACCCGGGCTCCGCCCGTCCCACCCAGTCCCCCGCCGGCTCCGCCGGCACCTGTACGGAAGGAGGCCTCCAGTGGAGGTCAAGATCGGCATCCAGAACGCGGCCCGCGAGCTCGTGGTCGACGTCACCGGGACCCAGGAGGAGATCACCGCCAAGGTGACCGAGGCCGTCCAGGGCGGCACCCTCACCCTCAGCGACGTGCGCGGACGCCTCGTCCTCGTGCCCGGCGAGAAGATCGCGTACGTCGAGCTCGGCCACGCGAGCACCGGCACCGTCGGCTTCCGCTGAGGCAGGCACGCCGACGGCGTCCCTGGACGCAGGACCGGCCTCCACCCGCACGGGTGGAGGCCGGTTCTTCGTTCGCGGGTGGCTCAGGCCTCGAGGCCGAGCTCGTCCATCCGCTCGCTGTGACGCTCGGTGAGGCGGGTGAACATGCGGCCGATCGCTGCCAGGTCGAGGCCCGGGCGGTCGACGCCGCCGGCCAGCAGGGCCGTCATGGCGTCGCGCTCGGCCGCGATCCGCTGCGCCTGGATCAGCGCCTCCCCCATCAGCCGACGGCCCCACAGGGCCAGGCGGCCACCGAGGCGGTGGTCGGCGGCGATGCCCGCGCGCACCTTCTCGACGATGAAGGCGGAGCGCTGGGAGTCCTCCAGCGCCTCGGTGATGAGCGCCCGCGTCTCCGGGTCGAGGTAGGCGGCGATCTCCCGGTAGAAGTCGCGGGCGAGGCCGTCACCGACGTACGCCTTGACGAGCCCCTCGTACCAGTCGGACGGGGCGGTGTGGGCGTGGAAGTCGTCGAGCGCCTGACGGAAGGGCTCCATCGCCTCGTAGGGGTCGGCGCCCAGCTCGGAGATCCGGTCCTCGAGCTGCGCGAGGTGGGAGAACTCCGACGCGGCCATCGACGACAGGGCGATCTTGTCGGCCAGGCCGGGGGCCAGCTTGGCGTCGTCGGCGAGGCGCTCGAAGGCGGCCAGCTCGCCGTAGGCGATGGCCCCCAGCAGGTCGACCACGGCCTCCGCGTACTCGGGATCGGCGAAGGCGCCCTTCGACGCTCCCGGCTGAGATTCAGTCATGGTCCGACCCTACCGATAGAATGACCGAGATCCGTGCGCGCCCGAGCGCGCAGGACACGGGTCTCAGGACGGGCCGGCCGACGGCCGCCCGAGCATGTGCGCGGCAGATCGCGGGCGTGGGGGCACGAAATCCCGCCTCCGTCGAGTCAGCCGCAAGTGCTAGAACTTCGACGAAAGCGACAACGCGTGACCACCTTCCGTGACCTCGGGGTGCACCCCGAGATCTGCGACTCGCTCGAGCGCGCAGGCATCACCACCCCGTTCGCCATCCAGGAGATGACCCTCTCGGTCGCCCTGATGGGGACCGACCTCATCGGCCAGGCCCGCACGGGCACCGGCAAGACGCTGGCCTTCGGCATCCCCGTGCTGCAGCGCAGCGTCTCCCCCAAGGACCCCGACTACTCCGAGATCCCCCAGGGCAAGCCGCAGGCGCTCATCGTGGCGCCGACGCGCGAGCTGGCCCTCCAGGTCTCCTCCGACCTCGAGGTCGCCGGCGCCGACCGCGACCTGCGCGTCCTCACCATCTACGGCGGCGTGGGCTACGACGTCCAGACCGACGCGCTCGAGGCGGGCGTCGACGTGGTCGTCGGCACCCCCGGCCGCCTGATCGACCTGGCCAACCGCAAGGTCCTCGATCTCTCCCACGTGCACGCGCTCGTGCTCGACGAGGCCGACGAGATGCTCGACCTTGGCTTCCTCCCCGACGTGGAGCGTCTGCTCTCGCTCACCCCCGAGACCCGTCAGACGATGCTCTTCTCGGCCACCATGCCGGCCGCGATCGTCTCGCTGGCCCGCACCCACATGCGCCACCCGATGAACATCCGCGCGGAGTCGTCGTACGAGAACGCGACGGTCCCGGCGACCGCGCAGTTCGTCTACCAGGCGCACGACCTCGACAAGCCCGAGATGATCGGCCGCATCCTGCAGTCGGAGACCATCGAGAAGATGGTCGTCTTCACCCGCACCAAGCGCCAGGCGCAGCGGGTGGCCGAGGACCTGCAGGAGCGTGGCTTCAAGGCCGCGCCGCTGCACGGCGACATGGCCCAGGTCGCGCGCGAGAAGGCCCTCAACAAGTTCCGCGAGGACAAGCTCCAGGTCCTGGTCGCCACCGACGTCGCCGCCCGCGGCATCGACGTGCGCGGCGTCTCGCACGTCATCAACTACACGTGCCCCGAGGACGACAAGACGTACGTCCACCGCATCGGCCGCACCGGTCGTGCGGGCGCCTCGGGCATCGCCATCACGTTCGTCGACTGGGCCGACCTCGCGCGCTGGAAGATGATCAACAAGGCGCTCGACCTGCCCTTCGAGGAGCCGGTCGAGACCTACTCCTCCTCCGAGCACCTCTTCCACGAGCAGGGCATCGCCCCGGGCACCAAGGGCCGCGTCGTCGACCCCGCCCCGGTGGCCCCCAAGAACAGGTCGAAGGACGACAAGCCGCGCGAGCGTGCTCCCCGCAACCGTGAGCGGACGCGTACGCGCACCCGCGGCGGCTCGACCGTCGAGGGCGGCGAGTCGACGCCGAAGCAGGCCCCGGCCGCCGAGGGTGCACCTGCCGGTGCCGAGGGCGAGGACAAGCCGCGCCGCCGTCGTCGTCGCCGCTCCGGCGGTGGCAGCGCGCCCGCCCAGGGCGCCCCCGCCGACGCCTGAGCCTCCAGCAGCAACGACCGCAGCCCCCGTCCACGGACGGGGGCTGCGGTCGTCTGCGGCGGTCGTCCGCGGCGTTCTGTCGGCTGCGTCAGCCGTCGCGCCCGGCGCGGACCTCGAGCCACTCGGCGACCTCTCGGTAGGCCTTGGCGCCCTTGCTGCTGCGGGCCGTGGCGAGGATCGAGCGGCCAGCGGCCGGTGCCTCGGCGAACTTGATCGTCTTGGGGATCGGCGGGCTGACCACGTCGAGGTCGTAGGTGTCGGCGATGGTCTCCAGCACGGCCCGGGCGTGGCCGGTGCGGCCGTCGTACATCGTCGGCAGCACGCCCCAGACCTGCAGCGAGGGGTTCGTGTGCTCACGTACGTCGTGCACCGTGTCGAGCAGCTGCCCGACGCCGCGGTGCGCCAAGGTCTCGCACTGCAGCGGGACCACGAGGCCGTCGGCCGCGGTGAGCGCGGCGACCGTGAGCACGCCCAGGGTGGGCGGGCAGTCGAGGATCACCCAGTCGTAGGTGATTCCGTCGGCGGCCAGCGCGTCCAGCAGCGTCGCGACCAGGCGCTCGCGCCCGGCCACCCCGGCGACCTCGGTCTCGATGCGGGCCAGCTCGATGGTCGCCGGCACGAGGTCGGGCCCGTCCTCGGTGCCGACGAGCACGTCAGCGGCCCGGGCCGTGCCGGCCATCACGTCGTGCACCGACGCCTCGAGGTCCTCGGGGTCGAGACCCAGCGAGAAGGTCAGGCAGGCCTGCGGGTCCAGGTCGACCAGCAGCACCGAGTGGCCTCGTTCGGCCAGGGCGGCACCCAGGGTCGCCACGGACGTGGTCTTGGCCACGCCACCCTTCTGGTTGGCTAGGGCAATCGTCGTCGTCATCGGTGCCCATCATGCCGGTCGACGAGCCTCCTGACCCGAACGACTCGAAAAGGTGACCATGGGAATCTCCACCGCACTCGTGACCGGCCCCACCGCCGGGATCGGCCGCTCCTTCGCCCACCAGCTCGCCGCTCGCGGCCACGACCTCGTCCTGGTCGCGCGCGACCGGGAGCGGCTCGAGGCGGAGGCCGAGGACCTGCGCCGGCGCCACGGCATCGAGGTCGATGTCCTCGTGGCCGACCTCACCGACCGGGCCCAGCTGGCCCGGGTCGAGGCCCGGCTCAAGGAGACCGAGCGACCGGTCGACCTGCTCGTCAACAACGCCGGCTTCGGCCTCAAGGGGCGCTTCGCGGACAACGACGTGGAGGCCGAGCAGGCGATGCTGGACGTGCTCGTCACCGCCGTGATGCGCCTGAGCCATGCCGCCTTCGCAGCCATGTCGGCCCGGGGTCACGGCGGGGTCATCAACGTCTCCAGCGTGGCGGCCTTCCTCCCGCGCGGCACCTACTCGGCAGCCAAGTCGTGTGGGTGAACTCGTTCGGTGAGTGGGCGGCCGAGGAGTACCGCCCGGCTGGTCTCACCGTCACCACGCTCTGCCCGGGCTTCACGAAGACCGAGTTCCACGAGCGCATGGACGTCAGTCGTGACTCGGCCCCGTCGTTCCTGTGGCTGGACGCCGACGACCTGGTCCGTCAGGCGCTGAAGGACCACGACGCCGGCAAGGTGTTCTCGATCCCCGGCGCAGTACAAGGTGGTCGCCGGGGTCACCCGCGTGGTGCCGACCCGCCTGCTGCAGAAGTTCCAGTCGCTCGGACGACGCTGAGGCTCGCCGGGTTGTCCGGGTGGCAAGCGCCTCGGCCTGCCGCCCGGGCGGCCCGGGTGGCGTGGGCGAGCAGCCGTTCGTACTCCTCGACCGCCGTGGTGTGGCACCCCAGGTCGTGCCCGATCTTCCCGCTCCCGTGGTGGTCGCTGCCCCCGGTCACGACCAGGTCGACCTCGCGCGCCACGTCACGCAACGCGCGGCGCTGCTCAGGGCTGTGGTCCTCGTGGTCGACCTCGACCCCCACCAGGCCGTGCGCGCGCAGCTCGGCGAACCCCTCGACGTCGAGGGCGCCGGGCCGGCCGCGCCCCCACGGGTGCGCGACGACGCTCACCCCGCCCGCCTCGGTGACCAGTCCGAGCACGTCGACGAGGTCGGCGCCCGTACGCGGCACGAAGGCCGGGCGGCCCGACTGCAGGTAGGTGGTCATCGCCTCGGTGCGGGTGGCCGAGACCCCGCCGCCACCATCGCGTCGGCCACGTGCGGGCGTCCCGGGGCAGCGGTGCGAGGGGCAACGGCCAGCACGTCGTCGAGGTCGAGCTCGATCCCGAGCGCGTGGAGCTTGGCCAGGATCCGGGGCACCCGCTCGCGCCGCGAGCGCAGCACGGCGTCGAGCCGCTCCAGCAGACCCGGGTGCCGGGGGTCGGGCAGGTAGACGAGCAGGTGCACGCTGCGGCCGCGCCAGAAGGTGCTGACCTCCATGCCGGGCACCAGGACGAGGCCGACCTCGTCGGCCGCCCGTTGGGCCTCGGCCCAGCCGCCCGAGGTGTCGTGGTCGGTGAGCGCCAGCACGTCGAGCCCTGCCCGAGCTGCGGCGTGCACCACCTGCGTCGGGCTCTGCGTCCCGTCGCTCACGGTGCTGTGGCTGTGCAGGTCGATGCGCACGGCCACAGGCTATCGGGGGTCGACCACCCGAGCGGGCGGTCGACCTTCCCGACAGCCGGGCGATCCGGTCAGGATCCCCCGCCACCCGCCTTGCGCCGGTGCATCGGAGTGCCCACGTTGCGCTCGGAGACCTCCGAGCCGTGCGCCTTCTCCTTGGTGGGGCCGTCGGCGTGGACGCCCTGCTCGTGGTCGTTCTTGCGGGCGAGAGCCTCGCGCATCTGCGCCTTGAGGTCTTCGTTCGTCATCCTGGACTCCTGTCCCTCGAGTCCCACCCACCCTGCCACGGGCGGCGCCGGAAGTCAGCCCGGTTTTCCGGGCCGGCCATCAGGGGGCGTCGTAGCGCTCGCGCAGGGGGCGACAGGGCCCTGGCACCCCTCCATCCCGGCGGTGGCGGCGGCCAGCTGCTGCTCGGCCGGCACGGCGCCGGGGGCGACCCCGGGGGGGTGGGCAGCGGCGCAGCTCGGCGAGGTCGCCGATCACCGCGACGCCCAGCGCGTCGATGTTGGCGACCATCCGGTCGGCCGCGGGCACCAGCACCCGGGGACCTCGAAGCCGATCGCCGGTTCCTCGGCCCGGCGCGGCCCCAGGGTCTTCTTGGCGAGCCGGTGCTGACGACGGGTGCGTACCGTCCGAAGTCGAGGTCGCCGAGCGACTCGTTCAGGCGGCGGACCACCTCGACCGACGCGGCGCACCAGCGACTCGTTGGACCTGGCCGGCTGGACGACCACACCCGGGTCGACCTCCAGGGTCCGGGCGAACCGCTTCCACAGCTCCTCCCCCGGCACACCCGGCTTCGGCACCGTCACCACGGTCACCGCGTCGAGGCCGAGCACGTCGGACCAGCGACGGGCCATGGCGCCGATGCTCTGCTCGCGCCAGAACCGGGCGCCCTCCTCCTCGCGCGCGGACCTTCTCGACGTAGCGCTCCAGCGACGTGGTGCCGCCGTTCTTGACGAACTCCTGCCACATCGCCGGGATGTTGCGTCCGAGGTCGCGGGCGGTGATGACGGCCTCCACCCGCATCCCGTCGAAGGAGTCGCGGACCTTCTCGATCTTGGGCAGCCCCACGGGACCGAGGAACTCCATCGAGATGACCGAGGTGCCGTCGTGCGCCTGCACCTCGTCGACGAGGGACTGCCAGGCGTCCTCCCCCGGCTTGCGCATCACCTTCTGACGCTCGAGCACGTGCGAGACACCGGCGACCTGGTCGCCCCACCGTGCGCCGGGCACCACCACGCCGTGCTCGGCGAGACGGGCCTTGTTGTCCATCAGCAACGTCTGGAGGTAGCTGGTGCCCGACTTCATGGCACCGACGTGCAGGACGATCCGCTTGCCCACTGCTGCTCCTCGTTCACCGTTGCCGCTTGGCCCCCGGGGCATTCTGTCGCGCGCTGGGCAGCAGCGCGCGCACGTCTCGACCCGGACGTTCGACTAGCCTACGAAAGTGATCTTCAGCGCCAGCACCGTCCTCGACTCCGTGGCCGTGGTGACCGACTTCGTCGAGACCAACCTGGCGATGGGGTGGACCATCTGTTCGTCTTCCTGGACGCGCCCGACGCCCCCGGCCAGGCCGAGGTCGCGGCCTTCCTCGCCGCCCACCCGCACACCACCCCGATCGCCTGCGACGACGAGTGGTGGGGCGGTGACCGGCCCGACTCGCTCAACCTGCGCCAGACCCTCAACGCCAACGTGGCGGCCTGGCTGGTGCGCGAGCAGCGCGACGCCTGGCTCTTCCACCACGACGTCGACGAGGTGCTGGCGGTCGACCTCGACGTGCTGGCCGCGGTGCCCGAGCGCTTCCACGCCGTCCACCTGGAGACCCTCGAGGCGGTCAGCGTCTACGACCGGGACCGTCCCGAGACCCGGTTCAAGACGATCCCGACCGAGGAGCAGCTCGCGCTGCTGCACGCCGAGGGCATCATCGCCAAGCCCGTCGTGCGCCAGTACTTCCGCGGGCACGTGCGCGGCAAGACCGGCATCCGGCCCGGCTCCGGGGCCACCTTGGCGGTCCACTTCGCCGTCGACGCCCGGGGCAAGGTGCCGGCCTACGAGCACCCCTCGCTGCGCGTGCTGCACCACCACACCCAGTCCGGCGCCTCGCTGGCCGCCAAGGCCGTACGCATGGCTGCCGCCGGCGACGTCGTCTACCGCCCCGGCAAGGCCATGGTGATGGACGCACTGGCCGCCGTCGCGGCGAGCGACCTCCCCGACGCGGAGAAGGAGGCCGAGTTCCGGCGCCTCTTCGACGAGCACGTCGCCGACCCGGTGGAGCGCCTCGAGGAGCTCGGGCTGCTCGCCCACGTCGACGCCTCCCTGGGCGACCACACGCCTGAGGCGCTGCCGGCGCAGGCCGAGGCGCTGGTGACCACGCGCCTCGCCTCCTCGTTGCGCGGTGAGTCGAAGCTGCGGTTCCGCTTCGCCGACGGCGACGAGGCAGCGTACGAGGCCAACAGTCGCCCTGCCCCGGCGCGGCTGCTGCGACTCCGGCGCCGTGCAGGAGCGCGCGGGGCGGGGCGGCCGCCTCCTGGGTGCACTGCGCGACCGCCTGCGCGGCTGAGCAGGCCACACCCGCGCAGCTCCCGGAACCGCAGCAGGGCCCCACTCGTGCGAGTGGGGCCCTGCTGCTGCGTGAGGGGTCAGCCCTTCAGCGCGTAGTCCTTGAGCATGTTGCGGCCGATGATCATCTTCTGGATGTCGGAGGTGCCCTCGCCGATCAGCATGAACTTGACCTCGCGCATGAGGCGCTCGATCTCGTACTCCTTCGAGTAGCCGTAGCCACCGTGGATGCGGAAGGAGTCCTCGACGACCTCGTTGGCGTACTCCGAGGCGAGCATCTTGGCCATGCCGGCCTCGACGTCCATGCGCTGGCCGGTGTCCTTGAGGCGGGCGGCGCGGACCATCATCTGGTGCGCGGTCTCGACCTTGGTGGCCATCTCGGCGAGGCGGAAGAGGATCGCCTGGTGCTGGGCGATCGGCTTGCCGAAGGTCTCGCGCTGCTGGGCGTAGGCGATGCCGAGCTCGAAGCCACGGATCGCCAGGCCGCAGGCGCGGGCGGCGACGTTGACGCGGCCGACCTCGACGCCGTCCATCATCTGCGCGAAGCCCTTGCCCGGCTCGCCGCCGAGGATCTGGTCGGCCGAGATCTGGTGGCCCTCGAAGACCATCTCGGTGGTGTCGATCCCCTTGTAGCCCATCTTGTCGATCTTGCCGGGGACGGTGACGCCCTGGGCGGTCTCGCCGAAGCCGGGAGTCTTCTCGACCAGGAAGGTGGTCATGTTCTTGTAGACCGAGTCGGCGCCCTCGTCGGTCTTGGTGAGCACCGCGACCAGGGTGGAGGAGCCACCGTTGGTCAGCCACATCTTGGAGCCGGTGATCGAGTAGGAGCCGTCGTCCTGCTTGGTCGCCTTGGTCGAGATGGCCGAGACGTCGGAGCCCAGGCCCGGCTCGGACATCGAGAAGGCGCCGCGGACCTCGCCGGTCGCCATGCGGGGCAGGTACTTGCGCTTCTGCTCCTCGGTGCCGTGCTTCATCAGCATGTAGGCCACGATGAAGTGGGTGTTGATGACGCCGGAGACGCTCATCCAGCCGCGCGCGATCTCCTCGACGCACAGCGCGTAGGTGAGGAGCGACTCGCCGAGTCCGTCGTACTCCTCGGGGATCATCAGGCCGAAGATGCCCAGCTCCTTGAGCCCCTCGACGATCTCCGTCGGGTACTCGTCGGCGTGCTCCAGCTCCTGGGCCACCGGGATGATCTTCTCGTCGACGAACTGCTTGACGGCCTTCAGGATCTCCTGCTGGTCCTCGGTGAGTCCGTCGGTCTGGGCGAGGCGGGGCATCTGGGCGTCCCTTTCATCAGTCGCGGCGTGGGGCCACGAAGTGTCGTGTACGGCGCAAGGGCCTGGCGGGTCAGCGCCGGGGCCACCCAGGGGCGTCCGGATCCGGCGCTGGCACCGTACTGGTCAGTATCCCCCACGAGGGCAATGACGCACCTCACACGACCAGCCCGAGGACTCCTCGGGCCGATCGTGGGCGGTCACTTGTCGCGCCACTCCTCGGAGTCGGTGCCCAGGCCGTCGCTCAGCGTGTAGCGCGGGGCGACCAGGCCGTTGGCGGTGCGGGCGCCGTAGACCGACCAGTCGAAGCCGTGGGTGTGCTCGTTCCACAGCTCGCCCCAGTTGTCGGCGTACTGGCGGTAGATCGCCGGGCTGTAGACCCGCAGGATCAGCTCGTCGCCGTACTGGCCGCCGTTCTGGAAGTTGCTGGAGCCGGTGACGACCATCTTGCGGTTGCGCACGCCGTCGTAGTTGCCGTTGACCAGCAGGATCTTGGCGTGGCTGTAGAGGTCGATCTCGCCGTCCTCGTCGGTGTCGAAGCCGGTGCTGCGGAAGGGCACCCGGCCCCGCTTGGTCGGGCGGGCGAAGATGTCGCGCACCTTCTTGCCCGCGTAGCCGACGTGCATCTTGACGTCGCAGCCCTTGTTGTAGAGGTCCCAGAGCTTGTTGGCGATCAGGGAACCGCGGTCACCGTCCCAGGCGTGCATGTTGACGCGGACGATGGTGCGACCGGAGTTGGTCTGCGCACAGGTGCACCTGATCGGCGCGAGCAGCTTGACGATCGGGTCGCGGGCCGGCGTCCACTTCGTACGCCGCGTCGCCTTCTTGCGCGCGAAGGGCATGACCTCGAGCTGGAACCGCTTGCCGATGGCGTACTTGCGGTAGGAGTTCTTGAGGACGCGGTCGGCGCGCATCTCGTCGAAGACCTCGTTGAGGACGCTGTGGAAGCGCTTGTTGTCGTTGATCGTGAGCAGGTCGTTGAACTGGTTCAACGAGCCGTTGAGCTTCATGTTGAGCGAGCCCAGCATGACGACGTTCCTCGCGCCGCCAGTGTGCGTGAAGAGCACGAACTTGCTGTGCTGGACGTCGCCGTCGCCGCGGCAGGCCGAGACGCACTGGAAGTGGAACTGGCGGCGCTGCACGACCTTCTTGTGCTTCTTGCCGTTCTTGTCCTTCCAGGTCCGCGTGACGGTGCGGTTGCCCAGGGCCTTGCGCAGCTTGCGCTGGGCCGACGGCATCTCGTGGTTGTTGACGATGACCTGGACCCACACGCCGCGCTTCTTGGCGCGGATGAGCGCGTCGGCGACCTGGTGACGGTCGAAGGAGAACATCGCCATCCTGATGTACGACCCGGGCCTGGCCCGGTTGATCGCCGCGATGACCTGGTTCTCCAGGCGCAGCTGACGCTCGCCGCCGACGCGGGGCACGTTGAACTTGGCACCCTCGGTGGGCTTCCACGGCTTCTTCGCGGCCGTCTTGACGGCCGGCACCGCCGGGGCCGCCTCGGCCGGAGCGAGCAGCGCACCCACCAGTACGACGGGGAGCAGGAGCGCGGCAGCACGCGCACGCAGGTTCCTCGTGCGGGCGCGGTCACGACGTGCGGGCTGGCTCGACATGCGGCCGAGGATACCGATGAACCACCGTCGACAGGATTTCGCCGACGTTACCGGCGGGGAACCGTCAGGAGAACCACGCAGGTCCCACCCGTCTCAGGAGTAGCGCAACCGGCCCAGCCTGGCCCGCGCGCGCGACAGCAGCGAGGGCGCGTCCGCCTGTGCGTCCTTGAGGTCGCGCACGTCGTGGAGCATGGTGCCGACCAGCTCGGCGAGTGAGTCCGCCACCTCCAGGCGCGTGACCGACCGAACGGTGCGGTCACCCGTCGGCTCGACGGGCCCGGCCAGGCGAGAGACGTCGCCCACGACGTCGATGTCGAGCTCACGGACCAGCTCCACCGCCCGGGCGCTGCGCTCACGGCACACCTCGAAGAGGTCGTCGTCGAGGCGGAGCCGTCCGCCGCCCGACTGGCGGGCCAGGTGGTTCTCGCCGAGGTAGCCCCGCAGCCACTCACCCCGCTCGAAGGGAGTGTCGAAACCCGTGCGGTGGGCGTTGACCTTGCGCAGCGCCTCGACCTGGACGACCCCGATGGACTGGTTGAGCGGGCGTCGAGGCATCTCGCACTCGCCGGTGAAGCCGATGGTCCGGGCGAGCTGGTGCCAGTGCTGGTCCGGCCCCTCGGAGCGGTCCGGCACCGGGAGGACGTGGATGCGCGCGGCGTCGACCACCGGCAGCCACCGGCGCAGGACCTGCTCCAGGTCCCACACCCACCACCCGAAGTGCGCGCGCTGCTCCCGCTCGGCCGTGCGGCGCAGGCCCCGGGCAGCGCCGTTCTTGACGTCCTCCTGCCAGCCGGCCGCCAGCATGCTGGCGGCGTCGCGGGCGGTCACGACGAGGTGGACCTCGGCCGGGGCGAGCCGCTCGGCCGCCCGCCGCGCCTGCTCGGTGGTGGCGGCGCAGAAGAACTCGTGCGTCAGCAGCGCGGCGCCCGGGGTCGCCTCGACCTCGGCGGCGAGCCGCTCCCACGCACCGGTCGCGCGCGGGTCACGTCGTACGAGGCTGGGGTCGTCCTGCATGTCGAGCGCGGCCCACAGGTGCTCGCGGTGTCCGCTGCCCGGCAGCGTGATGCCCTGGGCAGCCAGCGCGTCGACGTTGGCCCACAGGATCTCCTGCAGGTAGGTGGTGCCGGTCTTGGGCAGACCGACGTGCCAGTACACCCGCTCAGCCATCGACCCTCCCTCGGTTGCAGCGGCCGGGACGGGCACGAGGTTACCCAAGCATTGGCCGAGGAGTGCGCCCCTGCCCCCGGACCCCGGTATCCTCGCGGGGTGACGGGACGCCGCAGGGCTGAGGATCCGGGGTCGGGGCGCCATCGTGCCCCCGAGACCTCGGTGTCGCGCGGCCATGCGTGGAGCGTGCGCCTGATCGTCCTCGGCGTGGTCGCCGGGCTGGCGACCGTGGTCGCCACGGTGGCCATCCCCCTGCTCACCACCGAGCGCGCACAGCGCGTCACCGTCTCGGCCGGCGTGGTCACCAGCCAGAGCACCAGCGTCGAGGTGTCCACCCCCGAGCCCACGCCCGAGGCGGACCGCGACCCCGAGGCTGACTCGCTGCCGAAGCCGAAGGTCCCGGTGGGCCCGCCCGGGCTCAAGGTGCTCGACCACCAGTTCCGTGAGCGCGGCATGGTCCGCGTGGACAAGTCGGCCCTGCAGCCCTTCGTCTTCCGCGTCGCCTCCTACAACGTCCTCGGGGCCAGCCACACCTCCGGCAAGGGCGCCCGCAAGGGTTACGCCGGCTACGCCGCCCGCACCCCCGGCCAGGTCGGCCTGATCGAGGCCCACCGCGCCAGCGTGGTCGGGCTGCAGGAGTTCCAGCACCCCCAGGCCCGCCAGTTCGCCGGGCTGCGAGGCAGCGCGTACGGGGTCTACCCGGGCCTGCAGCTGGGTGAGGCGCTCTCCCAGAACTCCATCGCCTGGCGCACCGACACGTGGAGCGTCGTGGAGACCCACACGATCGGCATCCCCTACTTCGGCGGGCGTCCGGTGCAGATGCCCTACGTCCTGCTGCGCCACCTCGGCTCCGGACGCACGGTCTGGTTCGGCAACTTCCACAACCCGGCCAACATCGGCGGCAACCACGCCGGCTGGCGCGCGGCGGCGACCCGGATCGAGGCCGACCTCGCCAACCGCCTGGGCGCTGACGGCACGCCGGTCGTCATGACCGGCGACTTCAACGACCGGGCCGAGTTCGCGTGCCCCTTCAGCGCCCGCAGCGGCATGCACTCCCCCGACGGCGCGGCCACCGTCAACGGCGTCTGCCGGACGCCGCGGGGGATGAGCGTGGACTGGATCTTCGGCAGCGGCTCGCTGCAGTGGAGCGACTACGTGCAGGACTGGTCGAGCCGGGACCGTCGCCTCAGCGACCACCCGATCATCGCCGGGACCGCGACGGTGCCGAGCATCCACGACCCGAGCAAGTGCCGCCGCGCGAAGGCGCGCGCCGGCATGCAGATCTACTGCCCGGCCAGCTGACCGGGCACCGCGCCACCACCGGAGCGGTCCGCCGCCCGGAGACGGCTCGGGGGACGGCTCAGGAGGCGTCGTCGTCGCGCTCGACGCGGTCGCCGGCCATCGTCGAGTCGACCTCGTTGCGGTAGTCGGCGAGCAGCCGGCGCGCCGCCTCCTCGTTCGCGCTCGGCCAACGGGACCAGCAGCTCGGTCACCACGTCGAGCAGCTCGGCCAGGCGCATGTTGAGCTGGCGGCTCTCCTGGACCTCCTGCTCGAGCACCTCGACGCGCGCCCGGAGGCTCGACTTCAGCAACTGCTTCACCTTGTCCATGACACTGCCATCCTGTCGATGCTCACGACCGCCGCAGCGGCACCACCGGCGAAGCCGGCCTGTTCCTCCGTCAGGCGGGTGAGGTCGACGACCTTCCCACCGACGGCCTCCACGAGGGCACGTACGTCCTCGGTGGCGAGGGCACGCAGCCCTCTCTCCTCGGCGAAGTCGGTCTGCGCCGTGCAGTACTGCAGGTACAGCGTCCCGGTGTCGCGGGCGAGCATCTTCGCGATCCTCAGCACGCCCTCGCGGGCCAGCGGGGTGGCGCCGTCGAGGAGGTGGTGCGCCATCAGCACGCGGGGGCCGGGACGGCGTACGAGGTCGGCGCCGGTCGCCAGCGTCGAGCGCAGGTCGCCGAAGTTGCACCACATGAACTCGGTGTCGAGCCCCTTGGCCTCGGTCTGGCGCATCGCCATCCGCAGGGACGGCGGGAAGTGGTCCAGCCCCACGGCGCGGAAGCCCTGCGCGGAGAACCAGCGGGTGTCGCCGCCGGCTCCGCAGCCGAGGTCGACGACGAGACCGGCGTCGGGGTGCTGCGCGGCGACGTGGCGCGCGAGGGCGCTCGGCTTGGCGCCGGTGCCCGTACGCCGTCCCTCACGGTGCGCGGTCCACCGCTCGTCGAGGCCGGAGCGCATCCCGCGGAACCAGCCGTTGAGGCGGCGGTGGGTCGAGTCGGGGGTGGTGAACTTGAAGGCCGGGTCGGGGACCCTCCAGGACGGGCCGTACATGGCGACCAGCAGGTGGTCGGGCTCGGCGGGGGACGGGAAGGTCCGCCCGGCCAGCGTCACCTCGCTGCGCGGGTAGAGCCACTCGCGGCGGAAGGGGGCGCCCACCTCCCCCATCAGGTAGAGGGTGTCGTCGAGCATGAAGCCGCCGAAGACGTCGAGCCCGCGCCGGGTGCCGTCGGCCTCGGCCACCGACACCTTGAAGCCCATGCCGCTGTAGCGGTCGACCGGGTAGCCCATCCGTTCGATGCGGCGCTGCAGCTGCATCGACTCGACGATCGCGTCCACCGGCGTGGTCGCAGCACTGACGTAGCCGAGGTCGGCGTCGGAGTCGTGGCCGATGAAGTCGCCCTGGCGCACCGCGCCGAGCAGCGTGCCGTAGGCGACGAACGGCTTGACGCCGGCCGCCTCGAGAACCTCGATGACGGTCTCCATCGAGTCGAGCAGCGGGGCGGTCTGGTCGGAGTCCTGGTCGCCGAAGAGCCGGCTCAGACGCATCGACTTGTCCAGACCCATCGGGTTGCCGTCGGCGTCGACGACGCGTACCTCGCCCTCACCCGAGCCCAGCACGGCGGTGGTGGAGGCCAGCTCCTCGCCGGTGGCCGGGTCGGCCAGCGCCACGTCGACGGTGCCGTCGAGGAACTTCCTGAGCACCGGCGGCCAGGGCATCAGACGCTGGGCGCCGCGGCCCTCGGTGTCGCGGAGCAGCCAGAAGGAGAAGACCCGCTTGCCGCCGAAGAGGACGTCCACGGGAGCGTCCTCGGAGGCGCTGAAGGCCACCCCCCGGTCGTCGACGTCGAGGCGCTGGACGCGTCGACCTGCAGTCTTCTCCACCCGTTCAGCCTATCGGTGCGCCGACGCCACCCTCACCCACCCGCCGCCCGGCTAGGATGCCGCGGGTGATCGTGACCGTCAGCACCGTCAAGGACCACCTGTCGAACGTGCAGCGGTTCGTCGAGGGCAACCTCGACGGCGGCGTCGACCACATGGTGGTCTTCCTGGCCCGGGCCCCCAAGGTGAAGGCGTGGCTGGACACCCGCCCGGAGGTCACCGCGGTCGTCACCGACGACACCTGGTGGCGCGGCCAGCGCCCCGCGCTGCTCAACCGCCGGCAGAACGCCAACGCCAACCTCGTGCGCCACGTCCTGGCCGACCTCGGCTGGGCGGAGTGGCTCTTCCACGTCGACGCCGACGAGGTGCTCCAGCTCGACCGCGACGAGCTGGCCGGTGTGCCGGCGCGCGAGCCCGCGGTCAGCGTGCCGCCGCTCGAAGTGGTCAGCATCGCCGAGCCCGACGGCCCGCCGGTGCTCTTCAAGCGCCTGCTCGACGACGGCGAGCTCCACTTGGTCACCGCGCTGGGCCTGCTGGCGGAGCCGACCAACTCGCGCTACTTCCGCAGCCACATCGCCGGCAAGGTCGGCATCCGCCCCGGCGCCGACGTCTGGCTCGGCATCCACAAGGCCACCGACCCGGGCGGGCGGCGCCTCCCCCTGGTGCAGCGTCCCGGGGTCGAGATGCTCCACTACGAGGCGTTCTCCGCGAGGACTTCGTGCGCAAGTGGGTGGCGATGGTCGGCTCCGGCCCCAGCGTCAACTTCGGCACGCACCGGATGGCCCTGGCCACCGCCCTGCGCACCCTGGTCGGCATGGAGCTCGACGAGGAGACCAGGGCGCGCTACCTGGCGCGGTTCTACGACCCTCCACATGGCCGACCCGGTCGACGACCTGGCCGCGCTCGGGCTGCTGGAGAGCCGCCCGCCGCTGAGCCACGGCCACCGTCCGCAGGTCCTCGACGAGTCGCGCCGCAGCGCGCTGGCCGCGGCGGTGGAGGGGCTGCGTACGCAGGACAAGAAGCGCTTCGTGCCGCCGAAGGACCCGGCCAAGGGCGAGACCGCACCCAGCGCCGCAGGCGCCGGCCTGACCGAGAAGGTCCGCCGCCGCATGCGTCGTCAGGGCTGAGCCGTCAGACGCTCGCGACCGGTCGTCTGGCGCAAGAACACCCCTCTCACGCGCACCATGGGTCACACTGGGTCTCGCCCCGCAGTCCCTGGAAGGCCCCACCCCATGGTTCGACACCTCTCCCGCCCGCGTACGTGGCTCCTGCTCGCCGTCGCCCTGCTGCTCGTCGGCACGGTCGCCCTCGTGCCGCGCGGCAACGCCGACCAGCCCACCGCCGAGCTGAGCAGCGGCGCCCCGACGGTGCAGCCGCCCGGGACGACCTCGTTCCGGATCTCGTCGTTCAACCTGCTGGGCGCGGGCCACACCGACGGCAAGAAGCCGAAGCGCAAGGGCTGGGCCAACTCGGCGCAGCGGCTGAAGTGGACCCGGCAGATCCTCGACCAGCAGAACGTCGACGTCGTGGGCTTCCAGGAGATGCACGCCAGCCAGGTGCAGCAGTGGCCGGTCAACAACCCCGACTTCGCGTCGTGGCCGCTGCACAAGTTCTCCCACGCCGTGGGGCACAACACCATCTCGTGGCGCACCAGCGTCTTCCGGATGGTCAAGGCGAAGACCATCATGGTTCCGTACTTCAACGGCGTCGAGCAGCGCATGCCCTACGTCCTGCTCGAGCACATCGCCAGCGGGCAGCGGATGTGGCTCTACAACGTGCACACGCCGGCCAACATCGGCGGCAACCACCAGAAGTGGCGCGACATCGGCTTCCAGCGCGCCATCGAGCTGGCCAACAAGCTCCGCGCCGAGGACCCCTCGATCCCGGTCTTCATGACCGGCGACATGAACGACCGCGAGAAGTTCTTCTGCCCCACCGCGGCCCAGACCGACCTCGTCGCGGCCAACGGTGGCTACGCCTCGGGGTCGATCTGCACCCCGCCGAAGCCCACCCAGATCGACTGGATCATGGGCAGTGCGCCGGTCACCTTCACCGACTACGCGGCGGTCCGTACGCCGCTGGTCAGGAAGACCACCGACCACCCGGTCATCGTCGCCACCGCCAACGCACCGTCGATGGCGGTGCAGCAGAGCAGCATCCAGCGCGTCGTCGTCGTGACGGCCGAGGGCCTGCGCGCCTCCACCGGCAGCCAGCTCGCCACGAAGGGCGAGATGCCCCAGCTGGCCGCGATGCGCGACTCCGGCAGCCACACCTTCAACGCCCGCACCGCGGTCGAGTCGGCCGCTCCCCTGCCCAACCTGGTCTCGATGCTGTCGGGGCGCCCGGTGGCGAAGTCCAGCGCCGGCCACGGCGTCACGAGGAACAAGCTGAGCGGCACCGTGCACCGCGCGGCCGGCACCTACGTGCCCACGGTCTTCGACCGGGTCCACGACAGCGGCCGCCGTACGGCCGTCTTCGCGAGCTCGAGCGTGGTGGCGCCGATCCGCACTTCGTACGACGCCAAGAACGGTGCGCTCGACCCCTACGGCAAGAACAACGGTCGTCGCAAGATCGACGGCTGGACGATCGCCGGGTCTGACCACAAGGCGGCCAAGGCCTTCCGCGACGCCAGCAAGCCCGCGGCGTACACCCACATCCACCTCAGCGGGCCGCGCGCCGCCGGGGAGAAGTACGGCTTCGGCTCCGCCCGGTACCGCAGGGCGCTCAAGCAGCTCGACCGCAACCTCGCGCTGGTGCGACGCACGGTCAACACCCACCCCGCCTACCGCGGCCGCACCATGCTCGTGGTGACCGCCACCGGCGGCGGCGACAAGCGCTCGGGCACCGACCGCCTGGCCCCGCACACCTACAAGGTGCCGCTCTTCGTGACCGGCCCCGGCATCCCCGCCGGCCAGTCGCTCTACACGATGAACCCCGAGTGGCTCTGGCCCGCGGGCGACCGGGTGGGCTACACGCGCCGCCCGATCACCACCGGCGTGGTGGCCAACCTGTCGCTGGCCGCCCTGCGGCTGCCCGCGCTCAGCGGCTCGACGCTCAACCGGGCCCAGAACTTCAACGTGCTCCAGCTGCCGACGACCGCCCCCGGCACGACCCCGACCCCCGCCCCGGCCAAGGGTCGCTGACCTGCGGCGACGCGGTGGACGACAGGTGCTCCACGGGCGCGTACGTGCGCAGCCGGCGCGCCGCCAGAAGGTAGCGTGTGCCGCGTGAGCAGCTCCCCCAGCCGTGTCTTCGCGGCGCGTCTCGTCGGCCTGCCTGTGTTCGACCCCCGTGGCGACCAGGTGGGCAAGGTGCGTGACGTCGTCGTGGCGCTGCGGTCGGAGGTATCCCAGCCCCGCGTGCTGGGGCTGGTGGCGGAGGTCTTCGGCCGGCGTCGGATCTTCGTGCCCATGACCCGGGTGACGGCGATCGAGGGTGGCCAGGTGCACACCACCGGCCTGCTCAACATGCGCCGCTTCGAGCTGCGCCAGGCCGAGACCCTGGTGATCGGCCAGATGCTCGACCGCCGCGTCACCATCCGGCCCACCGGCGTCTCCGGCACCGTCTACGACATCGGCCTCGAGCAGGCCCGCAACCGCGACTGGGTGGTCTCCCGCGTCGCCATCCAGGAGCCGGGCAAGGGGCTGCGGCGTCGCGGCCAGACCCACATCGTCGAGTGGCGCGACGTCGAGGGCCTCACCCGTCGCGAGGACACCCAGGGGGCGACCCACCTGCTGGCCGCGCTGCGCGACCTGCGCCCGGCGGACGCCGCCGCGGTGATCCACGACCTGCCCACGGAGCGGCGTACCGCCGTCGTCGCCGGCCTCAACGACGAGCGTCTGGCCGACGTCCTGGAGGAGCTCCCCGACGAGGACCAGGTCGAGATCCTCCAGCTGCTCGACACCGAGCGTGCCGCCGACGTCCTCACCGAGATGTCGCCCGACGACGCGGCCGACCTGATCGCCGACCTCAGCCCCGAGACCGCCGCGACCCTGCTGGCGGCGATGGAGCCCGACGAGGCCGAGGACGTGCGGCGACTGATGTCGTACGCCGACCAGACCGCGGGCGCCATGATGACCCCCGAGCCGGTCATCCTCTCCCCCGACGCCACCGTCGCCGACGCGCTGGCGCACGTGCGCAACCCCGACCTCACCCCGTCGCTGGCCGCGCTGGTCTACATCTGCCGCCAACCCCTGGAGACGCCCACGGGCCGCCTGCTCGGCGCCGCGCACATCCAGCGCCTGCTGCGCGAGCCACCGTCGACCCTGGTCGCGGCCGCCCTCGACGAGTCGATGGACCCGCTGCGGCCCGACGCCACCATCGACCAGGTGGCGGCCCACCTTGCCACCTACAACCTCGTCGCGGCCCCGGTCGTCGACGAGGAAGGCCGCCTGCTGGGTGCCGTCACGGTCGACGACCTGCTCGACCACATGCTCCCCGACGGATGGCGTGACCACGCCCCGCGTCGCGCTGGAGGTGCCTCGTGAGCGAGACCCGCGACCGCCTCGACCAGCCCCGCGAGGTCCGTCGGTCGCTGCGGCGCCACCGCGGCGACGACGACCGCTTCGGCGTCTTCGCCGAGCGCTTCGCACGGTTCATGGGCACGGCACGCTTCCTGGCGTACATGACCGCCTTCGTGGCGATCTGGATCGCGTGGAACTTCCTCGCCCCCGTCGACCTGCGCTTCGACCGCTACCCGTTCATGTACCTCACGCTCATCCTGAGCCTGCAGGCGTCGTACGCGGCGCCGCTGATCCTGCTCGCGCAGAACCGGCAGGAGCAGCGCGACAAGGTGATCGCCGAGCAGGACCGGCAGGCCAACGCGCGCGCCCACGCCGACATGGAGTTCCTGGCCCGCGAGGTGGCCTCGTTGCGCATGACGGCCGGCGAGATGGCGAGCCGTGACTTCATCCGGTCGGAGCTGCGCGGCCTGCGCGACGACCTCGAGGAGCTCACCCGGCCGGAGCCCGAGCCCGAGCCGTCCCGCGAGGCGCGGGCGGAATCGTGACCTGAGGGTTCGACTCGTAGACTCGGGTCCCATGAGCACCCCCTCCCTCGAGCAGGTCCAGGCCGCGCTGGCCACGGTCAACGACCCCGAGATCAAGCGCCCGATCACGGAGCTCGGGATGGTGGACTCCGTCTCGACCCACGACGACGGCCTCGTCAAGGTGAAGGTGCTCCTCACCGTCGCGGGCTGCCCGCTCAAGGACACCATCAACCGCGACGTCACCGCCGCCGTCACCGCGGTCCCCGACGTCACCGGCGTCGAGCTCGAGCTGGGCGTGATGACCCCCGAGCAGCGCGCCGCCCTGGGCGAGACGCTGCGCGGTGGCCAGGCCCAGCGCGAGATCCCGTTCGGCCAGCCCGGCAACCTCACCAAGGTCTACGCGATCGCCAGCGGCAAGGGCGGCGTCGGCAAGTCGTCGGTCACCGTCAACCTGGCGCTCGCCCTGGCGAAGCAGGGCCTCAAGGTCGGCATCGTCGACGCCGACATCTACGGCCACTCGGTGCCCGCGATGCTCGGCGTGGCCGACACCCGTCCCACCCAGGTCGACGACCTGATCATGCCGGTGCCCACCGCCTCGGGCGTCTCGGTCATCTCGATCGGCATGCTCAAGCCGCGTCGCGACCAGGTCGTCGCCTGGCGCGGACCGATGCTCGACCGCGCGCTCGTCCAGATGCTCGCCGACGTCTTCTGGGGCGACCTCGACGCCCTGCTCCTCGACCTCCCGCCGGGCACCGGCGACGTCGCCATCTCGCTGGGCCAGCACCTGCCCAGCGCCGAGGTCATCGTGGTGACCACGCCCCAGGAGGCAGCCGCCGAGGTCGCCGAGCGCGCCGGCACGATGGCCTCGATGATGCACCAGCGCGTCATCGGCGTCGTCGAGAACATGGCCTACCTGCCCTGCCCGCACTGCGCGGAGGAGGGCAAGGAGCACAAGCTCGAGATCTTCGGCTCCGGCGGTGGCGAGCGCGTGGCCCAGACGCTCTCGCAGCGCTTCGGGTACGACGTCAAGGTCCTCGGCTCGCTGCCGATCGACGTGACGCTGCGCGAAGGCGGCGACGACGGCAAGCCCGTGGTGGAGTCCAACCCCACCTCCCCGCCGCCGGCGTCATCCACCAGATCGCCCGCGACCTGAGCGGACGTGGCCGAGGACTGGCCGGTATGCAGCTGGGATTGACACCGACGAGTAAGTTCTGACCCATGTTCGGAATGGGGCTGACGGAGCTGGCCGTCATCGCACTGGTCGCTGTGATGGTCTTCGGCCCTGATCGCTTGCCCGAGCTGGCCAAGCAAGCGGGCCAGATGGTCAAGAAGGGCCGCCAGATGGCGAACGCCGCGCGCGACGAGCTCCGCGAGGAGCTGGGCCCGGAGTACGCCGACCTGCAGCTCCGCGACCTCGACCCGCGGGCACTGGTGCGCAAGCACATCTCCGAGGTCCTGGCCGAGGACGACGACGAGGTCGTCGCGGCCCCGGCGGGCGCTGCCCGTCTGTCGGAGGGCGAGAAGCCGCCCTTCGACGCGGACGCCACCTGATTCAGCCTTCGGCGCGCTGAGTCATCCTTCGGCGCGCAGGGCGGCGATCACCCCGGTCGCGACCACCACACCGGCGGCCGGCCCCTCGTCGAGCTCGACGAAGTCACCACCGACCCGCCCCAGCACCCCCTCCAGGGTGCTGTCGTCGACGAGGTGGACCGTGCAGAGCGCCCGCGCGTCGGCCAGCCTCCGCAGCGGCGAACCGATCCCGACGGCGTCGAGGCGGCTCCACGCCACCCGGGGCATGGGCGGGTCGAGAGCCCCTGCGCCCACAGCAGGGCCGCCGACCGGACGGTCCACGTGGCCGGGCCGGCCGCCACCTGGCACCACTGGTCACCCACCCGCCGGAGCGTGCCGTGGACCGGCCCCACGCCGCGTACGCCCAGGACCACGTCGTGACCGATCGAGGCCATGAGCCGGCCCTCGAGCAGGACGGCCTGGTACTCCGAGCGGCTGCGGTCGGCGACCTCGGCCGCGCGCTCGAGCCGGTGGAGCGTCTCGGCGTGCGCCTCGAGGTCCTCCAGGACCTCGAACATCGCCTCGTCGCTCACGAGCCGTGGCGTCCTCGTCCCGCCTCGCGGGAGCGCACCCGCAGGACGAGCACCGTCCAGATCGCCAGCAGCACTGCTGCCCCCGACCACCCGGCGAGGGCGAGCCAGCTCGCCCCGGCCGAGGCCATCATCACCAGGACGACCACGGCGGCCGCCATCGCGACGTGCACCCACTGCACCTGATCGGACATCACGTCCTCCTCACCCACGTCCCCCGAGGACGTACGCCCAGCCAAGCGGGCGGCGGGCGACGGACGCAACCCCACACGCCACCCCCGCCCCGTTCGCGCAGGATCCCCAAGGTTGGGGACGGGCGGCGGCTCCTTCCGCCGCCACCGGCAACCCCAGGCGCCGTGCCCTGAAATGGGGATGGTCAATCCGCAGCATCCGGCGCTTGAATGAAGCAAACACACGTAAACGAAAGGTTCGAGATGACTCGGAGTCTCGCCTCTCCTTCTGCCCCGCTTCCGGCCCACGCCCCGGCCTGGCGGTGCCTCCTGGTCTGGGCCGTCGCCACCGCAGCCCTGGCCACCGGCACCCTGCTGGGCTGGAGAGCGCGGCCACCCTGCGCGGCGGCCAGGCCGACCGCGCGTTCGACCTCGTCCTGGTCGACCTCGCCGGCGCACTCGCCGCGCTGGTCTGCCCCTGGCTGTGGATCCTCACCAGCGCAGGCGTCGCCGACGCACTCCGAGGCCGGACCACCGCGCGGGCGGGCTGGTGGCGTCGCCTGACGCTCGTGGCCTGCGGTTGCGCGGCCAGCGTGGCGCTGGGCAGCACGGCCCACGCCGTCGCGGCCCCGACCGACGTCCTCACCGCCGACACCTCCTCCGGTGCCAGCGGTCCGGGCGCGGTCGAGCTCCTGCAGGGCCTCCCCTACCCCGACCGTCCTGCCGTGGGCGCCGACCTCGGCCAGACGTCCGACGAGGGGGCGACAGCCCGTCCGACGGCACAGGTGACCGACCCGCCCCAGCTGCGCCCCACCGCCTCCCGAGGCGCCGACGCCTCCCGAGACTCCGACGCCCGGCGGACCCACGTCGTACGCAGCGGCGACACGCTGTGGGAGATCGCCAGGAGCCACCTGGAGGGCGCCGCAGGCGTCCCGGCCCCACCGGTCTCCGACGCGGCCGTGGCGCGGGCCGTGGCCGCCCTGCACCAGACCAACCGCGACGTCGTGGGCGCCGACCCGACGTGATCACGCCCGGCCAGCAGCTGGCCCTCGACCTTCCTGACCGAGAGGACGCACGATGAGCACCACGACCACCCTCAACCCGCGCCCCCACCACCGCGACGCGCGTCCGGTCGCGCCCCTCGCCATGGTCCAGGGCTCGCTCGCCCTCGACCTCACCCCGTGCCTCGACCCGCCGCGCCCCGAGGCACGCCCCGGGCGCCCCGGCTGCGACCTGGTCGAGGTGTCGGCCAGCCTGCGCCAGGAGCTCGAGCAGTGGGTGGAGCGCTACACGCAGGCCGCGACCGAGATCGTGGCGGGCGACCGCCCTGCGGCCCAGCTGCTGCGCTGGACGCGCGCCGACGTTCACCAGGACCTCGTACGCCGTGCCGTGCTCGTCGCGCACGCCGGACGACGTGAGCCCGGCCAGGGGCGTCCGCCGGGCGTGACGCGGGCGCGGGTGCACGGCGTACGCCTGAGCTTCCTCTCCCCCGAGACGGTCGAAGCGGCCGTCCACCTCAAGCACGGCGCGAGGTCGCGTGCGGTGGCCGGCCGCTTCGAGGTCCACCGCGGACGGTGGATCTGCACGGCGTTGGAGTTCTGCTGAGCCGCTCCGGATGGAGCGGGTGGGTCAGCCGATCCGGGCGGTCTGCCCCGAAGCGCCGCCCGGCGCTCCGTGGCACTTCTTGAACTTCTTGCCCGAGCCGCAGGGGCAGTCGGCGTTGCGGCCGATGCCCGCGAACGGGTCGTCCTCGGCCACCGCTGCAGTCACGACCTCCGCGTCGCCGTCCTCCGAGGGCGCCGTGTAGGTGAGGTTCTGCGGCTTCTTCGGAGCGTCGAGCCCCTTCGCCCTGACCTGCGGGGCGTGGGCCGCGGCCTCCTCCATGTCGATCGGGCCGGGCGCCTCGTCAGCGTGGTCATGGTCGTGGTCGTGGTCGTGCTCCACCTCGACCTCGACGGCCAGGTTGAAGAGGAAGCCGACCGACTCCTCCTTGATCCCGTCCATCATCGCGGCGAACATGTCGAAGCCCTCGCGCTGGTACTCCACGAGCGGGTCGCGCTGCGAGTAGGCGCGCAAGTAGATGCCCTCGCGCAGGTAGTCCATCTCGTAGAGGTGCTCGCGCCACTTGCGGTCGAGCACCGAGAGGACGACCTTGCGCTCGAGCTCACGCATGACCTCGTCGCCGAACTCGTCCTCGCGGGCGTCGTACGCGGCGTGCGCGTCCTTGCGGATCTTCTCGGCGAGCGTCTCGCGGGTGAGGTTGACGCGGCCGCCGACCTCCTCGACGACGCTCTCGAGAGTGAAGCTCATCGGGTAGAGCTGCTTCAGCGCGGTCTCGAGCGCCGGCAGGTCCCAGTCCTCGGCCTGCTCGGCGGTGGCGCCGGTGACGTAGCCGTTGACGACGTCGTCGATGAAGCCGCGGACCTGCTCCTCGAGGTCGGCGCCCTCGAGGACGCGACGGCGCTCGGCGTAGATGACCTCACGCTGGCGGCTCATCACGTCGTCGTACTTGAGGACGTTCTTGCGGGACTCGAAGTTCTGCGACTCCAGGTTGGCCTGGGCGCCGGCGATCGAGTTGGTGACCCGCTTGGAGTCGATCGGCATGTCGTCCGGGACCTTCATCGCCGTGAGGAGCCGGTCGATCATCTCGCCCTTGAAGAGGCGCATCATCTCGTCCTGCAGCGAGAGGTAGAAACGGCTCTCGCCCGGGTCGCCCTGACGTCCGGAACGACCACGCAGCTGGTTGTCGATGCGGCGCGACTCGTGGCGCTCGGTGCCGATGACGTAGAGACCACCCAGGGCGGCCACCTCGTCGTGCTCGGCCGCGACCTGCGCCTTGATCCGGGTGAGGGTGTCCTCCCACTTGGCCTCGTACTCGGCCGCGGTCTCACCGGTGGGCTCCAGGCCCGCGTTGCGCAGCTCCTGGTCGGCGAGGAACTCCACCGAGCCACCCAGCATGATGTCGGTGCCTCGACCGGCCATGTTGGTGGCCACGGTGACCGCGCCCTTGTGACCGGCCATCGCGACGATCTTGGCCTCGTCGGCGTGGACCTTGGCGTTGAGGACGGTGTGCGGCACGCCCTCCTTCTTCAGCAGGCCGGCGAGCAGCTCGGACTTCTCGACCGAGACGGTGCCGACCAGGACCGGCTGGCCCTTGCGGTGGCGCTCCGCGATGTCCTTGACCACGGCCTCGTACTTGGCCTCCTCGGTCCGGTAGACGAGGTCGGGCTGGTCGATGCGGGCCAGCGGCTTGTTCGGCGGGATCGGGACGACGCCGAGCTTGTAGATCTTGTCGAACTCGCTCGCCTCGGTCATGGCCGTACCGGTCATGCCGGAGAGCTTGGAGTAGAGGCGGAAGTAGTTCTGCAGGGTGATCGTGGCGAGGGTCTGGTACTCCTCGCGGACGGTCACGCCCTCCTTCGCCTCGATCGCCTGGTGGAGGCCGTCGTTGTAGCGGCGACCCGACAGGATGCGGCCGGTGTGCTCGTCGACGATGAGCACCTCGCCGTTCATGACGACGTACTCCTTGTCCTTGCGGAACAGCTCCTTGGCCTTGATGGAGTTGTTCATGAAGGAGATCAACGGGGTGTTGACCGAGTCGTAGAGGTTGTCGATGCCGAGGTTGTCCTCGACCTTGGTGATGCCCGGCTCGAGGACGGAGATGGTGCGCTTCTTCTCGTCGACCTCGTAGTCGACGTCCTTCGTCATCTGGCGCGCGATCCGGGCGAACTCGCCGTACCACTGCACCTCGTCCTGCGTGGGGCCGGAGATGATCAGCGGCGTGCGCGCCTCGTCGATGAGGATGGAGTCCACCTCGTCGACGACGGTGAAGTTGTGGCCGCGCTGGACGCAGTCCTCCAACGCGTCGGCCATGTTGTCGCGCAGGTAGTCGAAGCCGAGCTCGTTGTTGGTGGCGTAGGTGATGTCGCAGTTGTAGGCCTCGCGGCGCTCGGCCGGGCGCATCGACGGCAGGATCACGCCGGTGGTGAGGCCGAGGAAGCCGTAGACACGACCCATCCACTCGGCGTGGTACTTGGCCAGGTAGTCGTTGACCGTGACGACGTGGACACCCTTGCCGGAGAGGGCGTTGAGGTAGGCGGGCAGCGTCGCCACCAGCGTCTTTCCCTCACCGGTACGCATCTCGGCGATGTTGCCGAGGTGGAGGGCGGCGCCACCCATGATCTGCACGTCGTAGTGACGCTGGCCGATCACGCGCTTCGCGGCCTCGCGCACGGTGGCGAACGCCTCCGGCATGATGTCGTCGAGGGTCTCCCCGTTGGCCAGGCGCTCCTTGAACTCGTCCGTCATCGCGCGCAGCTCGGCGTCGCTCATGGCGACGAAGTCGTCCTCGATCGCGTTGACGGCCTTGGCGATGTTCTCGAGCTGACGCAGGACCTTGCCCTCGCCGAGGCGGAGGAGCTTGTCGATGATGGCAGGCACGGGGTTGAACTCCTGGTGCAGGTCGAAGGAGGCACGGCACGGTCGAGAGGACCGTCGGCCATGCTACCCACCGCACATGAGACGCGGAGACACACGCACACAGTGGTCAGGGCGCTCCTCAGGCGGGCGCGTTCACCCGGCGTCGGACAGGGCGGCGGCCAGCGGAGCGGCGAGGTCGCCGACGCCTCCCACCTCGACGCTGTCGCAGCCCACCCAGGCGGCCGCGCGGCGCAGCTCGGCGGCGAGCTGCACGGCGGTCTCGCCCGGGGCGTACGCCTCGGCGAAGGCCCCGGGGACGCTCAGGACGCCGCGGCGCCGGTCGGCCTTGAGGTCGACGCGCGCCACCACCCGGTCGCCGAGCAGGAAGGGCAGCACGTAGTAGCCGTGCACCCGCCGGTGCGCAGGCGTGTAGATCTCGATCCGGTAGTGAAAGTCGAAGAGCGCCTCGGCGCGCTCGCGGTGCCACACCACGGGGTCGAAGGGGCTCAGCAACGTGCGGGCTGCGATCCGGCGCGGGAGCCGTGCCCCGGTCGCCAGGTAGGTGTCACGCCGCCACCCCTCGACGGTGACCTCCTCGGCCTCGCCGCTCTCGACCAGGGTGCGCAACGCCGCCCGGGTCGGGCCGACGCCCATCCGGTAGTGGTCGGCGACGGTGGTCGCGGTGGCGACGCCGTGGGAGCGCAGGGCGCGGCGTACGAGCTCGAGCTCGGCCTCCTCGCGCGTCGGGGTCGGCGCCTCGAGCACCCGCGCCGGAAGGACCCGCTGGGGGAGGTCGTAGAGCACCTCGAACGACCGGGTGCGCCCGGCGATCGCCACCTCGCCGGTGAGGTAGAGGAAGTCGAGCACCTTGCGCGCCTGAGACCAGTTCCAGCCCCAGTGCTCCTTGGTGCGCGTGGCCCCCAGGTCGGCCTCGAGGTCGCGAGCGGTGACGGGCCCGCGCTCGGCGACCGCGGCCAGCACCTGCGGCTCCAGCATCGGGTCGGCCCCCATCCCCCACTTGCCGCGGCGGGCGCGGAACTCCGCGCGACGGTGGTGCATCGCCGGCCAGAGCTCGACGGGCATGTACGCCTGCACGTGCGCCCAGTACTCGACCAGGCGACGGTCCCTGGCCCCCGAGGAGGCCCGCTCCAGCAGGGCCGGGTCGAAGGGGCCCATCCGCGCGTAGAGCGGCATCAGGTGGGCGCGCGCGAAGACGTTGACCGAGTCGACCTGCAGCACGCCGGTCCGGGCAACGACCCGGTCGAGGGTGCGCATCGTCGGGGTGGCGTGGGGTGGGTCAGCAAAACCCTGGGCAGCGAGCGCCACCCGCCTGGCCTGGGGCAGGGAGAGGCTCTGGAGGGCGCGTCGCGGGCTCCGAGACGTCACGGCAGGTCGAGGATCTTCTCCTTGACCGCATACATCACGGCCTCCATGCGCGAGTGCAGCTGCAGCTTCTCCAGCATGTTGCGCACGTGGTTCTTGACGGTGTTCTCGGAGATGAAGAGCACCTTGGCGATCTCGCGGTTGTTCATGCCCTTCGCGACCAGGCGCAGCACCTCGAGCTCACGCTCGGTCAGGCGCAGGCGTGGCCCCTGCTGGTGCTCGGGGCGCGACATCTGCTTGAACTCGTCGATCAGCTTGACCGCCATCGACGGGGAGATGAGGGACTGGCCCTCGGCGACGACGCGGACGCCCTGCGCGACCTCCTCGATGGAGGAGTCCTTCAGCAGGTAGCCGGCGGCACCGCCCTTGACCGCCTCGTACAGGTCGGCCTCCTCGTCGGAGACGGTGAGCATGATGACCTTGGCCGACGGGGTGGCCTCCTTGATCGCTCGGCACGCCTCGATGCCGGTGCGCTTGGGCATGCGCACGTCGAGCAGCACGACGTCGGGGGCCAGGGCCATCGCCATGTCGGTGGCGGCGACGCCGTCGGACGCCTCGCCGACCACCTCGATGTCGGGCTCCTGGCTCAACAGCATCGTCAGTCCGCGGCGGAAGAGCTCCTGGTCGTCGGCGATGACGACCCTCACTGCTCCTGCACCCGTTGCTTCGTCGGTCACGCGGTCATCATGTCAGACGAACCACTCCCCGAGGCGTGGGCGACACACCCCGGGGGAGCTCGGTGCCTCAGTGGCGGAGGATCACTCGCTCACGTCGAGCGTGATGACTCCGTAGTCGTAGCCACGGCGGCGGTAGACCACCGAGGGTCGTTCGGACTCCTTGTCGACGAACAGGTAGAAGTCGTGGCCCACCAGCTCCATCTCGTAGAGGGCCTGGTCGAGGGTCATGGGGGTCGCCTCGTGGGACTTCTCGCGCACCACGAGCGGTCCGTCACCGGTCACGGTGATGGGACCGACCTGTCGCTCGGTGACCTCCTCGGCGTCGGTGTCGGGCTCGGGCGCCTGCACCCCGGCGAGCGCCTCGGCCACCGACACGGGCGTGTGGCGGCCACGGTGGACGCGGCGACGGTCGGCCGCCTTGCGCATCTGCGCCGCCATCTTGTCCAGGGCGAGGTCGAGGGCAGCCATCTTGTCCTCGGACGCCGCCTCGGCGCGGATCACCGGGCCCTTGGAGAAGGCGGTCAGCTCCACCTTCACGGCCCGCTCGATCTGACGGGGATTCTTCTCGTGGGAGACCTCGACGGCCACTCGTTGAATGCGGTGATCGTGCTTCTCGAGCCGTGACAGCTTCTCAGCGGCGTGCTCGCGGAACCGATCCGAGACCTCGATGTGCCGGCCTGTGACCACAACGTCCATGTGAACCTCCCGATTCAGTGAAATCACCTGCGATGACTGACGACCACCGGCCGGGAGGGCACGGTGGTCGGCAGATGGTGGAGTCCGTCCGGCCGACCTGGTCTTCGTCCCCACAGCCGCCTGCTGAGGCTCTCGCAGCTCAGTGCCACTACCCACCTTCTCCCGACGTCCGTCGTGTCTGACGACGGGGCCGAGGCAGGACTTACTTCTAAGCCGCACCGTGATCAGCGGGCCCTCGACGAGAGCGCGCCTTACGTGGGCCGTTTTGCCTGCGACTGGCATCGGCTTGCCGTCCAGGACGCCCCGGACGACGCAACCACGGACCCGAACGGACTCCATGCACAGACGTTAGCCCCCTTCTCCCAACGGCGTAAGGCGACCGCCTGATCCGTCCGACAGGCGACCCCCTTCCTTCCGCTCATGCTCGTCGTGGGGCTGGCGTACGCCGTGGCACCGCGGCGACGACGGCTGCTCCGAGCGGGCCCGCGCCGACCGCCACGAGCGCCCGACGGGCCTCCACCAGCGTGGCTCCCGTCGTCACCACGTCGTCACAGAGCACCAGCAGCGGGGCCGGGTCGAGGCGTGCGAGCCTGGCCAGCCCCGGTGAGGGGCAGTGCATCGACCCCACCAGGTTGGCGGCGCGCTGGGCGGCCGTCAGCCCTCCCTGGTCACGCACCCCGCCGCGACTGCGCAGCAGTGCGTGCACGCGTACGTCGTGCCCCTGCCCCCGCAGCTGCCGCGCGGCCAGCCGCACCACCCGTGCCAGCGGGTCGTCGCCCCGAGCCCTGGCAGCGCCCGGCGACGACGGCACGGGCACCAGCACCGTGGGCCGGGCCGGCGCCGGGGGACCGTCGGCGAGCCCGTCGCAGATCAGGGCAGCAACCGAGGCCGCCAGGCGCTCGCCCAGGAAGGGCGCCACCGCGGTCCGCCCGCGCTCCTTGTGGGCGACGACCGCGCGGGCCAGGAGGTCGACGTACTCCCCCGAGGTCCAGCAGCGCGGAAAGCCGGCCGGGTCGGCCGGGGCCGGGTCTGCCACGGCTGCGGCAGGGCCTCGACGCAGGCCGGGCACACGGGTGGACCGGGCGCCGAGCAGCCGGCGCAGGAGCTGCCGAGGACCAGGTCGAGCCAGGCGGCGTGGGTGGAGAGCATCGCCCCAGCCCAGCAGCCGGGCGACGGTCGAGGTCAGGTCCAGCCGCTCGTCTGTGGATGGGCCGGACGTGGGGAGGGGCCGCGGCTCAGCCGACGAAGCCGAACCAGCTCGGTCCCTGCCCGGGCGTCGGGAGGTCCCGCGCGGCTTGGCGAGGTCGAGGATCTGGTCGGCGGTCACGACGTAGGTGCCGTCGCCCTCGACCGGCGAGGAGACGAGGCGGCGCGCCTCCCCGCGTACGCGGGTGGCGGCGTTGGTGCCGCGCTCGCCGGGGGCGCCGTCGACGCTGAGCAGCCTCACCTGCGCCAGGTCGGGGGTGACGCTGCCCAACAGGGCCAGGGTCACCGGGAACGCCAACCGATGTCGGTCACGCGCCGGGCGGCGTCGCCGCGTCGGGCGATGGCGCGTGCCCGGGTGAAGCGCGGGAGGCCACCGGCCGGGGAGTGCTCGATCCGGCTCACCACCAGACGGTCCTGGGCCGGGCCGCGGACCACGGCCACCAGGCGGGAGGAGTCACGCGAGACCAGGAAGAGCGTCACGTCCTCGCCGCTCACCCCGGGCACGTCGACCTCGACGGGGTCCTCGTCGGGGCCCATCACCTGCACCCGCGCGCCCGACGGCGCCCGGTCGACGAACCAGACCCGGCCGGAGAAGTCAAAGACCGGACGCAGCAGGCCGCTGGCCCCGGTGAGCACGGTGTCGGGGGCCGCGCCCTTCTCCAGGACCGCCCGCACCGCGGACCGGCCGTCGGAGCTGACCCCGACGGCGCGGGTGCCGTCCAGGCTGACCCCGACCGCGGACCCCCACCTCGCCGGCCCCGAGTGCGCCGGCCGTCGGGGAGAAGTTCTCGAAGTCGCCCCGGACCAGGCGGCCGCCGACCAGGGCGAAGAGGTCGCGGCTGGAGCTGACGCCCAGGGGGCTGAACGACAGCCCCGACTGCACCGCCACCTCGCGCACGCCGTCGTCCAGCGTCACTGCGCGCTCGTCGACGGTGAGCCGGACCTGCTTGACCCGCGGCACCTGCCGCAACGTCCAGGTCAGCTGGGCCAGCATCTCCTCGGCCGCGCCGGAGTCGAACGTGCCCTCGACGTCCTCGACGACGACGTCGGCCACGCCGTCGGCGTTGATCGGCACCGAGTTCATCGCCAGCCGTCCGCCCGACGGCAGGGCGCCACGGGAGACCGCGGGTCGGGCGCCCCCGCCAGCAGGCCACGGACCAGGGCGGTCGCCATCTGGTCGCCGCCCGGCACGTGCACCGGCTCGGGCACCAGCAGCGTCCCGCTGGGGTCGAGGAAGTAGAGGGAGGCCGGCTGGAAGCCGTCGGCGAACCACGACTCCGGGACCACGAGCGCGTCAGGAGCCGCGTCGATGCGCCACTCCTCCCCCTCGATCACCATCGGGAAGCTCAACGTGGCCTGCCCCGCGGGCAGCCGGCGCTGCCAGGCACCACGGTGGTCGTAGCGGTGCGCCTCGACCAGCGGCACCCGCACCCGGGTCAGCCCGACCGCCGGGCCGAAGTCGGAGTAGGTGATCGTGCCCTTCTCCGGCGACCAGGCGCGCTGCGCCCGCTCGGTGAGGAACTCCGAGGCGACGCTGGTCTTCACCGGCGTCGCCTTCATCGCCTCCAGGAAGCCGAGCACGATCTCCTCGGGGTCGGCCCCACCGACCGGTGGTCGGGGGTCGTAGAAGCCCCCGGCGTCGTCCTCGTCGGTGGTCTGCGGGTCGACGCGCACGAGCGGCCCCTGGGTGGGCATCTGCACGCAGGCCGTGAGGACGCCCAGGCCGAGCAGCAGCACCAGCGCGCCGACGGCGCGGCGCGCGCGGGAGGCAGCGGCGTACGCGTGGCTCATGCGCCGACCTCCGCATCCTCGGGCACCAGGGGCAGCGGGCTGTGCCGCAACGGCTGCCCGAGCGTACGCGGCAGCGTGAGGCGGAACTGTGCGCCGGCGCCCTGCCGTCCCCACGCCTGGAGCCAGCCGCCGTGCAGGTGGGTGTCCTCCAGCGAGATGGAGAGCCCCAGCCCGGTGCCGCCGCTGGTGCGGGCGCGGGCCGGGTCGGCGCGCCAGAACCGGTTGAAGACCATCGCGGACTCCCCCGGAGCCAGCCCGACGCCGTAGTCGCGCACCGTCAGCGCGGCGGCGCTGCCGTCGGCGCCCAGCGTGACCACCACGTCGCTGGAGTCGGCGTGGTCGATGGCGTTGGTGACGAGGTTGCGCACGATGCGCTCCACGCGGCGTACGTCGGCCTCGGCCAGGCAGGGGCGCTCCGACTCGCGCACCACGACGCGGGTGTTGCGGCGCTCGGCCATCACCCGGGTCGCGTCGACCACGCGGTAGACGACGTCGAGCAGGTTGACGTCGTCGGCCTCGAGCACGGCGGCGCCGGCGTCGAAGCGGCTGATCTCCAGCAGGTCGCTGAGCAGGACCTCGAAGCGGTCGAGCTCGGTCTGCAGCAGCTCGGCTGCGCGCGCGGTGACGGGGTCGAAGTCGGCCCGGGCGTCGTGCAGCACGTCGCCGGCCATCCGCACTGTGGTCAGCGGCGTACGCAGCTCGTGCGAGACGTCGGAGACGAAGCGGCGCTGCAGGCGGCTGAGCTCCTCGAGCTGGCGGATCTGGCGCTGCAGGTTGGAGGCCATCTGGTTGAACGAGATGGCCAGGCGCGCCAGGTCGTCCTCGCCGGTGACCCGCAGGCGCTCCTGCAGCTGGCCGGCGGCGAGCCGCTCGGCGACCCGCCGGGCCAGCCTGATCGGGTTGACCACCTGCCGGGTGATCAACCAGGTCACGCCCGCCACCAGGAGCACCAGGAAGGCCGCCGCACCGAGCAGGGCCCGACTGACCAGGCCGAGCGTCGCCTCCTGGTCGGTCAGCGGGTAGAGGTAGTAGAGCGTGTAGGTCTGGCCGTCGGCCGGCAGGGTCACCTGGGAGGCGACGACGATCCCGGGGCCGGGCTCCACGCGCGCGACCGGTCCCATGGTGCGGATCTCGGTGTAGGTCCACGCGCTCGAGCGGGGTTCGGAGAACTCCTCCACCATCGAGTCGGGCACGCTGGACTTGTCGAGGTTGCGGGAGAACTGGACGCCGCCCCCGGCCAGGTCGGAGCCCTGGCCGACCGGGGGCGAGAGCACGACGGCGAAGCCGCTGGCGGCGCCCCGGGCGATGATCGGCTCGATCAGGTCCTCGCGCTGCCCCGAGGCGTCGACGTCGGTCCCGGTGGCGAAGCTGAGCCGGTTGCGGGCCTCGGCGGTCTCGGCCGCGGCCTCGGCGAGGACACGGTCGACGCGCTGGTCGAGGAGTCCGTCACGCGTGGTGCGCAGCAGGAACCAGCCCACGGCGCTGCCGACCACCAGGCACAGCAGCACGGTGCTGGCGACGACGCGGGCCTGGATCGACCGGCGCCACGCGGTGAGGAACCGCCTCACACCACCCGAGAACCGGGCGAACGCTCTGCGCAGCGGCATGGCGCCTGCTACGACTTGCCGGCCCTGTAGCCGACGCCGCGCACGGTCAGGACGACCTCGGGGTTCTCCGGGTCGTGCTCGACCTTGGAGCGCAGGCGCTGGACGTGGACGTTGACCAGGCGGGTGTCGGCGGCGTGCCGGTAGCCCCAGACCTCCTCCAGGAGGACCTCACGGGTGAAGACCTGCCAGGGCTTGCGCGCCAGGCAGACCAGCAGGTCGAACTCCAGCGGCGTGAGGTTGATCTGCTCCTCGCCGCGGGTCACCTGGTGGCCCGGGACGTCGATGCTCAGGTCGCCGACGGTCAGCGTCTCGGAGTCGGGCGAGTCGAAGCGGCGTACGCGGGCCCGGATGCGGGCGACCAGCTCCTTGGGCTTGAACGGCTTGACGACGTAGTCGTCGGCGCCGCTCTCCAGGCCCAGGACCACGTCGACGGTGTCGCCCTTGGCGGTCAGCATGACGATCGGGACACCGGACTCGGCGCGGATCTCCTTGCAGACGTCGATGCCGTCCTTGCCGGGCAGCATCAGGTCCAGCAGGACGACGTCGGGACGGTACTCGCGGAACGCGGGGACCGCCTGGTCCCCCCGGGTGACCATGCGGGAGTCGAAACCCTCCTGGCGCAGCACGATGGTCAGCATCTCCGCCAGCGAGGCGTCGTCGTCGACGACCAGGACGCGCCCGCGCGCGGGTGCGTCCTGGTGCGTCTGCGTCATGCCGGACATTGTGCCAGTCACACGGCCCCGAGGGGTCCGCTCAGTAGCGGTAGTGCTCAGGCTTGTACGGACCCTGCACGTCGAGGCCGAGGTAGTCGGCCTGCTCCGTCGTCAGCGTGGTCAGGTTGACCCCGAGGCTGGCGAGGTGGAGGCGGGCGACCTCCTCGTCGAGGTGCTTCGGGAGCACGTAGACGCCGACGGGGTACTCCTCGAGCTTGGTGAAGAGCTCGATCTGGGCGAGGACCTGGTTGGTGAAGGAGTTCGACATCACGAACGAGGGGTGGCCGGTGGCGTTGCCCAGGTTCATCAGGCGACCCTCGGAGAGGATGATGACGGCGTTGCCGGCGGGAACGTGAACAGGTCGACCTGCGGCTTCACGTTCTTGCGGACGATGCCGTCCCACGCCTCGAGGCCGGCCATGTCGATCTCGTTGTCGAAGTGACCGATGTTTGCCGACGATCGCGTTGTGCTTCATGCGCGACATCTGCTCGGCGGAGACGACGTCCTTGTTGCCGGTCGCGGTGATCACGATGTCGGCGATCGGGAGGGCGTTCTCCAGGGTGTCGACCTGGTAGCCGTCCATGGAGGCCTGCAGCGCGCAGATCGGGTCGATCTCGGTGACGATGACGCGGGCACCCTGGCCACGCAGCGACTCGGCGCAGCCCTTGCCCACGTCGCCGTAGCCGCAGACCACGGCGACCTTGCCGCCGATGAGGACGTCGGTGGCGCGGTTGATGCCGTCGATCAGCGAGTGGCGGCAGCCGTACTTGTTGTCGAACTTCGACTTGGTCACCGAGTCGTTGACGTTGATGGCCGGGAAGAGCAGGTTGCCTTCCTTCATCATGTCGTAGAGGCGGTGGACACCGGTGGTGGTCTCCTCGGTGACGCCCTTGATCTCGTTGGCGACCTTGGTCCAGCGGTCCTTCGACTCGGCCAGCGAGCTGGCGACGGTCTGGAAGACGATGCGCTCCTCGACCGAGCCGGCGGTGGCCGGGTCGGGCGCGACGCCGGTCTTCTCGGCCTCGACACCGAGGTGGACGAGCATGGTGGCGTCGCCGCCGTCGTCCAGGATCATGTTGGCGAACTCGCCGTTGGGCCACAGCAGGATCTGCTGGGTGCACTCCCAGTACTCCTCCAGCGTCTCGCCCTTCCAGGCGAAGACGGGCACACCGCTCGGGTTGTCGACGGTGCCCTCGGGGCCCACGACGACGGCGGCAGCAGCGTGGTCCTGGGTCGAGAAGATGTTGCACGACGCCCAGCGCACCTCGGCGCCGAGAGCGACGAGCGTCTCGATCAGCACCGCGGTCTGGATGGTCATGTGGAGCGAGCCGGCGATCTTCGCGCCGGCCAGCGGCTTCGAGTCGCCGTAGCGCTCGCGCATCGCCATGAGGCCGGGCATCTCGTGCTCGGCGAGCTGGATCTCGGTCCGGCCGAAGTCGGCCAGGTTCAAGTCTGCGACCTTGTAGTCCATCACTACCCCTCGTCAGTGGCTCTTCTGTGCTGGTCCGGAGTCCCGGACCAACGTCCCCTCCGACGACGAGCGTAGAACCGGCTCCCGACAATCACGCAATCCACGGAACGGGCGCGCAGGACGCCCGAGCCCCGCCTCAGGCGAGCGTCGGTCTCGAGCCCCGGACGAGACGTCCGGTCAGTGGGACGGACCGGGGGTGTCGGCCCCCGGCGTACCGCCCTCGGAGCCACCCGCGGCGGCGAGGTCCTGGGAGCGGTGGGCCTTGCCCCGGGCCGCTGCCTCGGCGTGCTCCTCGTCCTTGCCGTGGCCGAAGGGCAGCAGGTGCAGGACCAGCACCACGACGGCGCCGACGACGAGGCCGAAGACCGCCGAGCAGGCCGTGTTGACCAGCCACCCGACGGCGCCGGCGGCGACCGGGACGGCGTCGTGCGCGGCCACCTCGAGGTGGTGCACGAGCTCGTAGGGGGCGTGCCAGCCGAGGTCGTCGAGGCCCACGAGCAGGATGTGTCCACCGACCCACAGCATCGCCACGGTGCCCACGGCACCGATCGTGGCCAGGACGCCGGGCATCGACTTCACCAGTCGGCGGCCGAAGCCGCGGCCGAAGCCCGAGCGCGCCTTGGTGGCGAGCATCAGGCCGAAGTCGTCGGCCTTCACGATCAGCCCGACGATGCCGTAGACCAGCAGGGTGATGCCGATGGCCACGACGACCAGGATCATCGCGCGCGACAGGAAGGGCTCGTCGGTGACCTCGTTGAGCGCGATCACCATGATCTCGGCGGAGAGGATCAGGTCGGTGCGGATCGCCCCGGAGACCATCTTCTTCTCCTGCTCGGGGCCGATCTCGGTCGCGAGGACCTCCGGCTCGGAGTGGCCGAAGAACTTCTCGTAGATCTTCTCCGCGCCCTCGAAGGCGAGGAAGGTGCCGCCGAGCATCAGGATCGGGGTGAGCAGCCACGGCAGGAACTGGCTCAGCAGCAGCGCCGCCGGGAGGATGAAGCAGAGCTTGTTGACGAGCGAGCCCTTGGCGATCTGCTTGACGATCGGCAGCTCGCGCTTCGCCGCCAGCCCCTGCACGTACTGCGGGGTCACGGCCGTGTCGTCGATGACCACGCCGGCGGCCTTGGCGCTCGCCCGCCCGGCCGCGGCACCCACGTCGTCGATGGAGGCCGAGGCCACCTTCACCAGCGTGGCCACGTCGTCGAGCAGTGCGAAGAATCCGCCACTCATGGGTTCACTCCCCCGTCAGTCCGATCTGCAGGTAGGCGGCGGCGTACCGCCCCTGCAACAGCAGTGATGCGTAGCGTGCCAGCTCGCTGGTGGCGCCGGGGTCGCAGGTCAGCGTCTCCACGCGTACGCGGCGCTCCCCCGCCGCACGGACCAGTCGGTCGCGCTGCTCGGCGACGACGGGCTCGTCGCTGCCGTCGTCGAGGACCACCAGCACCGGCGGCAGGCTGGCGGAGTCGCTCTCGAGCGGGTCGTCGAAGAGGTCCTGCAGCGGGGCGGACTCGAGCACCGGCAGCAGGTGCTCGGCGTCACCGGCGATCGCGGAGACACCGGTCGCCCGGCGCAGCGACTCGGCCACGCGGCGTGCGGCCCGGGCGGCGAGCACGGTGCCGCCCCAGACCACCGGCGTACGGTCGGCCAGCGCGATCGCGAGCAGCTTGGCGGGGTTGACCGAGAGGTCCTGGTGGGGCGAGCAGACGGTGGCGACGTGGTCGAGCGCGCCGGCGACGTCCTCGACGTCGGTGCGCGGCCCCAGGTCGACCCGGTCGAGGAACTCCAGCATGACCACGGCGGCGGCGGACTGGTCACCGGTGACGATCGGCAGCAGGTGGCACCAGCGGCCCTCGGCGTGCTCGGTCACCAGCGACTTCTCGGGCGCGGCGACCACCACCTGGGCGCCGCGACGCAGCGCCTCGGTCACCGCCAGCGCGGAGCCGTGGTCGGAGCCGTCGGGAGCGAGCACCACGACCAGGTCGAGGCTGCCCACCCAGCCCGGCAGTCCGGGCATCGGCCAGGCCACGAACGGCACCGGGCACCACGGCTCGAGCACGGCCCGCAGCAGGCGCGAGTCGGGACCGGCGGCCACCACGGCACGGGGCCGGTCGGCCTGGTGGCGTGGGCGACGGCCCGCTCGAGCGCGTCACCCACCTGCACCCGGTCACGTCGCACCCGGGCGCCGGCCTCGGCCAGCGTCCGCAGCATCGGGTCGGCGCCGGCGAGCACCCGCTCGTCGTCGAGTCGGGCCTCGTCGAACCAGGTCGTCACGGGTCGCCTCAGGCCGGCTTGCGGGCCTCGTCGACCAGCAGGACGGGGATGTCGTCGCGCACGGGGTAGGCGTACCGGCAGCCCGTGCAGACCAGCTCCTCGCCCTCCACGGCCAGGTCGGCGTGGCAGGCCGGGCAGACGATGATGTCGAGCAGGGCAGGGTCGAGGTTCATCAGTTGCTCCTGATCGTGGAGAGGACGGCGTCCCGGATCTCGGCCATGGTGGCCTCGTCCTTGCCCTCGGAGTTGAGGCGGAGCAGGGGCTCCGTGTTCGAGGCCCTGACATTGAACCACCAGTCGGCGTGCGTGACGGTGAGGCCGTCGAGCTCGTCGACCTCGACGTCGTCACGGCCGGCGTACTGCTCCTTGAGGCTGGCGAGCACGGCCGCCTGGTCGTCCACGGTGGAGTTGATCTCGCCCGAGGAGGGGTAGCGCTCGTACTCGGCCATCAGCTCCGACAGCGGCAGGTCGGTCTCGGCGAGCGCCGCCATCGCGTACAGCGCGGCGAGCATGCCGGAGTCGGCGCGCCAGAAGTCGCGGAAGTAGAAGTGGCCCGAGTGCTCGCCACCGAAGACCGCGTCGGTCTCGGCCATCGTCGCCTTGATGAAGGAGTGGCCGACGCGGGTGCGCACCGGAGTGCCGCCGAGCTCGGTGACGATCTCGGGGACGGCACGCGAGGTGATCAGGTTGTGGATCACGGTGGCGCCGGGGTTCCTGGCCAGCTCGCGGGCCGCGATCAGCGCGGTCAGCGTCGACGGCGAGACCGCGCGGCCCTGCTCGTCGACGATGAAGCAGCGGTCGGCGTCGCCGTCGAAGGCGAGCCCGATGTCGGCCTTCTCGGCCAGCACGGCCTGCTGCAGGTCGACCAGGTTCTCGGCCTCGATCGGGTTGGCCTCGTGGTTCGGGAACGTGCCGTCGAGCTCGAAGTAGAGCGGCACCATCTCGACCACGCCACCGATCTTCTCGAAGACCACGGGGGCGGTCAGGCCGGCCATGCCGTTGCCGGCGTCGACGACGACCTTGAGGCCGCGCCCGCGCACCGGGGAGAGGGTGAGCAGGTGGTCGGCGTAGGCCGACAGCACGTCGGTCGAGGAGATCTCGCCGGGCGTCCCGGCCTCACGGACGGTGCCGGCGGCGACGATGTCGCGGATCTCGGCCAGGCCGGTGTCGAGACCCACCGGCTGGGCGCCGGCGCGGCACATCTTCATGCCGTTGTACTGCGCGGGGTTGTGGCTCGCGGTGAACATCACGCCCGCGTGACCCAGGTGGCCCGAGGCGAAGTAGAGCTGGTCGGTGGAGGCCAGGCCCACCATCACGACGTCCGCACCGGCGGTCGAGGCCCCCTCGGCGAACGCCTGGGCCATGCCCGGCGACGAGGGGCGCATGTCGTGGCCGACCACCACCGTTCCGGCGCCGGTGACCTGCACGAACGCGTTGCCGGTCGCCCGGGCCAGGGTCTCGTCCATCTGGTCGGGAACGGTGCCGCGGACGTCGTACGCCTTGAAGATCGCGTGGAGGTTCGCGGGGTCCAGGGTCGGGCTGCCGGAAGTCATGGGCGGGAGCCTATCGGCCACCGCACGGACGGTCAGTCCGTGGTCAGCACCCGCAGGTGTCCGCGTCGCACGCCCTGCGAGGGATCGTCGGCCGGGTGCACGTGCGGCGCCGGCTCCGGCGGTCGTGCGGCCTCGCGCACGGCATCGGCCAGCGCGAGCAGGTCGTCGTTCGAGGGCCCGGGGTCGCGCAGGTCGTGCGCCAGCCGGAGCACCTCCCACCCACGGGGGGCGGAGAGCCGCTCGCTGTGCTGCTCGCAGAGGTCGTACGCGTGCGGCTCGGCATGCACCGAGAGGGGTCCGAGGACGGCCGTCTGGTCGGCGTACACGTACGTCAGCGTGGCGACCGCAGCGCGACCGCACGCGGTGCGCGAGCAACGACGGGCGGGATTCACACCGCAGACGTTACCCCGCAGCCGGCGCCGCGCCGTCTAGGCTCGCGGCATGGAGATCGTGCCGCGCCGCACCCGTGACCGGCGCGGTCGCGGCATGCGCGGGCCGGGCGTGCTGCCCCGCGTGCCGGGCACCCCCGCCCTGCGCACCGAGCGGGAGCGCTTCGACGCCCTGGTGCTCAGCGTGGTGCAGGTCGTGGACGGGCGCTGGCACGACCGGCTCGGCCTGGTGGAGTACGCCGTCGAGGACACCCCGCTGGTGCCCGACGACTGGGACGACGCGGGCGTCCCGCTCGCCTCGGTGGTCCGTGGATCGGGGGCCACGCCGAGCCGGCTGGTCCTCTTCCGACGCCCGCTCGAGCACCGCGCCGACAACCGGGAGGAGCTGCGCGCGCTCATCCACACGGTGGTCGTGGAGCAGGTGGCCGAGCTGCTGGGGATGGACCCCGACGACGTCGACCCGCGCAACGACTGAACGCTGCGGCTCGGCGGGGACAGCTCAGTAGAGCGCCGGGCCCACGTGCGGGACCCAGCTGTCGGTGACCAGCTCGCGCACGGGCCGCACGGAGGTGTCACCCGCCTCGAGCGCCGCGACCACGGGCACGTCGCCCACCAGCACCTGCACCCAGCGGGCGCGGGCGGCGAGCTCGAGCCGGGTGCCCTGCCCCGGGCGTACGGTCACCCGCAGCTCCTTGAGCGCGGTGCCGTCGGCAGCACGCTGCACCACGCGCACGTTGGACGGCTTCTCGGCCCCGGCCAGCACCAGGCGCTGGTCGCCGCCGGCGACGGCGAGCGCACCCGACTCGGCGAGCAGGGCGGCCGCCACGGCGTGGGTCAGCCGGTTGCCGTCGCGGGACCGCAGCAGGCTGGCGACCGGGGCGTCGGCCTCGACGCGCAACGCCACCAGCCCCTGAGCGGCCTGCGAGCGCAGGAACCGGCCCAGGTCGACGGTCACGGTCGCCCCGGCCGGGACAGGGACCTCGGACAGGTCGGTCGGCGCGAACTCGCTCTCCGGCGTGACCGCCTTGAGCCGCACGCGGGTCTCGTCGTCACCGGGGTTGGTCAGCACGAGGGTGCGTTCCCCTCCCCCGCGGCGTACGCCGGGGAGGAAGGCGTCGGTGGCGGGCTCCGCGACCGCCGGCAGCCAGGTCGTGGCCCGCTCGTCGCTGCCCAGAGGGTCGACGCGGTCGACGATCGAGGAGGCCAGCCGGCCCCGGGTGACCCGGAGGTGGAGGGTGACGTCCTCGCGCTCGGGCATCACCTCGGCCAGGTCGAGCGCCAGCTCGTCGCGGGCGCCCACGGCCACGCCCCGCAGCGCCGGGACCTCACGGATGCCGCCGGCGGCGTGCACGACCACGTCGGCGATCGCCGGACCACCGTCGGGGTTGACCAGCCGCAGGACCGAGGAGTGCTCGGGCCCGGCGCCGACACCGGCGAACCAGACGTCGCTGGCCGGGCGCAGGCAGTCGGTCGCCAGTCCCCCGCCGGTACGGGCGGCAGCCAGGCCCGAGGCGGTCGGCCCCTCCCCGCGCAGCAGGAGCGTGTCGGACGTACGCCGGGTGGCCACCGACCCCGCGGAGAGGGTCAGGTCCTTGCCACCCGTACGCAGCGCTCCCGCCACGTCGGTGTCGGCGAGCGCGGCCTGCACCAGGTCGGCGCCACCCAGCGCGGGCGGGCAGACCAGCACCGTGTTGGTGAGCGGCGTCGCCGTCGGAGGCTGGGCCGCCTCCTCGGTGGGAGCAGGGTTGACGGTGGCCAGCAGCGCCACGGTGAGCAGCGGGATGCCGAAGGCCAGCAGGGTCAGCGGGTCGACGGCGCGCTGCCCCGGGGCCGACGAGCGGCGACGGTCACGGCGCTGGGGGCGCTCCGCGGAGCGACGGGAGTCGGTGCTCATGCCTCGGACCTCGATCGGACGAGTGTGGGGGCCGCCGCAACCAGGGCGAGCAGCCAGGCGGCGCCCTGGAGGACGAGCAGCAGGACGCGACCGACGCCGACCTCGCTCGAGACGCCCGCCACGGAGGTCTCGCGGTCGACGCGCCAGGCGCGGGTCGAGCGGTCCTCGGCGCTGGCCTGCACGAGTCCGTCGACGGCGTCGAGCCCGGCCGAGAGGCGGCCGTCGACGGGCGACGGGAGCACGACGTACTCGACGCCGCGCTCGGCCAGCGCCTCGACGTCGCGAGGGCTGGGGGCGGAGACGAGCCGGGTCACGAGGTCGGTCATCGCGCCGTCCTCCGCGGTGAGGCCGAGGATCTCGTCCTCACCGACGGTGACGCCGTCGCCACGACGTACGCGGTAGCTGACGCCCTCGTCGACCGAGCCACGCACCACCAGGACGCCGTGGTCGTCACCGGTGAGCGAGCTCTGCGCCATGTAGGCCGGGACGACCTCGACCCGGTCCTCGTCGAACGCGGTGTCGGCGCCGAGCCACCAGACGAGCCCACCGACGGGCACGGCCACCGCGACCACCGCGACGACCAGCGCGATCGCCCGCTGCCACAGCGGGTGCGGGTCGCCGGAGAGGCGGCGTACGAGGGCCCCGGTGCCGAGCGCGGCCGCGACCACGGCGACGCCCTGCAGCACCACGACGAAGAAGCCCATGCTGGGCGGGGTGGAGGTCGCCGGCAGGTCGAGCTCGACGAGGCCCAGCACCGCCACCACGCAGGCGGCGGGCAGGGCGATGAGCCACCCGATCATCACCGGCACACGGGTGGAGTGCGGCGCGATCGCCAGCACGGCCAGCACCGCCACCGCGGGACCCCGAGCCACCACGGCGCACCGAGGTCGGAGAGACGCCCGGTCACCAGGTCGGTGAAGTCGACCGCCGCGACGGGCAGGCGGCCGGCCTCGAGCAGCATCCCCTGCCCGGCGCCGCTGCCGAGCAGCGGCAGGAACCACGGCAGGAGCAGCAGCGGCACGAGGCCCAGCGCGACGGCCGGAGGCCCCCAGGCCGAGCGCTCACGCAGCAGGCGGGGGCTGATCGCGAAGGCGGCGGCGACGACGAGGGCGGCGGCGAGCAGCCCGAAGAGCCAGACGCCCGGGACGAAGGCCGAGCAGAGCGCCAGCAGCAGGCCGGTGCGCCAGGCCGCCCGCCAACGCCGCTCGGGGTCGGGGTCGGCGAAGCCGATGGCGGCGTGGGCCAGCCACGGCAGCAGCGCGGCGAGGGCGACGGTCCCGAACCTGCCCTCGCCCCAGGCGCCGGAAGTGGCCGGCACCAGGGCGTAGGTGATCGACCCCCAGACCAGCACCCAGGTGGAGAGGCCACGCGGGTCGACGAGACGACCGACGAGGCGCAGGAGACGCCAGGCGCCCCACAGCGCCACCGGGACGGCCAGCAGCATCAGGCCGCTGACCACCGCACCGGCGCTGCCGCCCAGGAAGAGGCCGGCGACGGCGAAGAGCGCCACGTACGCCGGCGCCGGGACGTCGCTGCCCGTGCCGAGCGGGTGGCGGGACTCGACGTGGAGACGCCACCAGTCCCCCGCCCCCTGCGGCACCGGGGAGAGCGCACCGCCCTGGATCTCGCCGAAGGCGGAGCGGGCAGCGACCAAACTGGCCACCACGAAGAGGCTGAGCACCAGCGCCACCGGGTTGGTGAAGAAGCGGGTGACCCACCCGGAGTCGGCGTACATCTCCTCGTCGTCGGAGTCGTCACCGTCGGTGCGCCGCGACTCCTTGACCGCCTGGAGCGGGGCGAGCGCGGGCGAGGCCTCGATCTCGGCGGCCAGGGCCGCCTCCTTCGCGTCGCGCCGCCGGTCGGCCAGGTCCTGGGCGCTGCCGGCGACGGCCGAGGCCAGGTCGGAGACCGTGTCGAGGCCGTGGCGGTAGGGCAACCACCAGGGCGGACGCAGCGCGCTGACGTCGCGGGGGCTGTCACCCCACCTCGCGGCACGCTCCTTGCGGGCGGCGCGGACGACGCCGGGGTGGGTGTAGATGTTGAGCAGGGCAGCCAGCTCGTCGAGGGCCTGGCCGACGGCGCGCACGCCCAGCAGCCCCAGCACCCGGAGCAGGCTGCCGAGGAGGAGCCGGATCGTCTGGCCCAGCAGGCGCCGTGACTCGACGTTGGCCAGCAGCGTCAGGAGCGCGGCGCGGCGCTCCTGGTAGTGCGGGTGGCGCCCGGTCAGCGCGGTGCGACGGAGGCCGCGACTGGCCGCCTCGGCGTGGAAGACGACGGCCTGGGGCACGACGTACGTGCTGTGCCCGGCGCGGGCGGCCCGCCAGCCGAAGTCGATGTCGTTGCCGAAGACCGGCATCCGGTCGTCGAAGCCGCCCAGCTCCTCCAGCACGCGCCGGCGCACCAGCATGCCCGCTGTGTTGACCGCGAGCACCTCGCGCTCGACGTCGTGCTGGCCCTGGTCGTACTCGCCGCGCTCCAGGCCGGTCTCGCGCCGGCCGGTGCCCGACAGGGTGACGCCGAGCTCGAGGAGCCGGCGCAACGAGGGCCACTCGCGCAGCTTGGGGCCGAAGATCTCGACCTCGGGGTACTCCTCCGAGGCAGCCAGCAACCAGGCCAACGCCTCGGTGTCCGGCGCGGAGTCGTCGTGCAGCAACCAGATCCACTCGTCGTCGCCGGCGGGCGGGAGCGCCGCGAGGGCGGCCCGCACCGCAGCGGGGAACGAGGTGGAGGCCGGCTGGTCGACCACGCGGGACTCACCGAGGGCAGCCACCAGGAGGTCGCGCGACTCGTCCTTGCTGCCGGTGTCGACGGCGAGGCAGCGATCGGCGGGACGGTGCTGGCTGCGGATCCCGTCCAGGACGTTCGGCAGCCACCTCGCCCCGTCGTGGCTGACGAGTACGGCGGAGACGGTCACCGGACAACCCTAGGGAAGGGCCCCACGGCCGTGCGAATCGAGCACGGATGGCCTGGACGGGTCGCAGAGGTCAGACGGCGCGCTTCTTCAGCTTGCGGCGCTCCCGCTCGGAGAGGCCACCCCAGATCCCGAAACGCTCGTCGTTCATGAGCGCGTACTCCAGGCAGTCACTACGCACGTCACACGTGAGGCAGACCTTCTTGGCCTCACGGGTCGATCCACCCTTCTCCGGAAAGAAGGCTTCGGGGTCGGTCTGCGCACAGAGCGCTCGATCCTGCCACCCCATCTCTTCGGTGTCGGCATCGAGGAGAAACAGTTCCCGCATCAGCCTTCGCCCTTTCGACCCAGTGTCCGGCCTTCTCCCCGTCGTGAGGACCGTTGGAACAACACTAGTGGAATTACATGCCTGTCGCAGGCGTAAGTCAAGCCCGATCCGAGGAAGTCCGGGGTCTCCTGCGTGTCGCAGATGGGTTCAGGCAAAGATATGTCGTATGCGTGACATCACGGTTCTCTCAGGTGGTATGGGAGGCGCGAAGTTCCTTCGCGGCCTGCTCCACGGCATCACCTCCGGGACCCTCCCCCACATCGATCCCGACGCCCGCGTCACCGTCGTCGCCAACACGGCCGACGACATCTGGCTGCACGGCCTGAAGGTCTGTCCGGACCTCGACACCGTGATGTACACCCTCGGCGACGGCATCGACCCCGAGCGCGGCTGGGGCCGTCGTGACGAGACCTGGAGCGTCAAGGCCGAGCTCGAGGCCTACGGCGTCGAGCCGACCTGGTTCGGGCTCGGGGACCGCGACGTCGCGACCCACCTCGTCCGCACGCAGATGCTCGACGCGGGCTACCCGCTGTCGAAGGTGACCGAGGCGCTGTGCCGACGCTGGCAGCCCGGCGTCACGCTGCTGCCGATGACCGACGACCGGGTCGAGACCCACGTCGCGATCGCCGACCCCGACAGCCCCAGCGGGCGGCGGGTCATCCACTTCCAGGAGTACTGGGTGCGGCTGCGGGCCCAGGTGCCGGTCGAGACGCTCGCCTTCGTGGGCCTCGACCAGGCCACCCCGGCCCCCGGCGTGCTGGAGGCGGTCAACGACGCCGACCTGGTCGTCCTGCCGCCCTCCAACCCGGTGGTCTCGCTCGGCACGATCCTCGACGTGCCCGGCGTCCGCGACGCCGTGCGTACGACGCGTGCGAAGGTCGTGGGCCTCTCCCCCATCGTCGGCGGCGAGCCGGTGCACGGGATGGCTCGGCAGATGCTCACCGCCATCGGCGTCGAGGTGAGTGCGGCCGGCGTCGGCCGCCACTACGGCGCGCGGCGCAACGGCGGCCTGCTCGACGGCTGGCTGGTCGACGAGTCCGACGCCGATGCGGTGCCGGCGCTGCAGGTCAGTGGCCTGGACGCGGCGGCCGTGCCCCTGATGATGACCTCGCCGGAGGCCACCGCGGCGATGGCCGCGGCCGCCGTGCGGCTCGTGGCCGGCGCCTGAGGTGCGCGGCATCGAGGTCACCGCCCCCGACGGGGTCGGCGAGGTCACCGTGGGCACCGACCTGGCCGCCCTGGTCACCACCCACCTCGACCTCGTCGACGGCGACGTCGTCGTGGTCACCAGCAAGGTGGTGAGCAAGGCCGAGGGCCGGACCGTCGTCACCGGCACCGGCGAGGCCGGCGAGGCGGCTTACGAGGAGGCACTGGTCGCCGAGACCCGGCGCGTGGTCGCCCGTCGCGGCCGACCCCCGCATCGTCCGCAACCGCCTCGGCCTGGTGATGGCCGCCGCCGGCATCGACCGCTCCAACGTCGAGGTCGGCACGATCGTGCTGCTGCCCGCCGACCCCGACGCCTCCGCCCGGCGGCTGCGCGAGCGGCTGCGCGAGCTGACCGGCGCCAACGTGGGCGTCGTGGTGACCGACACCGCCGGCCGCGCCTGGCGCGACGGGCAGACCGACATCGCCATCGGGGCGGCCGGCCTGGACCCCAGCGAGGAGTTCGCCGGTCAGGTCGACCCCTACGGCAACCCGTTGGCCGTGACGCTCCCGGCGGTGGCCGACGAGATCGCGAGCGCCGCCGAGCTCGCGCAGGGCAAGCTCGGCGGACGGCCGGTCGCCCGCCTGCGCGGTCGCCCCGACCTGGTCCTGGCGCCCGGCGCGCACGGCCCCGGCGCCGCGTCGCTGCAGCGCGAGGAGGGCGCGGACCTCTTCGGCTTCGGCGCCCGCGAGGCCGTCGTGGTGGCGCTCTCCGGCGAGACCGACCTGCACCCGGTCTTCGGGGCGCCTGCCGCGCCCGAGGAGGTGGCCGACGCCTTCGCCCGGGTGAGCCCGGGCGCCGTGCTCAGCCCCACCGCGAGCGGCTGGGAGCTGCGCACCGTCGCGCCGCTGCCGACCGCCGCGCTGCGCGCGCTGTGCGTGGCCCACGGCTGGAGCGCCACCGCAGGCGACGCGGATTCGGTCACGGTCGCCCACGTCTCACCCCTGCGTACGTAGAATCGCCGCGACGCTCTCCCCGAGACTGAGGAACGACCCATCGTGGCCAAGCAGGACAAGACGAGCCGCCAGGCCGTCATCGACGAGATCCGCAACTCCCAGAAGGCTGCCGAGCGACGTCGCGGCGGCATGATCGTCGGCGTCGCCGTCGTGCTGGGTCTGCTCATCATCGGCGCTGCGGCGTGGAAGCCCATCACGGACTCCATCTCGGCGCGCGAGTTCAAGGAGAAGGAGCTCTCCACGATCGGCGCGAAGGCCGACGTCTGCCAGGACGTCACCACCAAGCCGGCCGAAGGCATGCAGGACCACGTCGCCCAGGGGACGGAGATCCCCTACGCGGACGCCCCGCCGGCCTTCGGCACCCACTACGACTCGTGGGAGCCGATGGAGCGCAAGTTCTACGGCCCCGACGACCGCCCCGAGCTCGGCTACCTGGTGCACAACCAGGAGCACGGCTACACCCTGCTCTGGTACAACGAGAAGGTCGCCGACGACGCCGCCCAGATGAAGGAGCTGCGCGGGACCGCCGCCCGCTTCGACGGCGACGACATGCGCAACAAGTTCAAGGTCGTGCCGTGGACCGCCGAGGACGGCGACCCGTTCCCCGAGGGCCAGAACATCGCCCTGACCCACTGGTCGGCCGGCGGCACCGGCGAGAGCGGCACCGCCAAGCAGGTCGGCGCGTGGCAGTACTGCTCCGAGTTCAGCGGTGAGGCCCTCGAGGACTTCATGACCGAGTACCCCTACATGGACTCGCCGGAGCCCCTCGGCGGCTGAGCCAGCTCAGACCAGATCGTCGTGGCCGTCCTCCTTGAGGGCGGCCACGATCGATTTCACCTCCTGGGCGCGGGCCTTGGTGGTGACCAGGACGGCGTCGGGGGTGTCGACGACCACGACGTCGTCGAGGCCGACCACCGCGACCGTGCGACCTCCGGCGGGCACGACCAGGCCGGTGGCGTCGTGCGTACGCACCCGCGCGGCCTCCCCGATCACGCGCACCGCCGCCTCGTCACCGGCCAGGGTAGCGAGCAGGTCGCCGAGCGAGGAGAAGTCGCCCACGTCGTCCCAGGTGAAGCGTCCCGGCACGCAGGCCACCCGGCCGGCGGCTGCGGCGGGCTCCGCGACCGCGTGGTCGATGGCGATCTTCGGCAACGTGGGCCAGAGATCCTCGAGCCTCTCGGGGGCCGCAGCGATCGCGCGCAGGGCGCCGGTGAAGTCGGCGTCGGTCTCGGCGAGCAGCTCCAGCAGCACCGTGGGACGCACCACGAACATGCCCGCGTTCCACCGGTAGGCGCCGGAGGCGAGGTAGCCGCGGGCCACCTCGAGCGACGGCTTCTCCACGAACTCCTCGACCCGGCTGGCGGCCAGGCCGGGCAACGGCTCACCCGCGCGGATGTAGCCGAAGCCGGTCGCCGGCCCGGTCGGCTCGATGCCGATCGTCACCAGCCAGCCCTCGCGGGCGGCCTCGACCGCGGCGGTGACGCACTCCTCGTACGCCTGCTGGTCACCGATGACGTGGTCGGCCGCGAAGGAGCCCATGACAGCGTCCGGGTCGATTCGCTCGAGCATCGCGGCCGCGAGCCCGATCGCGGCCATCGAGTCGCGCGGCGACGGCTCCGCCACCACACGGTCGTCGGCGAGACCGGGCAGCTGGCGGCGCACCGCGTCGGCGTGGGCGGCACCGGTGACGACCAGGCAGCGCTCCCCAGCCAACGGCGTGAGCCGGTCGACGGTCGCCTGCAACAGGGTGCGGCCCGCCCCGGTCAGGTCGAGCAGGAACTTCGGCGCGCCGGAGCGCGACAGGGGCCACAGCCGGGTGCCGGCGCCGCCGGCAGGGATCACGGCCCAGAAGTTGTCAGGCATGGCAGGAGGGTAACGGGCGTCGTCGGCGATGGGCGGCGCGTCTACGCTGACCCGATGACCTCCACCTTCGCCGCCGCCCTGGAGCGTCGGGTCAAGCACTCCCCCGGCGACCCTCTCGTCACCTTCTACGACCACGCCACCGGCGAGCGCGTCGAGCTCTCGGCGGTGACCTACGCCAACTGGGTGGCCAAGGCCGCGGGGCTGCTCAGCGACGAGCACGACCTCGAGCGCGGCATGCGGATCCGGCTGGACCTGCCCGCGCACTGGCTGGGCACGGTCTTCCTGGGCGCCGCCTGGACCGTCGGCCTGGTGGTCACCGACGGCGACGACGTCGACGTCGTCGTGTGCGGCCCCGACACCGTCGACCAGTGGGCCGAGCGGGCCGATGAGCTCCCCGTACTGGCCTGCAGCCTGCTCCCGCTGGGCGTACGCTTCCGCGACCCGCTGCCGGGGGGTGTGCACGACGTGGGCATCGAGGTCTGGAGCCAGCCCGACGCCTTCACCGCGTGGGACGCGCCCACCGGCGACGACACGGCGTACGCGTGGGGCGGGGAGCAGGGCACCCTCACCGACATGGTGGAGGCGGCCGCCACCGGGAGTCTCCTCACCGACGGCGGCCGCCTCCTGACGGTGGCGAACCCGACTTCCCCATCAGGTGTCGCCACCTTCATCGAACCTCTCGTGAGAGGGGGCTCGATGGTCCTGGTGGCCAACGCGGACCCCGAGCGACTCGAGGTGACCGCGGAGCAGGAGCGGGTGACCGCGCGAGCCTGAGCGGCGCGGCACCGGCTCATCCGGCCAAGTCGTAGGCCCCCATTCCCTCACCCAGGAGGCGACGGCCGGTGAGGCCGCTCGACGACGCGGTGAAGAGGTAGAGCAGGCCCGTCTTCCTGTCGCGAGCGATCAGGTCGGTGCCGGCCTTGGCCAGGTGGGCGTCGCTGATCGCGACCTTCCAGTCGTACAGCGTCGGGTCGTAGACCGAGGAGGTCTTGAGCCGGCCGACTGCTCCGGCGAAACCGGTGGCGGGGACGCCTGCGGCGATCGCCTTGGCGCCACGGCCGGCGTAGAAGACGGTCTTGCCGGAGACGGTGCCGAGCAGGTCGGGCATCTTGTCGCCGTCGATGTCGCCCACGGCCTCGAGGTTCTTGACGTCGCCGAAGCCCGTGCCGATGCGCAGCGGGTTGGCCAGACGGCCGGTGCCGTTGCCGCGGCGCAGCTGCAGCGCACCGTCGTCGCGGATGCTGATCACGTCACCGTGTCCGTCACCGTCGAAGTCGCCGGCGTTGATCACCGCGGTGATCCCCTTGGCGGTGGTGCCGGTGCCGACGGGTCGGCCCAGCTCGAACGTGCCGGGGTTGGTGAGCACGACCAGGGAGTCGCCGCGTCGAGCCACCACGTCCGGGAGGCCGGTGGCGGTGATGGCGCCGACGGAGAGGTTGGTGATGTTCTTGCGGACGCCCAGCGGTCCGAGCGGCAGGCCGAAGGTGCCGTTGCCGCGACCCGGCAGCACCTGGAGGGTGCCGTTGGAGGTGCGCACCAGCAGGTCGGTGACGCCGTCGCGGGTGAAGTCACCGCCGCCCGCGACCGTGGTGCTGGCCGGCCAGGAGCCCGGGGTCAGCTTGTGGCTGGTGATCGCGTTGCGCCCTGCGCCGCGAATGGTCCAGGCGGTGCCGGAGGCCTCGCGACCGATCAGGTCGGGACGGCCGTCGCCGGAGATGTCGCCGACCGCGGTGAGCGAGGTGTAGCGCTTGACGGTGCGCTTGAGGCTGACCTTCCAGAAGCCGCCCTTCTTCTTCTGGATGAAGCCGACGAGCATCTTCGTGCGCTTGTCGCGGCCCACCAGGTCGGCCAGGCCGTCGCCGTTGAGGTCGCCGTACGGCACCAGCAGGTCGTGGTTCTTCGTGGCCAGGATGCGGCGGTTGGCTGCGGCGAAGCCGCCCTGGCCGTCGCCGGGGTGCACGCTGGCGATGCCGGCCGAGTCGATGGAGACGACGTCGGCGCGACCGTCACCGGTCAGGTCGGAGGAGATGAAGAACTTGCCGCGGGCCTTCCAGCCGGCCGAGACCGACTTCGGGGCACGCAGGCTCGAGGTGCCGCCGGTCGGGATGATCAGCAGGCGGTTGTCCGACTTGCGGCGCACGACGAGGTCGGGGTGCGGGGTGCCCACCAGGTTCGAGTGCTTCACCGGGGTGGAGTACTTCGGCGCGGGATCCGGCGTCGGCGTCGGGGCCGGCGGCGTCACCACGGCGCCGCCCTGCGCCGACTTGGCGATCTTGCGGATGTCGCCGAGGCGGGCGTAGAGGTGCTTGCCCGGGCAGGCGTGCTGCCGGCGTCGCGGTGACCGTTGATCGCCTGGAAGGTGCCCTTGCCGACCTTCTGCTTCGTCGAGGAGGCGTCCACGCCGGCCAGGCTCAGCTTCCACGCCATCAGGGCGCCGTAGGCGTCGACCATCGACTGCGACGGCTTGGCGGTCTCGAAGTTGCCGATCGCCGACATCGCGAACGCGTAGTCGTTGTAGCCCAGCGTGTGGGCGCCCACGACCGCCTTGTCGACGCCGCCGTAGCGGCCCTCCCAGATCCGACCGAAGCGGTCGACGAGGAAGTTGTAGCCGATGTCGCTCCAGCCACGCGACTTGGTGTGGTACGCGTAGATGCTGCGGATGATCCCCGGCACCTCGTCGGCGGAGTAGTCGTTGGCGTTGACCGTGTGGTGCACGAAGCCGGCGCTGATCGTGCCGTAGCGCAGCGACGACTTGTCGCGCAGCTTCTCGTTGGCGCCCCACTGGGCGCGCGAGTAGATGGTGGGCTTGACGGCGGTCTTCTTCTTGGCCGCGCTCAGCTCGATGTCGCCCTCGGCCTGCCCCTCGCCGGCGGCGGCGGGAGCCTGCGACTCGATGGCCGGCCCCTCCTCGCGGGTGACGGTCGCACCGGGGTCGACCACGGCCAGCGACATGCCCTCGGGCAGCTCGCCCGCGGCGTCGGCCCGAAGCTCAACCTCGTCGACGTCGCCGACGATCAGCGCGTCGGTGCCCGCACGGGCCAGCTCGGCGTCGGGGCTGCCGGCGTCCGGAGCGTGGTCGTCGTGGTAGGTGAGCTCTCCCCAGCCGCTCCACTCGCCGCCGACGCGCGTGCGCACCTGGAGCGCGATCTCGCCCTCGGCGACCTCGGCGTCCTCGTCCCACGTGACACCCACGGCGCCGTAGCCCTTGACCGGCGCCTTGACGGTGGCCTCGACGACCTCGTCGGCGTCCACGTCCTTCGACAGGCCGTGCGCGTGGTCGCGGGAGTCGGTGTGGTCGTGCGCGTCGGGCGTCGCCTGCTTCGGCGCAGCCGGCTTCTCGGCCTTCTGCCGCGACGGCTTCTTCGCGGCCGGCTTCTTCGCGGCCGGCTTCTCGGCCTTGGCCGCACCGGAGGTCACCGCGTACTCAGTGACCTGGGGCTCCACGGGCGCCACCGGGACCTCGGAGGTCGCGACGCTGGCGGTGTCGACCGGCGCGGAGGTCTCGACGGAGGGCTGCTGAGGCACCAGGTCGAGGGAGACCACGTTGGTCGCGGGAGCGAGGACGGCCACCACGACGCCAAGGGCCAGAGTGGTCTGGCAGGCAGTGATGAACCGGGCTTGATTCGTACGCATAAGGGCTACTCCAGTGCGGGGGAAGAGTCACACAGTGAGCAACTTTCACATGAGTCACAGGAGCTTGGCGAGCGAAAGTGAGTAACTACAACGGTGTAATTTCCACTCGCCACGCCGAGCGACACGCACTTTGTCAACTTTCCGAGCCCCAGAATGGCTCAGAAACGGCCCGCCGGTGGCTAGAACGCGCCGAAAGGTAAAAACGAGGCCGAACCCCCATCAGGGGGTCCGGCCTCGTTCGGGACGTCGGTGCTTCAGACGTCGGCGCCCAAGCCGTCGTCGGTCTTGTCGCCCCCGACCTTCGAGTCGTCGTCGTCGTAGTGCAGGAAGTGGATGCCCTCGTCCACTCCCCCGTCGAAGACGAGCTTGCCCTTCTCCAGGACCAGCACGCGGCTGCAGAGGCTGCGTACGGCGCCGGGGGCGTGCGAGACGTAGAAGATCGTGGTGCCCGAGTCGCGGATCTCGTCCATCTTGTTCTTGCACTTGCGCTTGAACGGACGGTCACCCACCGCCAGCGCCTCGTCGGCGATGAAGATGTCCGACTCCACGTGGATCGCCACCGCGAAGCCGAGGCGCGCCTTCATGCCCGAGCTGTAGTAGGTCACCGGGGTGTCGAGGAACTTGCCCAGGTCGGCGAACTCGACGATCTCGTCGAACTTGCGTCGGGTCTCGGCCTCGCTCATCCCCAGGATGGCGGCGTTGAGCCAGAGGTTGTCGCGGCCGGAGAGCTGGGGGTCGAAGCCGGCACCGGTGGCGATGAGACCGGCGATCCGGCCACGGGTGAGCACCGACCCGGAGTCAGGGCTCATCACGCCGCTGATCAGCTTGAGCAGCGTCGACTTGCCCGATCCGTTGAGGCCCATCAGCCCGATGGCCTCGCCCTGCTGGACGTCGAAGCTGACGCCGTCGACCGCATTGAAGGTGTCGTGCGTCTTCATGCCACGCGCCTTCGCCAGCGCCATCTGCTTCAAGGAGCGGTGGTACTGCATGCGGAAGGTCTTCGTGGCGTCGCGCACCTCGATGAAGTTGGTCATCTCAGAGCCTCTCCGCCACGCGCTTCTCGTACTTGCTGAACCACAGCTGCGCCAGTACGAGGAGCAGCAGGGAGGCGCCCATCATGATGCCGCCGCGTGCCCACAGGTCGTCCGGGAAGTGGTTGTCGATCAGGTACTGCGGGTCCGGGCCGGTGCCCACCCAGAAGCAGCGCTGGAGCAGCAGGACCGCCTCGGCGACCGGGTTGAGCAGGTAGATCTGCGAGCCCAGGTCGCCGAACCGCTCGTGCACCATCGTGTACGGGTAGATCATCGGCACGCTGAAGGTCGTGAACTGCGTCAGCGTGCCCACCACCTTGCCGAAGTCACGCATGAAGACGTTGAGCACGCTGAAGAAGAGAGCGAGCGCCAGACCGAGCGGGATCAGGATCCCGAAGGCCAGCAGGCCGGCTGCGACCCCGACCAGGTCGGGGGTCCAGCCCAGGAAGACGCAGGCGACCAGCAGGATCACCAGCATCGGTCCGGTGTGCCACAGCGCCACCAGCATGCGCGAGACCGGGAAGAGCTCCTTGGGCATCGCCAGCTTGCTGATCAGCCCTCGGGCTCGCACCAGCGCGGCCGTGCCGCCGTTGAAGGTCTCTGTGAAGAAGTGGACCAGGATCATCCCGGCGAAGAGGTGGATCGCGAAGTTCGGCAGGTCGTCGCCGCCACGGCCGATCGCGACCTGGAAGACGAAGTAGAACATCGCGAACCGGACGCCCGGCTGCAGGTAGCTCCAGGTCCACCCCAGCGCGGTGCCCTGGTAGCGCGACTTGATCGTGTTGCGGACCAGCATGCCGAGCAGGTAGCGCTTGCGGAACACCTCCAGCAGGCCCGAGTTCGCTGCCGGTGGCGCGAGGGGAGGAAGCTCCTCCCCTCGCATCGACGGGGCCTGGCTCATGCGTCCGTCGGGCTCTCGGTCGACCCGGCCTCCGTCGACATCTCCGTCGACAGCTCATTCGACATCCAGGGGGCGAAGGTCTTCTCCCACTCCGCCGGCGAGGTGATCTCGCCCAGGGCGTCGCGGTACTCCTGAGCCAGGCGCGGCCACTCCTTGCGCAGGCGCAGGTGGATGTCGACCGTCTTCTTGAGCAGCTCCTGGTACTTCTGCGGGTCACGCTGGTAGAGCGCCGCCGAGGTGCCGTCGGGCATCGAGACGATCGCCGAGTCGAACTTCGCGATGCGGTACCACTGCGAGTCCATCGCCGGGAGCTCCGCCTCGGGGTTGACCCGCGAGCTAGGGCGGACCGGGAGCATCGCCCGGATCGGCGCCTTGAGGGCAGCGATCTTGGTCTGCAGGCCCGTCGGCACGGCCGTCTCGTCCTTGCCGCGCCTCGGCGGCTTGTGACGGCGTACGGGCGGGAAGGCGTCGGGGTCGGCCTGCAGCTGCGCGTCGGTGAAGGGCTTCACGACCTCGCGGATCTCGGGCAGCTTGGTGGCGAGCTCACCGTGCAGCGCACGCGGCCCGGCCAGGACGTCCTCGAGCGCCTTGTGGCGCAGCTCGACGGTCGAGTACTGCATCGAGACGATGTGCTTGACCTGGTGGTTGAACGACTCCAGCACCATGCGGCCACCGTTGGGGTAGACCGAGTGGAGCAGGGCTGCCACGAAGCGGTTGCGCTGGTGGAAGTACGACTGCCAGTCGAGGCCGTCGTTCTTGTCCGTCCACGGCACGTGCCAGACCGCGGCACCGGGCAGCGTCACCGTCGGGTAGCCGGCAGCCTTGGCACGCAGGCCGTACTCGGAGTCGTCCCACTTGATGAAGACGGGCAGCGAGAGACCGATCTCGTCCAGGATCTGGCGCGGGATCAGGCACATGAACCAGCCGTTGAAGTCGACGTCGATGCGCTTGTGCAGCCAGCGGGTCGAGCGCAGGTTGCGGGCGCCGAAGTCCCAGTCGCCGAAGACGCCCGGGGCCGACTGCCACCAGAAGCGGTAGGGCTGGACGATCTCGCCGTAGGAGTGCAGGCGCGAGCGCGAGTAGATGCTGAACATGTGGCCGCCCACGATCGTGGGACGACGGGCGAGGTCACCGAAGGTGACCGCCCGGATGATGCCCTCGGGCTCGCAGATCACGTCGTCGTCGAGGCACATGAAGTACGTCGCCGTGCCCTTGCGCACCGACTCCAGCTGACCGCGGGCGTAACCGCCGGATCCGCCCAGGTTGCCCTGCTCGATGACCCGGAGCTTGTCGCCCAGGGCCTTCTCGGCGGCCGGGAAGACCTCGGAGCCCGTGACGGGCTGGGTGCCCTGCTCCATCACCAGCACCTCGTCGAGGTAGGGACGCAGGGAGTCGTCGTCACCGAGCTGGTGCAGGAGGTTCGCGCAGAAGTCGGGGCGGTTCATCGTGGTGATGCCGATGTCGACCGTGCCGTGCTCGGCGCGGTCGGCGGGGACCTCGGCGGTCCACTCGGCCGACTCCACCACGACCTCGGTGTCGGCGGAGACGACGTCGTACCAGTAGAAGCCACCGTCGACGAACGGCTTGAGGGGCAGCGCGAACTCGAAGATGCCCTCGGCCTCACGACCACCGGGGACGGTCTCGACCCGCTGCGAACGACCGTTGGCCATCGAGCGGAAGACGTTGACCTGGGCCGGGCCACCGCTGATCCGCACGGTGAGGTGACCTCGGTGACGATGGTCCAACGACGCCAGTAGCTGGCGGCGAACGCGTTGAAGTAGGTGCCGAAGGAGACCGACTCCCCCGCCGGGATCCGCAGGCCCGTGCGGCTGACGAACTGGTCGGGGTGGACCGACGCGCCGGTGGAGATCGACTGACGCATCGCGGCAGCGTTGAGCTGCTGGGCGCTGCGGTTGGCGCCGACCTCGTACTTGTCGGCGTCGAGGACGGCCGCCTCCAGGTCGACGTAGAGCGGGTAGACGCTCGTGTCGGCCATGGTCGGCATGATCTGACGCTGCAGCAGACGGGTCACCGTCTGGGTGGTGGGGGTGCTCATTCGTCCACTCCTCCGCTCTTGAACGCAACGCCGTCGGCGAAGTGCGGGCGGATCTTGTTGTCGTACATGGAGAGGGCCGCGCCGATCGCCATGTGCATGTCGAGGTACTTGTAGGTGCCGAGGCGGCCACCGAAGAGGACCATGGGCTCGGCCTTGGCCAGCTCGCGGTACTTCAGCAGCTTGGCGCGGTCCTCGGCGGTGTTGATCGGGTAGTACGGCTCGTCGCCCTCCTCGGCGAAGCGGCTGTACTCGTGCACCACGATGGTCTTGCCGGCGAGGTGCTTGCGCTCGGGGTGCAGGTGCTTGAACTCGAGCACCCGGGTGAAGGGCAGCTCGGGGTCGTTGGCGTTGACCACGCCGGTGCCCTGGAAGTCGTCGACGTCGAGCGTCTCCTGCTCCAGGTCGATGGTGCGCCAGGAGAGGCGGCCCTCGGAGTTGTCGAAGTACTCGTCGACGGGGCCGGTGTAGACGATCGGCACCTTGCCCTTGTACTGCTCGGCGACGTCGAAGAAGTCGGTGTCGAGCTGCACGGTGATGTTCGGGTGGTCGGCCATCCGCTGGAGCCAGGCGGTGTAGCCGTCGACCGGCAGGCCCTCGTAGGTGTCGTTGAAGTAGCGGTTGTCGAAGGTGTAGCGGACCGGGAGGCGCGTGATGATGTCCGCGCTCAGCTCCTTGGGGTCGGTCTGCCACTGCTTGGCGGTGTAGCCCTTGACGAACGCCTCGTAGAGCGGGCGCCCGATCAGGGAGATCGCCTTCTCCTCGAGGTTGGTGGCGTCCTCGGTGGCGATCTCGCTGGCCTGCTCGGCGATCAGCGCGCGGGCCTCGTCGGGGGTGTGGGACTTGCCGAAGAACTGGTTGATCAGGCCCAGGTTCATCGGGAAGGAGTAGACCTGCCCCTGGTACTTCGCGAAGACCCGGTGCTGGTAGTTCGTGAAGTCGGTGAACCGGTTGACGTACTCCCAGACCCGCTTGTTGGAGGTGTGGAAGAGGTGCGTGCCGTACTTGTGCACCTCGATGCCCGTCTCCTCGTCGAACTCGGAGTAGGCGTTGCCGCCGATGTGCGGGCGACGCTCGAGGACGAGCACCTTCAGGTCGAGGTCGTTGGCGGCACGCTCAGCGACGGTGAGGCCGAAGAAGCCGGAGCCGACGACGACCAGGTCGGGCTGGTCGCTGGGCGCGGTCGACGGGACGGACTCGGACAAGACGTGCTCCTCACGAAGGTTCTTCACAACAGGTGCTGGCACTGGGGCACAGGCCCAGCGAGTCTAGCGGCGTGGCGAGGCGGTTCCCGGCACCGCACGCATCCCCCACGCGTCCCTCATGGCCCGAGTCACGTTGCCCGCCTCGGCGCGGCCACCGCGTACGGGGCTGAGCAGGACCACCGCCAGGGTGATCAGCAGGGGCTTGAGACGGACCAGGAGGTTCTCGCCGTAACGCAGGTGGACGACGAAGAGGTTGCGGTACATGAAGTAGCCCTTCCACCCCGACAGGTCGTGCTGCTGGTTGAAGTCGAGCTGGCGCACCAGCACCGCGTCGCGCAGCGCCCAGATGGTCCGGCCGGAGCGTCGGGCGCGCACCGCGAAGTCGACGTCGTCGTAGAAGATGAAGAACGACGGGTCCGGCAGACCGACCTCGTCGATGACGCAGCGCCGGGCCATGAACCCCTCGAAGGCGACGTTCTCCACGGCGACGCGCTCGGGCATCTCGGCCCGCGAGGCGTACGTCGAGTCGACGCTCGCCGTCTTCGGCCGGATGGCGAGCGGGTTGGCGAGGTCGAAGCGCAGCGCCGACTTCTCGACCAGGGCGCCGGTGAGGTCCTCGCGCACGACCATGAGGCAGTCCTCGTCGGCCGCCATCAGCACCGCCAGGCAGTCGGGGGCGGGCACGGTGTCGTCGTCGACCAGCCAGATCCGGTCGTAGCCGGCCTCGTACGCGGTCTTCGTGCCGAGGTGGAAGCCGCCCGCTCCCCCGAGGTTGTCGGGCGAGGTGATGACCTGCAGCGGCAGGTCGGTGCGCGCGGCCAGGACCTGGGCGGTGTGGTCGGTGCTGGCGTTGTCGACGACCACGACCACGTCGGGGCGGTGCGTCTGCGCGGCGAGGCCGTCGAGCATCCGCACCAGCAGGTCGGCGCGGTTGTAGGTCACGATCACCACGGCGACGCTCTCGCGCCCGGGCCCGGTGGGGGCGGTCATCCGAGGAACCTCCGGTGTCCGGTGAAGTCGCCGCGCAGGGCGGCGGCGAAGGCGGAGAAGCTGAGGCGCAGGCGCGCGGTGTCGCGGCGGGTGAAGAGGTAGAACCACACCGTCTTGGCGACGAAGGCCAGCGCGTGCGGCGTGCCGCGGTACTCCCGCAGGTTGAGCAGGTTGTTGCGCGCCATGCAGTAGTGCTTGAGGTCGCTGGGGCTGTCGTTGTAGGTCATCCGCCCGCCCAGCATCGGCGTGCCCAGCGCGCCGACCGAGGGGTGGCGCACGACGGCGTCGACGACGGTGGCGATCCGGGCGCCGGCCCGTTCGGCCCGCAGCCGGTACTCGTGGTCGTCGCCCCAGATGAAGAGCTCGGCACGCACCGAGCCGATCCGCTGCACCAGCTCACGGTGACCAGCACCCCGTTGAACGGGATCACGACGTCGCGGATCAGGCCGTCGGTGGCGGCGGCCCGCACGGCCGCCATGTCGTGCACGACCGTGGAGGTGCCGGGCAAGCGGATCGGGAAGACCAGCCGGTCGCTGCGCTCCTCGTCGACCACGGCCGGTCCCCAGAAGTCCAGCTCGCCGTCGTGGGCGAGCAGCAGCTCGAGGCAGTCGGGGTCGGGGAGCCCGTCGTCGTCCATCAGCCAGACCAGGTCGGCGCCGCGCTCGACGGCCACGTCGAGGCCCTCGCGGAAGCCACCCGCTCCCCCACGGTTCTCGTCCAGCAGGCGGGTCACGACCGGCGTGCCGGGAGTGCCCTCCAGGCTGCGCAACCACTCGCCGGTGCCGTCGGAGGAGGCGTTGTCGACGACCACGACCTCGGCGACGCCGGGGACCTCGCGCAGCCGCGCGACGAGCCTGCGCAGCAGGCCGATCCGGTTGAAGGTGACGACCGCCGCGACGATGCGGCGCTGGCCGGCAGCGTCAGGGAGGGGGTCGGTCACGGGGTACACCCTAGAGCGGGAGGCGTCGCGGCCCCGACTCAGCAGGCGGCTGCGACGTCGTCCGTGTCGTTCGCCACGTAGCCCGAGCTGAGCGTGCCCTTCGAGCCGCCGGTCACCGCGTCGGTGGCCGGCTTCGGCTTCTTCGCGCCGCCCGCCTTCTTCTTGGGCGGGTTCTCGGAGCGCTCGATCGCCTTCTCGACTGCCCCGTGGGCGACGTCGATGTCGGGGTCGGCCGTGCTCAGCAGCGGCGGTACCAGCGAGACGCTGGCCATCTTCTGGTCCTTCGCCTTGAGCGCCAGGGAGATGAAGGTGTCGAACTCGCTGCCCGGGATCGAGGTGCTGAGCATCGACGAGCCCGCCTCCATGATCTCGCGCAGGTTGAGCACGGCCTTGGCCGGGTTGACCTGGCTGAGCAGCGCGCTCATGACGCACTTCTGGCGCGCCATCCGCGAGTAGTCGTCGGAGCCGTGGCGGGCCCGCGCGAACCAGAGCGTGTCGTCGCCGTCGAGCGTACGGACGCCGGGCTCGATGTAGTGGAAGGACGCCTCGTGGGGCAGGCCCACCGGGATCCGGTCGCGGACGTTGAGCTCGACGCCACCGAAGGCGTCGACGACGTTGCGGAAGCCCTTCATGTTGACCATCGCCCAGTAGCTGATCTCCAGGCCGGTGATGCCCTCGACCGCGGAGATGGTGGCGACCATGCCGGCCTGCTTCTTGCGCTTGAAGAGGTGGGTGTTGTCCATCGCCCAGGTGCTGACGCCGTTGAGCATGCACCCGTCGCAGTCGAAGCCGTCGGGGAACTGCTTGTCCATCACCGACCCCTCCTTGAAGGGGAAGTGGCTCATGTTGCGCGGCAGGCCGATCAGCACGGTCTTGCCGGTGCGCGCGTCGATGCGACGGTGAGCGAGTCGGGACGCAGGCCCACGCGCCCGGCGCCCTGGTCGGCGCCGGCGAGCAGGATGTTGTAGCGGCCCTCGCTGGTCCCGGCGACGTCACCGTCACCGGCGACCGCGATCCAGAAGGCGCGCTGCACGTTGACGACGTGGGCGCTGAAGAGCAGAGCGCCGACGACCACGAAGACGAGCGCGCCGTTGATGCCCACCAGCGACAACCGGTGGTTGCGCAGCAATGAGAGCGGCTGGCCCAGGCGCCAGGCGTCGACGAAGAGCACGCCCCACCCGATCGCGACGGCGATCAGGACGATCCGCAGCAGCCCCAGCAGAGCGGGGCTGGTGCCAGCCTTGAGTCCGAGGCCGGGCCAGGCAGCGGTGAGCAGCACCGAGACCAGGACGACGGCGAGCAGCGCGCCCCAGATGCGCATGGCGATCCGGCCGAGTCGACGGTCGCCGGCGACCAGCTGGGCCGACCCGGGCAGGACCAGCGTCATCAGCACGAGCGTGACGGCACGACGGAAACGCACTCGAGCAGCACGGTCCGACACCCCCAGCGGGGTGTAGGGAGCGGGCGGAGGTGCGTACGACGACATCAGGGCTCTCTGCAGGCGAACGGGGAAGGGCAGATCCCGGCGGAGACCGGTGTCCCCCAGTATCACCAGCCACACGGGCCACAGCCCTCAACGCGCGTCGGCGTGTTGTGCGATCGGGCCGCTCCCCCGGGCCGGGTAGTTTGCCCCCATGGCGACACGCAAGCCCGGCGGCGGAGGCCCCGAGGAGGGCTCCCCCGAGTACCGGTGGCTCTACGGCGAGGACCAGGCGTCCACGCCCGGCACCCAGCGACCCCCGCAGCCGGACCAGACCCGGGTCATCCGCACCCAGCCGCGCGGTGGCACCGCGACCACCGAGCCGCGGTACGCGCCGCCGTCCGGCCCGGGCGCCCCTCCCGGCACGCCTCCGGGTGAGGGCGGTCGCGGCCCGCGGCGCCCCCGCGGCGGCAGGCCGAAGCGCCGCGTGTTCAAGGTCGTACGCCTGCTCCTGCTGCTGTGGCTGGTCTTCCTGGTCGCCGTGCCCTTCCTGGCGTGGCGCGAGGTCGACACCGTCGACGCCTTCAAGGGCGAGCGCATGGTGTGGCAGCCCGGCACCACCTACCTGCTCGTGGGCAGCGACTCCCGCGAGGGGCTGACCAAGGAGCAGCGTCGCCGGCTCGGCACGGGCAACGCCGCCGGCCGACGCACCGACACGATCATGCTGCTGCACACCGGCTCCGGCCCCCACGTGCTGACCTCGATCCCCCGCGACTCGCTCGTCGAGATCCCCGGCAAGGGCACCAACAAGATCAACGCCGCGTACGCCTGGGGCGGCGCCCCACTGCTCGTGCAGACCGTCGAGAAGGCGACCGGCGTGCGGGTCGACCACTACGTCGAGATCGGCTTCGGCGGCTTCGTCGACGTGGTCGACGCGGTGGGCGGCGTGGAGATCTGCCCGAAGGCGCCGATGAAGGACAAGGACGCCAACCTCGACATCAAGGCGGGCTGCCAGGAGGCCGACGGCACCACGGCGCTCGGCTACGCCCGCTCCCGCAAGACCTACAAGGCGCTCGGCGACGTCGACCGGGCGAAGGCTCAGCGCGAGGTCGTCTCGGCGGTCGGCGCGAAGGCGCTCTCGCCGTGGACGGTCATCAACCCGAAGCGCTACTACGACCTGTCGATGGCCGGCGCCAACTCGTTCACCGTGAGCGAGGGCACCGGCCCCTTCGCGATGGCGCGCTTCGCGTGGGCGATGACCCGGCTCGACGGTGACGCCGGCATGACCTGCGGCGTCCCGATCCGTGACCTGGCGGTCCACTGGGACGAGCAGCGGTCGAAGGAGTTCTTCGGCTACCTGCGGGCCAACAACACCGACGAGCTGCCCAAGAAGCTCTGCACGCCCTCGGGCCTGCCCAAGTGAGGGCGGTCCGTCCTCAGCCCGGCATCAGGCCAGGACGGACTGCCCCATCCACTCGCCCTCACGCCATCCGGGCGGCACGGCGAACTCCGCCGAGCCGACCGCGGTGGTCCACTCGTTGAGCTCGTCGGCCTCGTCGAGGGTGCGCTGGATCGGCACGAACTGGTCGCCGAGGTCGGCCTGGTAGCTCTGGAAGAGCAGCCCGGCCTCCGCGCGCCCGTCGACGTACGCCTCGTAGTTGGCCCCCTTGCGGAAGATCCGCCGCCCACCGTTGGTGGAGGGGTGCGAGCGCCGCACGTGCGACTTCTCCGCGATCACGAAGCGACCCTCCTCGCGCGCCCCGAGCTGTACGTCGTCGAGCTCACCGCCACCGGTCAGCGGTGCGCCGGTGGCCAGGTCGCGGCCGACCGAGCGCTCCTGCTCGCTGCGGGTGAGCTCGTCCCAGGTCGGCAGGTCCATCCGGATGCGGCGCACCACCAGCGTCGTGCCGCCGCCCACAGGCCGTCCTTGACCCAGACGGTCTGGTCGAAGAGGTCGGTGCCCGGCCTCGGGTTCGCCGACCCGTCGACCTGCCCGAACAGGTTGCGACCGGTGTGCGGGCGGCCCTGGGCGTCGTGCGGCTGCCACGAGCCGGTCTGGCGCCAGCGCAGCGCCGCGAAGGGCGCGGCGTCGGCGACCAGGCGTCGTACGGCGTGGCCCACCGTCGTGCCGTCACGCCCGGAGACCACGGCGACCAGGTCACCGCCGCTCCAGGCGTCGTCGAGCCGGTCGTGCTTCATCGCCGGGACGCGGCCGAAGCCGCGCGGCGGCGTGAGACCCCACGGCTCGTCGAAGAGCCGCGGGCCGAGCCCCACGGTGACGGTGAGGTCGGCGTTGGCGGTGGCCAGCCACGGGGCGGTGTCGCCGGGGGTGCCGCGCCCGGCCGTGAGCGCCTCGACGTCGGTGGTCCACACCCGCATCAGGCGGGCCAGCGCCTCGACGTCGCCGGCACGGTGCAGCGCCGGGCGCAGGTCGAGGGCGACCAGCTCGGTGACGGCGCCGGGGTGCGCGGCGATGCCGGGCTGGTGCGCGCCCCACGGGCTGACGGCCTCTCCCGTACGACGCACGCCCACCGCTGTGGGCTCGTCGGCGTCGAGGGCGCGGGCGCCGACGACGCCGGCCCCCGCGCCGGCGGCGGTGCCCGCCGCGGCCGTCCCGAGGTAGCCCAGGAAGCCGCGGCGGCCGAGGGTGGGAGCCATATCAGTGCTCGTGGTCCGCGGTGCCGGGAGCGTGGTAGTGCTCCTCCTCCTCGGTGAAGGCCTTGACCGGGGCGGTGACCTCCTTGGTGGAGCCGTCGGCGAGCTCGAGGGTCAGGGTCACCTCGTCGCCGGCGGCCAGGCCACCCGTGAGGTCCATCAGCATGATGTGCAGGCCGCCGGGCTGGAGCAGCTGGCCCTTGCCGGGGGCCAGCACGATGCCCCCGTCGATCTCGCGCATGACCGACTTGCCGTCGACCATCGCCATCTCGTGGAGCTCGACGCGGGCGGCGGCGTCGGTGGTGGCGCCGGTGAGGGTGAACTCCTCGTCGCCCTCGTTGTCGAGCACCATGAAGGCGGCCGACATGGTGGCGTCCTTCGCGCCGTCGGTGCCGCGGACCCAGGGGTCCTCGACGACCAGGGCGTCGGCCGAGGCGGCGGCGGGTGCCGCCGCCTTCGACGACGCGCCCTTCTCGCCGGTGTCGGTCCCGCAGGCGGCGACGGAGCCGGCCAGGGCGACGACCAGGGCGGCGGCGCCCAGACGGGCGCGGTTCAGGGGTGAACGGGTGTGCGACATGTGGTTCTTCCTCGCTGTGCAGTGGGCGTGACGGCGCACCCGGGCATCCGGCCCGGGGCGCTGCGGCGTGCCCGACCTGACGGTCAGGCGGCGAGGACGAACGGTGGTCCGCGGTGGCGCTCGGGACGCCGGTCGAGCAGGGCCGGGCGGAGCACCGGCACGGTGGGTGCCCCCGGCGCGGCGCGACGGGTCGCGACTCCGAGGCGTACGCCCAGGGTCGCCGCGGCGAGCTGCCAGCGGCGTACCTCGACCCGCGCACGGGCGACGCCGAGCAGCAGGAGCCGCCACAGGGCGGACTCGCCGACGGACAGGAAGAGGCCGAGCACCGCAGCACCGGCCACGTGGGCCAGCAGCATGGCCGGCCCCTGCTCGGTGACGTGCTCGACCTGGTGGGCGAGCCAGTCGCTGCCACCGGCGGGCGCGGGGTTGGCGGCGACCAAGGCGTCGTACTGGTCGAAGAAGCGGGCCGGTCGCGCCCGTCGGGCACCGGGGCGACGGCGCGCAGCGGCGCGGCGTCGCCGGCGTGCCCGGCCAGGACCGACAGCGCGGTGTGCACGAAGGTCTGACCGGCGACGACGAGCGCGACGAGGCGTACGACGCCCGCCCGACCCCGCAGGAAGACCGCCGAGAGGCCGATGCAGGCCAGCAGCAGGAAGGCCAGGCCCATCGGCCCGGGCAGGCGCCCCTCGCCGAGCACGTGGGAGGCGGCGCCGGTGGCCAGCGCGACCGTGCCGAGCACCGCAGCGCGACCCCACACCATCACGGGCGTGGGGTCGACCCTCAGCGCGTCCGTGCGACGCATCGCGACCACCCCTCCATGCTAGGGCCGGACGTCGTCGCCCGTGGACTCACGGGCGACGACGTCGGTCACACCGGCTGCTGGGACTCCTCCGCCAGGGGGAAGAGCCCCTTGAGCAGGTCGGAGAGCGTGACGACACCCACGTGGGTCTCGCCGTCGGCGACGAGCACCAGGTGCGAGCTGGTGCGGCGCATGTGGGCGAGCGCGTCGTAGACCTTCATCGAGGTCGGCAGCGTCTCCACCGGGCGCAGCCACTCGCCGACCTCGTCGGTCGGCAGCGCGGTGAGCGTGTCACGCACGTGCACCATGCCCGCGATCGAGGAGGGCTCCCCCACCAGGATGCGCAGGTGGCCGGTGGCCAACGACTGACGCTGCGCGTCGGCGACCGTGGCGCCGACGGGCACGGCGGTCATCCGCCCACGGCGTACGAGGTCACCCAGCGTGAGCCGGTCGAGCTCCAGCGCCCCGGTGAGCTGCGCCGAGTAGGTCTCGTCGAGCGAGCCCACCTCGGCGGAGTGCTCGACGAGCACCCGCAGTGCGTCGGGGTTCTGCCCGGCCTCGATCTCGTCGGTCGCCTCGACGCCGACCTTGTGCAGCATCCAGTTGGCCATCCCGTTCATGGCGCGCAGCAGGGGCCGGGTGAGCCACATGAAGCCCCGCATCGGGATCGCCAGCACGGTGGCCGACGTCTCGGGGTGGGCGATGGCCCACGACTTGGGAGCCATCTCGCCGACCACGAGGTGGAGGAAGGTGACGATGACCAGCGCCAGCACGAAGCCTGCGGCGTCCGCGACCCACATCGCGATGCCCCACGACTCGAAGAGCGGCGTCAGCCAGTGGTGCACGGCCGGCTTGGTGATCGCACCGAGCGCCAGCGTGCAGACGGTGATGCCGAGCTGCGAGCCGGCGAGCAGCAGCGTCAGCTCACCGGAGCTGCGCAGGGCAGCGCGGGCGGAGCGGCTGGTGGCCGCCTTCTCCTCGAGCCGGTTGCGGCGCGCGGAGATGAGGGCGAACTCGACCGCCACGAAGAAGGCGGACAACCCGATGATCAGCACGGTGACTGCGGTCACCACCCAGGCGTTCTCCATCAGGCCTCGCCTTCCTTCTCGGTCGCCGCGACCGGGGCCGCATCGGCCTCCGGGTCGGGCTGGTCGTCGCTCGGCAGGGTCATGGCGTGCTCGAGCTCCTCGACGCGTGCGGCCGAGCGCTCGTAGGGGTGGCCGTCCTCGTCGAGCAGGGTGAGGCGGATGCGTCCGGGGACGTGGCCGTCGAGCTCGACGACCTCCATCTCGACCTGGCGCACGCTCGGGTCCTCGCCGGGGAGGCGTCCGAGGTCCTCGCCCAGGTCGAGGGCGACCGTGGTGCCGACCTCGGGCAGGCGGCCGTGGGTGGCGATGAAGAGGCCGGCGAGGGTCTCGTAGTCGCCCTCGGGGAGGTCTCGGTCCATGGCGCGCTCGACCTCGTCGACCGGGGTGGAGCCGGAGACGATCCAGGTGCCGTCGGCGGCGGCCACGGCCTGCAGCTCGGCGGCGTCGGAGTCGTGCTCGTCGGTGATCTCACCGACGAGCTCCTCGGCGAGGTCCTCGATGGTGATGACACCGGCGAAGCCGCCGTACTCGTCGAGCACGCAGGCCATCTGCTGCTTCGTGAGCGCGAACTCCTGCACTGCCTCGGGCAGCATCATCAGGGTCGGCATCAGCAGCGGCGGGCGTACGAGGTCGGCTGCGGTGAGCCGCTCGTCGGTCGCCGTCATCACGTCGATGAGGTCGACGACCCATGACCTGGTCCTCGTCGTCGATGACGGGGTAGCGCGAGTGGCCACCGCTCATCTCGATCCGGATCTCGGCCAGGGTGGCCTCGGGGTCGAGGTGGTCGACGTGGACGCGCGGGATCATCGCGTGCTCGACGGTCTCGTCGGGGAAGTCGAGGATCCGGTCGAGGAGCAGCGACAGCGCGGGGCTGAGGTCGCCGGAGTCGCGTGAGCGCTCGACGATGGCCTCCAGGTCGCGCGGGGTCGCGGAGTGCTCGACGTCGTGCACCGGCTCGATGCCGAGCGCCTTGAGCAGCAGGTTGGACGACTGGTCGAAGATCCAGATCAGCCAGCCGAAGAGCTTGAGGTAGAGCGTGGTCGACACGGCGAGCCAGCGAGCCACGGGCTCGGGCCGCGCGATGGCGAGGTTCTTCGGGAAGAGCTCACCGAAGACCATCTGCACGCCGGTGGAGAGCGCCAGGGCGAGCACGGTGCCGACGCCGACGCCGACGGCGGTCGGCACGCCGACCCCACCGAGCATCTCGCCGAGCGCCTGGCCGACCAGCGGCTCGGCGACGTAACCGACGAGGAGGCCGGTGACCGTGATGCCGAGCTGGGCACCCGAGAGCATGAAGGAGGTGCGCTGGGTGACCGCGAGCGCACGCTTGGCGGAGCCGTCACCGGCCGCGGCGGCAGCGCCGAGCCGGGAGCGGTCGACCGCCATGTAGGCGAACTCCTGCGCGACGAAGTACGCAGTGAGGGCGGTGATCGCGACGATCACCAGGATTCCGAGGAGGAGGGAGAGGACAGTCATCGGCCCTCCCCCGCTGCGAGCACGCCCGTGCCCGTCGTCAGGACATGTACATGTGCTGCCGCGGGCTCGGGCCCGGGACTATGGGGAGGTTCCATTTCTCATCTGTCAGAGGGGCGTCTGGTGACGCAACGCCCCAAGAATACGGCGAGTTCCCGACAGTGCTGAAAATGAACCCACGCCCGCGAAGCGTGAACCTCGCCCACCCGGGGTAATCGATCCAGGACCCCCCCACGACAGGATCGAGGACCCCATGACCGACCACGACGAGGCCAAGGCCGAGCTCCGCAAGCGCGTCGAGGGGCAGCGCTTCGTGATGTTCACGACCGCGACGGCCGAGGGCACGCTGACCAGCCGGCCGATGACCGTGCAGGAGGTGGACGGCTGGACCCTGAGGTTCATCACCCAGGACAGCAACACCGTCACCCCCGAGAGCGAGGGCAAGCAGGTCAACCTGGCCTTCATGGACGGCGGCAACTACGTCTCCCTGTCGGGCACCGGCTCCGTCTCGCGCGACGTCCAGCAGAAGCGCGAGCTCTGGGACCGCCTCAACGAGGCCTACGCCGGTGAGCCCGAGGACCCGGACAACGTCATCCTCGACGTGCACGTCGACGAGGGCGAGTACTGGGACGGCGGCAACCCCGTCGCCCGCGTCGTCGGGCTGGCCAAGGCCGCGATCACCGGCGACCCGCCGTCGGGGAAGCACGCCGCGGTGGACATCTGAGTCACGTTCAAGAACGCACGACGGGCGGCCGGTCAGATGACCGGCCGCCCGTCGTGCAGCGTACGAAGCTCAGATCTCCGACTGCACGCCCGCGAGCAGTTGGCGCGCCATCACGATGCGCTGCACCTGGTTGGTGCCCTCGTAGATCTGGGTGATCTTGGCGTCGCGCATCATCCGCTCGACCGGGTAGTCGCGGGTGAAGCCGTAGCCACCGAGCACCTGGACGGCGTTGGTGGTGACCTCCATGGCCACGTCGGAGGCGAAGCACTTGGCCGCGGCGCCGAAGAAGGTGAGGTCGTCGTCGCCACGCTCGGAGCGGCCGGCGGCGGCGTACGTCATCTGGCGCGCGGCCTCCACCTTCATGCCCATGTCGGCGAGCATGAACTGCAGGCCCTGGAACTCGGCGATCGACTTGTTGAACTGCTTGCGCTCCTTGGCGTACTCGAGCGCGTAGTCGAGCGCACCCTGGGCGACACCGACGGCCTGGGCGGCGATCGTGACGCGGGTGTGGTCGAGGGTCTTCATCGCGGTCGCGAAGCCGGTGCCCTCGGCGCCGATCATCCGGTCGGCGGGGATGCGCACGTTGTCGAGGTAGACCTCGCGCGTCGGCGAACCCTTGATGCCGAGCTTCTTCTCCGGCGCGCCGAAGGAGACGCCCTCGTCGGACTTCTCGACCACGAATGCGGAGATGCCGCCGCGGGTCTTCTTCTCCGGGTCGGTGAGGGCCAGGACCGTGTAGAACTCGGACTCACCGGCGTTGGTGATCCAGCGCTTCACGCCGTTGAGCACCCAGTGGTCACCGTCGCGCACGGCGCGGGTCTTCATGCCGCCCGCGTCCGAGCCGGCGTCGGGCTCGGAGAGGCAGTAGGAGAAGCCGCCCTCGCCCTTCGCGAGCTTGCCGAGGTACTTCGCCTTGAGCTCCTCGGAGCCGGCGATCTGCACGGGCAGCGAGCCGAGCTTGTTGACGGCGGGGATGAGCGAAGAGGAGACGCACGCACGGGCGATCTCCTCGATGACGATGACGGTGGCGAGCGCGTCGGCACCGGCACCGCCGTAGACCTCGGGCACGTGCGGCGCGTGGAAGTCCGCGGCCAGCAGGGCCTCTGCGGCCTCGTGCGGGTAGCGCGCCTGCTCGTCGACGTCGGCCGCGTGCGGGGCGATCTTCGCGTCGGTCAGCGCCCGGATGGCCTCGCGGATCGCGCGGTGCTCCTCGGAGAGCTGGTACAGGTCGAAGTCAGGGTTGCTCATGCGCATCTCTCAGGGTCGAGGTTCATGGGGGGAGCGGAACTCAATACCGCATCCTACGGTACTCAGTACCGTTTGCTGGAAACGGATGCACGACCCCGTTGACCCCCACGCGCTAGATTCGGCCCATGACCGTCGCGTGGCAGGACCAGTCCGACATCGACTTCATGCTCGACGAGGCCGAGACGTGGGCCGTCGTGGGCCTCTCCGAGAACCCGTCACGCACCGCGTACGCGATCGCCGCGATGCTGCAGCAGCGCGGCAAACGCATCGTCCCCGTGCACCCCTCCGCCGCGACCGTCCACGGCGAGCAGGGCTACGCGACGCTGGCCGACATCCCCTTCCCGGTCGACGTCGTCGACGTCTTCGTACGCTCCGAGCTCGCCGGCGAGGTCGCCGACCAGGCCGTGGCGATCGGCGCCAAGGCGGTCTGGTTCCAGCTGGGCGTCATCGATCAGGACGCCTACGAGCGGACCACCGCCGCCGGCGTACGCATGGTGATGGACACCTGCCCCGCCATCGAGTGGGGACGGCACTGAGCATCCGGCGACGCGGCCGCTCGCCCCTGCTGGGTGCGCTGGCCGCCGTCGCGGTCGCAGCCTGAGCGCTGGTGGCGTGGCTCGGACCGAAGGCCTGGGACGCCGTACGAGGTGACCGCGCGACCGCGGCCGACGCACCGCTCGCCGACCAGTGCGGCGACGTCCCCGACTCGGCCTCGCGACTGACGCTCACCGCGCGCGACGGACGCGCCCTGGGTGCTGCGAGCGTGGGCGACAAGGGCGCGCGTACGACCGTGGCGCTGCGTCATGGTGCCTCGCAGACGCTCTGCGACTGGCTGTCGTGGGCCGACGCCCTGGCCGAGGAGACGGGCACACGCGTGCTGCTCTTCGACCGCCGCAGCCAGGGCTCCTCCCCCGGCGACGACGACCTCGCCCCCGAGCCCGACGACGTCGCAGCGGCCGTGGCACTTGCTCGCAGCGAGGGCGCCGAGGAGATCGTTCTCGTCGCCTCATCGATGGGCAACGACTCCACCTGGAACGCACTGCCCCGCATCGACGGCGAGGCCTGCGGGGTCATCTCCATCTCCCCCGTCGTCGCCACCGCCGACATCGACGCGCTCGATCCGAGCGTCTTCCCGCGCGCCGTTTTCGCGATCCACGAGGACGAGAACGCCTCCATCGTCGCGACGGCCGAGCACCTGCTGAAGCGCGCGGCAGCGGCGAACGCCGCGACTGTCGCGATTCCCGTCGCAACCGACGACCACAGCCTGTGGCTGGTCGAGAACCATGACGACGCCGAGCAGCACGTGACGGAGGGCGTGGCCTCCTGCAGGTGATCTCCCCGGATGAGGGGTTGGCCCGAGTCCGCCGCACACCCCAGAATCGAATGTATGTTCGAACCGATGGCGAGTCCCCGCGACCTGGTCGCACTGGCGCGTGAGCGCAGTGCGGCCGTCCGTCGTGCCGAGGCAGACGTCTTGGTGATCGCCCACGAGTGGGCGGTCGCACATCCGGCCGCCGAGGACGGACACGACGCGGCCGCGTTCCACTGCCAGTTCGGGATCGAGCCGATCAGCGGTGACGGGACCCCGGAGGTCAACGAGTACGCCGTCGCACCTGGGTGCTGCGCTGGGGTTGTCGACCGACTCGGCGAAGAAGCTGTTCGGGCACGCCCTCGAGCTCGCACACCGACTGCCGCGGCTGTGGGCACGGGTCACCGCGGGCGAGGTCCCGGTGTGGCGAGCCCGGCTCGTGGCCGAAGCCACGATCCATGCCTACCCCGCGCTGCCGGCCGAGGGCGTCGCCTGGATCGACACCCAGGTCGCCCCGTTCATCGAGAAGATGGGCCGCGCCGCGATCGACCGGCTCATCGAACGAGCCATGAAGCTCTACGGCCTCGCCACGGACCAAGATGACGACGTGCCTTCGGACAGCCGGCACGTGACGATCGTCGGCGAGCGGGACCCGTTCGCGCAGACGATGCAGGTCCACGCAGAGCTCGACATCGCCGACGCCCTCGACCTGGAGCAGGCCGTCGCCGCGGGTGCCGCGGGGTTGAAGGCCGCCGGCTGCGAGGAGTCGTTGGACGTACGCCGCTCCCTCGCCCTCGGCGAGCTGGCTCGGCACCAGACTGCGCTCGACCTCGCCGGCGCAGGTGCCTCGGACGACATCGTCGAGCGGACCACCGCGCGCCGTGTCGACCTGCACCTGCACTTCACCGCAGGCCTTGAGCCGGACGAGTCGCTCTCGTTCGGAGCGACGGGGCAGCTGGAGAACCGCCAGCGGCTGATCCTCTTGGAGCAGGTCCGCCGCTGGGCCGGCACCAGCCACACCGATGTTCGGATCCTCCGGTCGTCGACCTGAACGCCTCGCTCTCGTCCGAGAGCTACGCACCCTCCGACCGGCTCCGGCGCCAGGTCCAGCTGCGTGACGAGACCTGCGTCTTCCCGCACTGCACCCGCCCCAGCCGACGCTGCGACGTCGACCACGTAGTCCCGTTCGACCACGACGCCGCGGGTGAAGGCCGACCACAACCCGGGCCAACGCTCACCGAGAATCTTGCGACGCTCTGCCGGAGCCACCATCGGTTGAAGACCCACACCGCCTGGCAACTGGAATCGCCAGCCAACGGGGTCTTCGGGTGGACCTCACCGCACGGGCAACGTTTCCGGCGCGACCGGCACGGCACCACCGATCTGAGCGGCGTTCCAACGCCGACCCTTGCGTGACCCGGAGCCCTTCACGCCACCCACACACACTTCGCACCTGATCCTCACCACCTCGTGCGGGGAGTCCGCGACGCTCCCGCCATGGGACACCACTCCGCCGCCGATCGGCTGCTGCACAGGCTCGCCCTGACCTCGCTCACCCTTGCCTGGCTGGCGTGGGGTCACGGCCTGTTCGTCGCGCCCCGGTCGTACGAGCTCGTCACCCGGATGCCGATCGAGGAGTGGCGTGCCGCCGCGGACCTCACGACGATGTTCCCCTTCTGGGTCGCCTCGCTGATCGTGCTGGCGTACGTCCCGCTCGCGGCGCTGGAGCTGATCCCGGTCGGCGTGACCGCGGTCGTCTCCAGCCTGACCGCCTGGCACCTCTGGACGCAGGGGGACGAAACCACCTTCCTCGTGCGTCCGGGCCTGGAGCCACCACTCGTCATCGCGACCGCGCTGGCCGCAGCCGCCGGCGGCCTCGCGGCCGCCGCGGTCCTGTGGGCCGTCGTACGAAGTGGGTGGCGGTCCGGGCAGACGCTGGGTGCGCTGCCGCAGCGCGGCCCGGTGCGGCTCGCGTCACTGCTGGTGGTGGCGGCCTGGGTGGGGATCGCCGTCGTCGCCCAGCTCGCACCCCGCGTGCGACTCGCCCCCGAGGACGACATCGAGCCCGGGACGGCCTTCGGGATCACCGTCCTGGTGCACTTGCCGTTCATCCTGGCCACGCTGTGGATCGTCCCCACCTGCGTCCTCGGTGCTGCTGGACGGATGCCCCCGATCGGCGTCGCACTGAACGCTGTCGCGCTCCTCGTGGCGTCGCTCTGGGTCAGGTCTGTGTCGCCACAGCTCCACGAGCTCATCCCCACCCTCCGGTACCCCTGGAGGTGGGCATGGCTGTGGCGGTGCTGGCCCTTCTGCTCCTGCTCGCGGGAAGGAATCCCGGGGACGCGCGGGTTGCCCCGCGGCCCCGGTGAGGTCAGAAGCCGAGCTTCGGCCGCGGGTTCGCCGCGGCCTCACGCACCGACGCGCCCTTGGCGTGCGCGGCGTCGCGCAGCGACACCTGGAAGTCGAGCATCTTCTGGGTCAGCTCGGCGTCACCCGTGGCGAGGATGCGGGCGGCCAACAGTCCGGCGTTGCGGGCGTTGCCGATCGAGACCGTCGCCACCGGCACGCCCGCGGGCATCTGCACGATGGAGAGCAGCGAGTCCATGCCGTCGAGGTACTTCAGCGGCACCGGGACGCCGATGACCGGCAGCGGCGTCAGCGACGCCAGCATCCCGGGGAGGTGGGCGGCACCACCGGCACCGGCGATGATCACCTCGAGTCCACGGCCGTGGGCCTCGCGGCCGTAGGCCACCATCTCCTCCGGCATCCGGTGCGCGGAGACCACGTCGGCCTCGTACGCGATGCCGAACTCCTTGAGCGCCTCGGCAGCGGCCATCATCGTGGGCCAGTCGGAGTCCGACCCCATGACGATGCCGACGCGCGGCTGGCCGCCCGGCGTGCTGACCGGCGTGCTGACGGGTGCGGTCTCACTCACTGTGGTCTCCCAGGTCTCCGCGGAACCAGGCCGCCGCGTGGCGGGCCCGCTCCAGGGTGTCGTCGAGGTCGTCGCCGAAGGCGTTCACGTGTCCGACCTTGCGGCCGGGCCTCCAGTCCTTGCCGTACAGGTGCACCTTGAGGTGCGGGTCGCGCGCCATCACGTGCGGGAAGCCGTCGTACAGCCGTCCGGCGTCGTCGGGCCCACCGAGGATGTTGACCATCACCGACCACTTCGCGCGCGGCTCGGGCGAGCCCAGCGGCAGGTCCATCACGGCCCGCAGGTGGTTCTCGAACTGCGAGGTCACCGCCCCGTCCTGGGTCCAGTGGCCGGTGTTGTGCGGACGCATCGCCAGCTCGTTGACCAGCACCCGTCCGTCGGTGGTCTCGAAGAGCTCCACCGCCAGGATGCCGGTCACGTCGAGGGCACCCGCCACCGTGAGCGCGATCTGCTGGGCGCGTCCGGCCAGCTCGGGGTCGAGGTCGGGGGCCGGGGCGACGACCTCGGCGCAGACACCGTCGACCTGCAGCGTCGCGACGACGGGATACGCAGCGGCCTGGCCGCTGGGCGAACGCGCCACGATCGCGGACAGCTCACGGCGGAAGTCGACGAGCTCCTCGGCCAGCACCTGCACACCGCTCTCGGCAGCGACGGCGAAGGCCTCCGCGGCGTCGTCAGCGCTGCGTACGACCCAGACACCCTTGCCGTCGTAGCCACCACGCGTCGTCTTCAGCACGCACGGGAAGCCGAACGCCTCCACCTCGGCCACGTCGGTGACCAGGGCGTTGCGCGGGCACGGCACGTCGAGCTCGGCCAGCTTGGCGCGCATCACGCCCTTGTCCTGGGCGTGCACGAGGGCACCCGGCCCGGGGCGCACGGCGACGCCGTCGGCCTCCAGGGCGTGCAGGTGCTCGGTCGGCACGTGCTCGTGGTCGAAGGTGACGACCGCACAGCCCGCCGTGATCCGGCGCAACGCGTCGAGGTCGCGGTAGTCGCCCACCTCGTGGTCGACGATCACCTGGGCGGCGGAGACACCCTCACCCTCCGCGAGCAGACGCAGCGGCAGGCCGAGGGCGATGGCCGGCTGGGCCATCATCCGGGCCAGCTGACCGCCACCGATGACAGCGAGGGTGGGCGCAAGCGGTTCGGGCACGGGAGAACCCTAGCCGCCCGGGTCGCGCTACTGGCTGCCCACCTCGAAGCGCAGACCGCGCCCACGGACGGTGCTGATCAGGCTCGGGTTGCGGCTGTCGTCGCCGAGCTTGCGACGCACCCAGCCGAGGTGGACGTCGATGGTCTTCGACGACGTGTAGAACGTCGCGCCCCACACCCCACGCATGAGCTCGTCACGGGTGACGACCTCACCGGGGCTCTTGATGAGGGCGTGCAACAGGTCGAACTCCATACGGGAGAGCTGCACTTCCTCGCCCCGCCGCCACACCTTGCGGGCAACGGGATCAACCGCTACATCCTGTACCTGGATCACATCTCGAAAGGTAGAGAAACCCGACGCGCACGGTGACCGGAATGCGCAACCACGGTGCGTGGTCCAGACCGCCGGGGCCGGGGCCGGGAGAGGTCAGCGGCGGCTGACCGCCAGCGGCTCGACGATGCCGAAGCCCCGCACCGGGCGCGCCGGGAGGCGCCGGGTGATGAAGATGTCCGGCAGCAGCTCGGCGGTCGGCGCGTCCACGATGATCCGGTTGCGGCGGGCCACCGCGGTCAGGCGCGCGGCCATGTTGACCGGCGGCCCGAAGACGTCACCCATGCGGGTCACGACCGAGCCCGACGAGATCCCGACGCGTACGTCCGGCATCCGCGGGTCACGCCCGATCACCCGGATGATCCCCTCACCGATCTCGATGGCCGCCGCAGCGGTCGGCACCACGAAGAGGATGGCGTCACCGATCGACTTGATCACCCGGCCACCGGCCGTGGAGACCACGTCGTGGCACCGGGCCTCGAAGACCTCGACCAGGTCACCGATCCCTCGTCGTCGAGGGTGTTGCTGAGCGCGGTGAAGCTGACGATGTCGGCGAACCCGACGCTCACGTGGGTGGTGTGCAGGTCCTCCTCGTTGGCGCCCAGCGCCTCCATCCGCGACACCGCCGCCGACAGGTGCCGGCGCCACGCGTAGATGAGGAGCTCCTCGAAGGCCGGGTTGACCTCCTCGACCATGCGGTGCGCGTTGGACATGCGCGAGCCGCCGTCCTCCGCGGCGGCCAGCTGCTCGACGCGGTTGACCAGGATCGCGACCTCCCAGTCGGCGAGCTTGGACATGGTCTGCCCCAGCGCCCGGGTGACGGCCACGGCCATGTCGAAGTCGAGGGTGCCGGAGTCGACGGTGGAGAAGATCTTCAGCACCGCGTCGACGTCGCCGCGGGTGAACGCGTTCTCGTTGTCGACCTCGGGGAAGCCCAGCGCACGCCACAGGCGGCGGATCTGGGCGACGGTGACGCCGGCCTCCGAGGCGACGTCCAGCGCGGAGAGCTCCTGGTGCTCCCCGAGGATCGACTCGGCCAGCTCGTCGCGGCTCGGTCGGCGCTCAGGCACCGTCGTCGCCCCGCTCCAGACGGTGCAGCTCGTCGGCGACCTTCAGCTGGACCTCCTCGACGCGCGGGATGTCGTGGACCTCGACCCGCCCGTCGGCGCTGGCGTCGCTGACGATCAGCGTTCCGCAGCCGAAGAGCCGGTCGATGACGCCGATCTCGAAGTCGACGCCGCTGATCCGGTTGAGCGGGATCGTGCGGCCCTCCTTGGCGATGAAGCCGGAGCGCGCGATGAAGCGGCGGTTGGTGAAGGTGTAGGTCGTGGTCAGCCAGTCGATCAGCGGACGCACGAACCACCACAGCACGACGACGGCGGCCACGACGCCGACCAGGATCCCCAGCACGGTGCCGGCGGTGCCGGTCGGGGCGACGAAGCCGACCCCCACGACCGCGGCGACGACGACCACGAGCAGGAGCACCGGCCCGATCAGCGCCTTGGCGTGCGATCGGGTGTGGACGACGACGTGCTCGCCCTCGTTGAGGAGCTTCTCAGGGATGGCCACGCAGTGAATCCTCTCACTCCCCACCCCGGCGCCGTGCGCTCACGTCGCCGGTCGGACGTGCACCACGTCACCGGCGTGCGCGGTGAAGGTGCCCTCGCCGGTGCTGAGCACCAGCGCGCCGTACTGGTCGAGGTCCAGCACCTCACCTCGTACGGTCTCCCCACCCGGCAGGTGGACGTCGACCGTGCGCCCCACCGTGGAGCAGACGTCGACGTACGCAGCCCGCAGGACGTCGGGCTGCTCGAGCAGCGGCAGCAGCGCCCGGAAGGAGCCCAGGAACTGCACCAGCAGGTCGCCGCGGTCGAAGGTCTCCCCCAGCTCGACGCGCAACGAGGTGGCGGTCTCGGTCGGCAGGTCGTCGAGCCCCTGGTTGACGTTGAGCCCGACGCCGATGATCGCGGCCGGCCCCTCGGGGGTCTCGATCCGCTCGACCAGGATGCCGGAGATCTTGTGGTCGCCGACGAGTACGTCGTTGGGCCACTTCAGCATCACCTCGGGGATCCGGTCGGCCAGCGCCGCGTGCAGGGCGTAGCCGGTCAGCAGCGGGATCCAGGTCCAGGCGGTGATCGGCAGGTCGGGGCGCAGCACGATCGAGAAGGTCAGCCCGAGCCCGGGCCGGGCCTCCCAGACCCGGTCGAGCCGACCGCGTCCGGCGGTCTGGTGCTCGGCCACGACGACCAGGCCCTCGGGGGCGCCGGCGCGGGCGCGCTCGGCGGCCAGCGCGTTGGTCGACCCGGTCTCCTCGACGATCTCGACGTGGAGGGGCGCGGGCAGCGTGAGGAACTGCTCGGGATCGAGGGCTGGGCGCGGTGCGGATGCGTCGGACATGGGCATTAGATTGGCCTAGTTGCGCGTCGGACACACCTCCGACCCGCGGCACGAGCGTGGGGGAAGACCCCCTGCCCGTGCAGACCGCCCAGCACAGCCGAGGAGACCTGACCGGTGAGCGCCGAGAAGAACGAACAGCCCGAGATCGACATCCACACCACCGCGGGCAAGCTCGCGGACCTTGAGCGACGCATCGACGAGGCCGTCCACGCCGGATCTGCCAAGGCCGTCGAGAAGCAGCACGCCAAGGGTCGCAAGACCGCCCGCGAGCGCATCGAGCTGCTCTTCGACGAGGGCTCCTTCGTCGAGATCGACGAGCTGGCCCGCCACCGCTCCACCGCCTTCGGCCTGGAGAAGACCCGCCCCTACGGCGACGGCGTCGTCACCGGCTACGGCACGGTCAACGGCCGCCAGGTCTGCGTCTTCTCCCAGGACTTCACCGTCTTCGGTGGCTCGCTGGGCGAGGTCTACGGCGAGAAGATCACGAAGATCATGGACCTGGCCATCAAGACCGGCTCCCCGATCATCGGCATCAACGAGGGCGCCGGCGCCCGCATCCAGGAGGGTGTCGTCTCGCTGGGTCTCTACGGCGAGATCTTCAAGCGCAACGTCCACAACTCCGGCGTCATCCCCCAGATCAGCCTGATCATGGGCAACTGCGCCGGTGGCCACGTCTACTCGCCGGCCGTCACCGACTTCACGATCATGGTCGACCAGACCTCGGCGATGTTCATCACCGGTCCCGACGTCATCAAGACCGTCACCGGCGAGGACGTCTCCATGGAGGAGCTCGGTGGTGCGCGCACGCACAACACCAAGTCGGGCAACGCCCACTACATGGCCTCCGACGAGGAGGACGCGATCGAGTACGTCAAGGCGCTGCTCAGCTACCTGCCGCAGAACAACCTCGACGAGCTCCCGACGTACGACGAGGTCGCCGACCTCGAGCTGACCGACCTGGACCGCTCGCTCGACACGATCATCCCGGACTCGCCGAACCAGCCCTACGACATGCACGACGTCATCAAGGCCGTCGTCGACGACGAGGACTTCCTCGAGGTCCAGGAGCTCTTCGCGCCCAACATCATCGTCGGCTTCGGCCGGGCCGAGGGCTCGCCGGTCGGCGTCGTCGCCAACCAGCCGATGCAGTTCGCCGGCACGCTCGACATCGACGCCTCCGAGAAGGCCGCCCGCTTCGTGCGCTTCTGCGACGCCTTCAACATCCCGGTGCTGACCTTCGTCGACGTGCCCGGCTTCCTGCCCGGCACCGACCAGGAGTGGACCGGCATCATCCGCCGCGGCGCCAAGCTGATCTACGCCTACGCCGAGGCCACCGTCCCGCTGATCACCACGATCACCCGCAAGGCCTACGGCGGCGCCTACGACGTCATGGGCTCCAAGCACCTCGGCGCCGACATGAACATCGCGTGGCCCACCGCGCAGATCGCCGTCATGGGTGCCCAGGGCGCGGCCAACATCGTGCACCGCAAGACCCTCAAGAAGGTCGAGGACGAGGGCGGTGACGTCGAGGCGAAGCGTGCCGAGCTGATCGACGAGTACGAGACCACGCTGGCCAACCCGTACGTCGCCGCCGAGCGTGGCTACGTCGACGTGGTGATCCCGCCGCACGAGACCCGTGCCGAGATCGTTCGCGCGCTGCGCCTGCTCAAGTCGAAGCGGGAAACCCTCCCGGCCAAGAAGCACGGGAACATCCCGCTCTGATGGCTGACGAGACCCCCGACAGCACGGAGACCCCCGCCACCGCGGCGCCTGCCGCCCCGGTGCTGCGAGTCGTCAACCCCGACGCCACGCCGGAGGAGATCGCCGCACTGGTGGCCGTCTTCTCCGCCATGGGCGGTGGCCAGGCGCCCGCGCCGAAGCGCCCCCGCTCCCAGTGGTCGGCCCCCGAGCGCAGCGCCCGCCGCACCCTGCCCCACGGCCTGGGTGGGTGGCGCGCCAGCGCCATGCCGCGCTGATCCACCCCTGCTCCACCCACGTCGCCGGTCCGCTCCCTGCGGGCCGGCGACGTGGCATTTCCGCCTCGGCGGCTCCGCACTAGGCTCGCGGCGTGACTGAGCAGAACCTCTCGCAGACCTCGCGTCCCGTGGACGCCCTCAGCGACGCCTACGTCGACGACTACGCCGCGCTCGACCCGGTCGCCGCCACCTACTTCGGCGTCGAGGGCCACGACCACGCGCTCACCGACCTCTCCCCCGAGGGCTTCGACGCCCGCGACGAGCTGGCGGCACGGGCGTACGCCGCGGTCGAGGCCGCGTCGCCGACCGACGCCCGCGAGGCCGTCGCCCGCGACGCCTTCCTGGAGCGGCTGGGCCTGCAGCGGGCGCTGTCCAGGGCCGGCTACGAGCGCAGCGACTTCTCCGTGATCAGCAGCGGCCTGCACAGCATCCGCGAGGTCTTCGACCTGATGCCGACCGAGGGTGAGGAGGCGTGGGCGACCATCGCTGCACGGCTGGAGGCGATCCCCGAGACCCTCACCGGCTACCGGGTCACGCTGGGCGACGAGGCGGCCAAGGGCCGGGTCGCGGCGGCGCGCCAGTACACCGAGGTCGCGGCCCAGGTCGAGCGCTGGACGGGGCAGGTCGGCACGGGAGGCGACTTCTTCGCCGGCCTCGTCGCCCGCAGCGAGGCGTCGGGCACGCTGCGTACGCGGCTGGAGGCGGCGGCCAGCCGGGCCTCGCGCGCCTTCGCCGACTTCGGCCTCTTCCTCGACGACGAGATGGCGCCGCAGGGCCGCACCAACGAGGCCGTGGGTCGTGAGCACTACGCACTGGCCTCGCAGGCCTTCCTCGGCGCGCGGATCGACCTCGAGGAGACGTACGCCTGGGGCTGGACGGAGCTCAAGCGGATCAGCGACGACATGGCCGCCACCGCCGACCGGATCCTGCCGGGCGCCACGCTGACCGAGGCCGTCGCGGCGCTCGACGCCGACCCGGCGCGGCGGATCGAGGGGCGCGAGCCCTTCCGCCAGTGGATGCAGGAGCTGGCCGACCGCACCGTCGCCGAGCTGGCCGACGTGCACTTCGACATCCCCGAGCCGATCCGCCGCATCGAGTGCTGCCTGGCGCCGACCAACGACGGCGGCATCTACTACACCGGCCCGTCGGAGGACTTCTCCCGCCCCGGCCGGATGTGGTGGTCGGTGCCCGACGGCATCGACTCCTTCACGCCGTGGCGCGAGGTCACCACCGTCTTCCACGAGGGCGTGCCGGGCCACCACCTCCAGGTCGGGCAGGCGGCCTACCGCGCCGACAAGCTCAACCGCTGGCAGCGCACCATGTGCTGGGTCTCCGGCCACGGCGAGGGCTGGGCCCTGTACGCCGAGCGGCTGATGGACGACCTCGGCCACCTGGCCGACCCCGCCGACCGGCTCGGGATGCTCGACGGCCAGGCCCTGCGCGCCGCCCGCGTCATCGTCGACATCGGCATGCACCTCGAGTTGGAGATCCCCCGCGACAACCCGTTCGGCTTCCACCCGGGCGAGCGCTGGACACCGGCCCTGGGCCTGGAGTTCATGCGCCAGCACTCCCAGATGGACGACCCGACGCTGGTCTTCGAGGTCAACCGCTACCTCGGGTGGCCGGGCCAGGCGCCCTCCTACAAGGTCGGCGAGCGGATCTGGCTCGAGGCCCGCGACGAGGCGCGCGCCCGCGCCGGGGACGCCTTCGACCTCAAGCAGTTCCACCGCGACGCCCTCGACCTGGGCTCGCTGGGCCTCGACCCGCTGCGCGCAGCGCTGGCCCAGCTGTGAGCGCCCCGTTCGTCCTGGCCTCGGCGTCGGAGGCCAGGCTCAAGACCCTGCGCACGGCCGGCATCGAGCCCGTCGTCATCGTCTCCGGCGTCGACGAGGAGCAGCTCGGCGACCTCTCCCCCGTCCCGCTCGCGGAGGCGTTGGGCGAGCTCAAGTGCCGCGCCGTGCTCGACCACGCCGACGTGCCCGCCGGGGCGCTGGTGCTCGGCTGCGACTCGGTGCTCGAGCTCGACGGGGAGGCGTTGGGCAAGCCCGGCTCCGCCGAGGTCGCCCGCGAGCGGTGGCAGGCGATGCGCGGGCGCTCCGGCGTGCTGCACACCGGCCACGCGCTCGCCGACACCGCCACCGGGCGGGTGCTCACCCGGGTCGCGAGCACGACCGTGCACTTCGCCGACGTGAGCGACGCCGAGGTCGACGCCTACGTCGCCACCGGCGAGCCGCTGTGGGTGGCCGGCGCCTTCACGCTGGAGGGGTACGCCGCCGCGTTCATCAGCGGCATCGAGGGCGACCCGCACAACGTCGTCGGCGTGAGCCTGCCCGTCGTACGTCTGATGGTCGCCGAGCTCGGCCACTCCTGGACCGAACTGTGGAACCGCGGCTGACGCTCGCTGCGCGACGGCAGCGGCGTCAGGAGGCGGTGTCAGGAGGCGGTGTCAGGAGGCGGTGTCGGGAGCGGTGTCGTACGACGTGGGCGCCAGCTTCGGGAAGACGTACTGGCGCAGCAGCAGGAAACGCACCGCCGTGCCGGCCCCCAGGCCGAGCACGTTGGCGGCGATGTTGTCGGAGAGCGGGTCGTCGAGCTGCAGCACCGCGCGGCTGAACCACAGGAACGCCATCGGGATCAGCATCGTGACGAGGTTGATCACCACGAACGCCGTGCGACCCCCGTCGGGGTGGCGGACGTCGCGGGTGCGGAACGCCCAGTCGCGGGTGCCGCGGAAGCTGACGACCATGCCGACCAGGTTGGCCAGGACGTAGGCCAGCTGAGGCTGGTCGTTCAGCGGCGGGTCGACGTCGGGCGACCAACCATGGACGAGGGCATTGAAGAGCACGAACGCCACCGCAGTGGCGACAGCACCGACGGTCAGGAACTTGCTCAGTTCGGCCGCGAGGCGTCGGCTGCGCATGGAGGGGATGCTATCCGCACACCATGGCAGCCGACGACTTGCCTATCGTTCGTCAGGTCGAGCGACCCGGACGCGGGTCACTCCACCGGCAGGCCGAGGCCGCGGGCGATCAGCATGCGCTGCACCTCCGAAGTGCCCTCGCCGATCTCGAGGACCTTGGCGTCGCGGTAGAAGCGCGCCACCGGGTACTCCTCCATGAAGCCGTAGCCACCGAAGACCTGGGTGGCGATGCGCGTGGCCGTCACGGCCGACTCGGTCGAGTAGAGCTTGGCCACCGCGGCGGCCTGCTTGAACTCGGCCACCATCGCGGTGGAGAGCTGGCCGCCACCGACCACCACGGCGTCCATCCGGTCCTTGAGCGCGGCGGCGCGGTAGGTCAGCAGGCGCGAGGCGTCGAGCATGACCTGGAGGTCGGAGATCTGGAAGGCGACGCCCTGCTTGCGACCGATCGGGCCGCCGAAGGTCTGGCGCTCGCCCGCGTAGGTGAGCGACATGTCCAGGCAGGCCTGGATGCAGCCGACGGCCAGGGCGGCGATGGCCACGCGGCCGTCGTCGAGCGTGGCCAGGAACTGCGCATAGCCGCGGCCCCGCTCGCCGAGCAGGTGCGACTCCGGGACCCGGGCGTCGACGAAGGTCAGCGGGTGGGTGTCGGAGGCGTGCCAGCCGAGCTTGTCGTAGCCCTTCTCGGCGGTGAAGCCGGGCGTGCCCGACGGCAGCATGATCGTCGAGATCTCCGGGCGACCGTCGGCGCGCTCGCCGGTGCGGGCCGTGACGGTGACCACCGAGGTGATCGCGGAGCCCGAGTTGGTGATGAACTGCTTGGCGCCGTTGACGACCCACTCGCCGTCGACGAGCTCTGCCTTCGTACGCGTGGCACCGGCGTCGGAGCCCGCGCCCGGCTCGGTGAGGCCGAAGCCGGCGAGCTGCTGCCCGGCGACGAGGTCGGGCAGCCAGGTCTGCTTCTGCTCGTCGGTGCCGTAGGTCAGGATCGGGTTGATGCCCAGGCCCACCGCGGCCTCGAGGGTGATGCCCATGGCCTGGTCGACGCGACCGATCTCCTCGATCGCCAGGCAGAGGCTGGTGAAGCCGCCGTCCTCGCCGGCCAGGCCGGCACCGCCGAACTCCTCCGGCGCCGTGAGGCCCATCAGCCCGAGCGCGCCCATCTTCTGCACGACGTCGGTCGGGAAGTGGTGCTCGCGGTCCCACTGGGCGATGTGGGGAGCGATCTCGGCCTCGGCGAAGTCGCGGACGGTGCGGCGGAACTCTTCGTGCTCACGGGACAACTCGTAGGTCATGCAGGTCACACTAACCCGAGAGGTTAGTGATTGTTAACCACTTCCGAGGGACTGGATCGACCAACCTCAGGACCTCGTCGTCCGGAGCCACGGGCCGGGCTTAAAGTAGGAAAGCCTTACCTCCATCGAAGGACGTCGCATGCACTCTCGGTCCCCCCAGCGCCTAGCCGCCACGCTCGCCTCCCTGGCCCTCACCGCGGGCCTGCTCGCGGGGTGCAGCGACGAGCCCGACCTGGTCGTCTACAACGCCCAGCACCAGGAGCTGCTCGAGGAGATCGTGCCGATCTTCGAGGAGGAGACCGGCCTCGACGTCGAGCTGCGCAACGGCAAGGACCTCGAGCTGGCCAACCAGCTGGTGGCCGAGGGCGACGGCTCACCCGCCGACGTCTTCCTCACCGAGAACTCCCCCGCGATGAGCATCGTCGACAACGCCGACCTCTTCGCCCCCGTCTCCGACGCCGCGAAGGCCCCGATCCCGGAGCAGTACGTGCCCTCCTCGGGCAACTGGACCGGCTTCATCGCCCGCTCCACGGTGGTCATGTACAACACCGACCAGGCCAAGGCCGCCGACATGCCCGCCTCGATCCTCGACTTCGCGAAGCCCGAGTGGAAGGGACGGATCTCCTTCTCCCCCACCGGCGCCGACTTCCAGGCCATCGTGAGCGCCGTCCTCGAGCTCGAGGGCGAGGAGGCCACCCGCACCTGGCTGGCCGGGCTCAAGGCCAACGGCGTCGAGCTGCAGAACAACCTCGTCGTGCTCAAGTCGGTCAACTCCGGCGAGGTCGAGGCCGGCATCGCCTACCACTACTACTGGTACCGCGACCAGGCCGAGGCCGGCGAGAACTCCGACAGCTCCGCCCTGCACTTCTTCGGCGACCAGGACCCCGGCGCCTTCCTCAGCGTCTCCGGCGCGGGCGTCCTGAAGTCGAGCAAGAACCAGGACGACGCCCAGAAGTTCGTCGAGTTCCTCACCGGACCGCAGGGCCAGAAGGCGATGGCGGAGTCCTACGCCCTCGAGTACCCGCTCAACCCGGAGGCCTCCCTGCCGGCCGAGGTGAAGCCGTTCGACGAGCTCGAGCCGCCGACCGTCGACGTCGCGTCGCTCAACGGCCCAGCCGTGGTCGACCTGATGACGGAGGCCGGACTCCTCTGAGCGCCACCCCGCGTACGTCCCTCGCGCGCCCCACCTCCGGGGCCACGCGGACGTTCTCCTTCGCCCACGTCGCCGGGCTGGTCGTCGCACTGCTGACGCTCATCCCGCTCGGCTACGTCGTCGCGTCCGCGGTCGCGACCGGGCCGGTGGAGGCGTACGAGCTCCTCGTACGACCGCGCATCGGCGAGCTGCTGCGCAACACCATCGGCCTGACGGTGGCGACCATGGCCTCGACCGCCGCCCTCGGCGTCACGCTGGGCTGGGTCGTCGAGCGCACGGACGTACGCGGCGCCCGGTGGCTGCACGCCCTGCTGGTGGCACCGCTGGCGGTGCCGGCCTTCGTCAACAGCTATGCGTGGATCTCGCTGAACCCCTCGGTGGTCGGCTTCTGGGGCAGCTGGCTGGTCATCACGCTCTCGTACTACCCCCTGGTCTACCTGCCCGTGGTGGCGACGCTGCGCGGCCTCGACCCCGCGCTCGAGGAGACCGCCTGGGCGCTGGGCCACTCGCGCCTGCGCAGCTTCGCGACCGTCGTGCTGCCGCAGCTGCGCCCCGCCCTCCTCGGCGGCGTGCTGCTGGTCGGCCTGCACCTGCTGGCTGAGTTCGGCGCGCTGCAGCTGCTGCGCTTCCCGACCTTCACCACCGCGATCTACGACCAGTACGGCTCCACCTACAACGGCTCGGCAGCGCCGATGCTGGCGAGCGTGCTCGTGCTCCTGTGCCTCCTGCTGCTGGTCGGCGAGCTGCGGCTGCGGGGGCAGCGCCGCTTCGCCCGGCTCGGCGGTGGCGTGGCCCGCCGCTCCGAGCCCGTACGCCTGGGCCCGCTGCGCTGGCCCGCGACCCTGGCCACCGTCGTCCTGGTCGCCCTCGCGGTCGGCGTCCCGGCGTACTCGTTGCTGCACTGGCTGCGGGTCGGCTCCTCGACCGAGTTCCCGCTGGACGAGATCGGCGCTGCGGTCGCCTCGACGGTCGCACTGGCCGCGGCCGGTGCGGTGGCCGCCACTCTGTGCGCGCTGCCGGTGGCGTGGCTCGCCGTGCGGGTCCGTGGCCGCTGGGCCACGCTGGTCGAGCGCAGCAGCTACGTCGCCAACGCCCTGCCCGGCATCGTCGTGGGCCTGGCCCTGGTCACCGTCTCGCTGCGCGTCGTACCGCCGCTCTACCAGACCGCCGGACTGCTGGTCCTGGCCTACGTCATCCTCTTCCTCCCCCGCGCCACCGTCTCGGTGCGCGCAGGCCTCGAGCAGGCCCCGGTGCTGCTCGACGACGTCGCCGCCTCGCTGGGCCACAGCCGCCTCGCGGTCCTGCGCCGGGTGACCCTGCCGCTGATCGCCCCCAGCCTCGGCGCCGGCGCTGCCCTGGTCTTCCTGGCCGTCTCCACCGAGCTCACCGCCACCCTGATGCTCTCCCCCATCGGCACCAGCACCCTGGCGACCGAGTTCTGGTCGGCCTCCTCCGACATGCGCTACGGCGCGGCCGCTCCCTACGCCCTGCTGCTGGTGCTGATCTCGATCCCCGCCACGCTGCTGCTGATCCGCGAAAGAAGGCACGAGTCGTGACCACCCTGCACCTGCGCGGCGTCTCCAAGTCGTTCGGCACCGTCGAGGCCGTCAAGGAGCTCACCCTGACGGTCCCGCACCAGTCGCTCACCGCGGTGCTCGGCCCCTCGGGCTGCGGCAAGACGACCTTGCTGCGGCTGATCGCCGGCTTCCTGCGCCCCGACGCCGGCGAGATCGCCTTCGACGACCGCGTCGTCGCCGGGCCGTCGACCTGGGTCGCTCCCCAACAGCGCCGCGTCGGCTACCTGCCGCAGGAGGGGGCGCTCTTCCCCCACCTCGACGTGGCCGCCAACATCGGCTTCGGGCTGTCGCGCGCGGAGCGGACGCCGGCCCGGATCGCCGAGCTGCTCGACCTCGTGGAGCTGCCGCACGCGATGGCCTCGCGCCAGCCGCACGAGCTCTCCGGCGGCCAGCAGCAGCGGGTCTCCCTGGCCCGCGCGATGGCGCCGCGCCCCCACCTGGTGCTGCTCGACGAGCCCTTCTCGGCGCTCGACACCGGACTGCGGGAGACCACCGGTCGGGCCGTGGTCCGCGCACTGCGGGCCGCCGGCGCCACCGGGCTGCTCATCACCCACGACCAGAACGAGGCCATGAGCCTCTCCGACCAGGTCGCGACCATGCGGGCCGGGCGGCTGGTGCAGGCGGCGACCCCGTTCGAGACGTACGCCTTCCCTGCCGACGCCGAGGTCGCCCGCTTCGTCGGGGGCGCCAACGTGGTCGCCGGCACCGCCGACGGCGGCACGGTGACCTGCCCGCTCGGCGCGCTCGCGACCGAGTCGCCCGTGACCGGCGAGGTGCGGGCCGTGGTCCGGCCCGAGCAGGTCGAGCTGACGCCTGCGCAACCCGACTCCGACGTGGCCGCGGTGGCCACCGTGCTCGAGGTCAGCTACTACGGCCACGACGCTGCCGTACGCCTGTCCCACGGCGAGGGCGAGCTGCTCGCCCGGGTCAACGGCACCGAGGTCCCGCGCGTCGGCGACCGGGTGGCGGTCCGCGTGCGGGGCCCGGTGCACACCATCCCCGCCTGAGCGGGAGCGTGCTCGGTCTGATCCGTGACGCAACTTCTTAGGCAAGGCTTTCCTCATCTAGGCTGTGCCCATGGACGCCCTTCTGTGCGGACGGGCGCTGCGGCTCGGGCAGCACGACGACGCTGTCGCCGTGCTCGACGCCGGCGGCACGCAGCTGACCCATGCCGAGCTTGCCGACCTCGTCGCCCGACGCGCGGCGTCGTGGGGACCGGCCCGACGCCTCGTCCTGATCGAGGGCGGCAACCGCCTCGACGCCCTGGTCGCCCACCTGGCCGCAGTGGAGCACGGGCACGTCTCCCTGCTCGTCCCGCCGCGCGACCCGGCAGCCGCCAGGCATCCGCTCGCGACGGCGTACGACGTCGACATCGAGTGCAGCGAGGCCGGTGACGTGGTGCACCGCGACACCTCCACCCACGACCTGCACCCCGACCTGGCGATGCTGTCGAGCACCTCCGGCTCGACGGGCTCACCCAAGCTGGTCCGGCTCTCGGCAACCAACCTGACCGCCAACGCGGAGTCGATCGCCGACTACCTCGGCCTCGGCGACGGCGACCGCGCGCTCACCAGCCTGCCGCTGCACTACTGCTACGGCCTCTCGGTGGTCCACAGCCACCTGCTCGCCGGCGGCGCACTCGTGCTCACCGAGGCCAGCGTGGTGGACGAGGAGTTCTGGGCCGTGGCGCGACGCCACCGCGCCACCTCGTTCGCGGGGGTGCCCCACACGTTTCGACCTGCTTTCCACTGCTGGGTTTCGACGCGCGCCGCCCCGCGTCCCTGCGCCAGGTCACCCAGGCTGGCGGGCGGATGGCGCCCGAGCGGGTCGTCGAGTGGGCCGAGCGCGGGCAGCGACAGGGCTGGGACCTGGTCGTCATGTACGGCCAGACCGAGGCCACCGCGCGGATGGCCTGGCTGCCGCCGGAGCTCGCGACCACGCACCCGACGGCGATCGGTCTCCCCGTGCCCGGAGGACACCTGCGCCTGGAGCCGGTCTCGGAGAGCGACGACCCGGAGGTCGGCGAGCTCGTCTACACCGGCCCCAACGTGATGATGGGCTACGCCACAACCCCGGCCGACCTCGCCCGGGGCGCCGAGCTGGCCGGCTGCGCACCGGCGACCTCGGTCGCCAGCGCGACGGGCTCTTCGAGGTCGTCGGCCGGCGCAGCCGCTTCGCCAAGCTCTTCGGGCTCAGGCTCGACCTCGGCACGGTCGAGGCGGCGCTCGAGGCGCGCGGGACCCCCGCGGAGATGGTCGCCACCGACCAGCACCTGCACGCCTTCGTCACCTCACCCGGCAGCCCCGCTCACGGCGGCGTGGCCGAGGCCGTCGCGGAGATCTGCCACGTGCCGCCGCACGCCGTACGTGTGCACCACCTCGCCGCGCTCCCCCGCACGGCCAACGGCAAGGTCGACCGCGGCGCACTCGCACGCCTGGCCGCCCTCGACGCCGACGCGCTGCCGCCGACGCTCACCTCCGACGCGCCGCTCACGCCGGAGCAGTGGATCGTGCAAGCCGCCGCCGAGGTCCTCGGGCGCGACGACGCCGACCCGCTCGACTCCTTCGTGGGGCTGGGCGGCGACTCGCTGTCTTACGTCGAGCTCGCCGTGCAGCTCGAGGACCGCTTCGGCCGGGACCTGCCCGCGCAGTGGCACATCCTGAGCTTCGGCGAGCTCGCCGAGCAGCTCGCCCCGACCGAGGCCCCTACGACGACCCCCGCCGCGGAAGCGGTCGCCGAACCGGCCCAGGCACGGCTCGACACCACCATCACGCTGCGCGCCCTGGCGATCGTCGCGATCGTCGCCAGCCACGTCGACCTCGTCGACTGGCAGGGCGGCGCCCACCTCCTGCTCGCCGTGGCGGGCTTCAACTTCGCGCGCTTCCAGCTGGGCTCGGCCATACGGGCCACCCGGATCCGGCACGGACTGACCACGCTGGGCCTGCTGCTGCTCCCTGCCGTCATCTGGGTCGGCGCCGTGGCCACGCGCCCGGGTGGCTACGACGCCACGACCGTGCTGATGCTCAACGGGGCGCTGGGGTCCGCCACCTGGGACGTGCGCTGGCAGCTGTGGTTCCTCGAGGCGCTCGTCTGGATCATGCTGGGGGCGGTGGCCCTGGTCGCGGTGCCGGCGCTCCACCGCTGGGAGCGCCGCTCCCCCTTCGGCTTCGCGCTCGCGGTGCTGGCTGCCGCCGCCCTCGTACGCCTGCTCCGCGTCGGCGTGGAGGCCGGCGACCTGGAGCGCTACACGACCGGTGTCGTCGCCTTCTTCTTCGCCCTCGGCTGGCTCGCGGCGCGCGCGGACACCACGGCGCGCCGTCTGCTGGTCACCGTGCTGGCCGCCGCGCTGACCGTCGGCTTCTTCGGCGACCTGGCCCGCGAGGCGGTCGTCGTCGCCGGCATCGCGCTGGTCATCTGGGCGCCCCGACTGCCCGTGCCGCGACCGGTCGCGGCGACGGTGGGCCGGGTCACGGCACCGCTCGCGACGTACTCGCTCTTCGTCTACCTCACGCACTGGCAGGTCTACCCGCCGTTGGAGGACGCCGGGCACCCGTGGCTGGCGCTGGTCGCCTCCTTCGCCGTCGGGATCGCGTACGGCGTGGCGATGCGCCCGCTGCAACGGCGCCTCGCGTCGTGGCTCTCCCGGAGCGCCCCTCGGCGGGTCCCTGCGGAGCCCTCCCGGCGGCCCGCGTCCGGGGAGAGGACCGGGGTCGGCCAAGGCCTCCGGGGCAGGTAATCTCAGATAGTTCGACGCCAGTGCCATGGCACCAACCACCAGGAGTGTCCGAGTGAGCTTGCAGAAGGTCCTCATCGCCAACCGAGGCGAGATCGCCGTCCGGGTGATCCGCGCCGCGAAGGACGCCGGGATCGCCTCCGTCGCGGTCTACGCCGACCCCGACCGCGACGCCCTCTTCGTCCGCCTGGCCGACGAGGCACACGCCCTCGGCGGCTCGACGCCGGCCGAGTCCTACCTCGACATCGAGAAGATCATCGCGGTCGCCAAGAAGTCGGGTGCCGACTCGGTGCACCCGGGCTACGGCTTCCTCGCCGAGAACGCCCAGTTCGCCCAGGCCGTCCTCGACGCCGGGCTGATCTGGATCGGCCCCTCCCCCGAGGCGATCGACGCCCTCGGCGACAAGGCCAAGGCCAAGCACATCGCCCAGAAGGCGAACGCCCCGCTGGCCCCCGGCACCAAGGACCCCGTCGAGAACGCCGACGAGGTCGTCGCGCTGGCCAAGGAGTTCGGCCTGCCGATCGCCATCAAGGCGGTCTACGGCGGTGGCGGTCGCGGCCTCAAGGTCGCCCGCACGCTGGAGGAGATCCCCGAGCTCTTCGAGTCGGCCACCCGTGAGGCCGTCGGCGCCTTCGGCCGCGGCGAGTGCCTGGTCGAGAAGTTCCTCGACCGCCCCCGCCACGTCGAGACCCAGTGCCTGGCCGACCAGCACGGCAACGTCGTCGTCGTCTCGACCCGCGACTGCTCGCTCCAGCGCCGCCACCAGAAGGTCGTCGAGGAGGCCCCCGCGCCGTTCCTGACCGACGAGCAGGTCGCGCGCCTCTACGAGTCCTCGAAGGCCATCCTCAAGGAGGCCGGCTACGTCGGCGCCGGCACCTGCGAGTTCCTCGTGGCCGCCGACGGCACCATCTCGTTCCTCGAGGTCAACACCCGCCTCCAGGTGGAGCACTGCGTCTCCGAGGAGGTCACCGGCATCGACCTGGTGCAGGAGATGTTCCGCATCGCCGCGGGCGAGGAGCTGGGCTACGACGACCCCGAGATCAAGGGTCACTCGATCGAGTTCCGCATCAACGCCGAGGACGCTGGCCGCAACTTCATGCCGGCTCCGGGCACCCTCACCGAGTGGGCCCCGCCGAGCGGCCCCGGCATCCGCCTGGACTCCGGCTACGAGAAGGGCGAGACCATTCCGGGCGCCTTCGACTCGCTGGTCGCCAAGCTGATCGTGAGCGGCAAGGACCGTACCCAGGCGATCGCCCGCTCCAAGCGCGCGCTGAGCGAGTTCAAGGTCGACGGCATGCCGACGATCATCCCCTTCTTCGAGAAGGTCCTCGACGAGCCGGCCTACGTCGGCGCCTCGAACAAGTCCGGCGAGGGCTCCTTCGACGTCTACACGACGTGGATCGAGACCGACTTCGTCAACGACATCGAGCCCTTCGGCGGCGAGGCGGGCGAGACCGAGGAGGCGGGCGAGCGCCAGAAGGTCACCGTCGAGGTCGACGGTCGTCGCCTCGAGGTCGTCCTCCCGGCCGGCCTGGGTGGCCTCGGCGGCGGTGGCTCCACCGGTGCCGCCAAGAAGCCGAAGCGCGCCGCGAAGAAGGCCGGCTCGGCCGTCTCCGGTGACGCCGTCGCCTCCCCGATGCAGGGCACCATCGTGAAGATCGCCGTGGAGGAGGGCCAGGAGGTCGCCGAGGGCGACGTCGTGGTCGTGCTCGAGGCGATGAAGATGGAGCAGCCGCTCAAGGCCCACAAGGCCGGCACCGTGACCGGCCTGTCGGCCGAGGTCGGCGCCACCGTCGGCAACGGCGAGGTCATCTGCGAGCTCAAGGACTGACGTACGTCCGTCCCGACGAGGGCCGTCTCCTGCGGGAGGCGGCCCTCGTCCCATTTGTCCGCAACTGTGGAGTTGATGCGGCAACACGCCGAGAGCACCGCATCAACTCCAGGGTTCCGGGAAGGCGTACCAGACACATAGCGAGCACTCACTCTCTATGTTAGGTTCTCCCGCGTGCCAGCACTCCCCACCGCCCCGCGTCGTACGCAGGCACAACGGCGCGACGCCACGATCGGCCGACTCCTGGCCGCCACCGTCGACTGCCTGAACGACCGGGGGTACGCCGGCACCACCACCGCCGCGGTCTGCGCCGAGGCCGGCGTCAGCCAGGGTGCACTCTTCCGCCACTTCCCCACCCGGATGGCGCTGCTCGTCGCCACCGCCGAGCACGTGGCCGAGGCCAACGTGGCGGCGTTCCGCGACGTCGTCGACGAGCCGGTCGCCGACGTCGAGCAGCTGACCCGCGTCCTGGGCCACCTGCGCAGCATCGTGCTGTCACGCGCCAACCAGACCTGGCGCGAGCTGCTGGTCGCGGCGCGCTCCGACGCGGCGCTGCGCGAGGCCATGCTCCCGGCGCGTCAGGCCTTCCAGGCGCAGATGCTCACCACTGCCGGCGACCTGTGGGGCGACCTGCTGCCCGACGAGGAGCGCGCTCCCCTGCTCAGCCTCGTCGTCAACTTCCTCGACGGCCTCGCCTTCTCCACCCTCGACCCCGCCTCGGAGCCGGGCGCTCCCGGCCGCACCGTCGACGCGGCGCTGGCCCTGCTCGCCCAGATGATCGTCCACCGCTACGTGCCCGACACCCCGCAGGAGACCCCATGAGCACCGACCACAGCGACTTCACCCCGACGTCATCGTCGTCGGCGCCGGGCTGGCGGGTCTGGTGGCCACGCACGAGCTGGCGAAGGCCGGCAAGAGGGTGCTCGTCCTCGACCAGGAGAACCGCAAGAACCTCGGCGGTCAGGCCCACTGGTCGCTCGGTGGGCTGCTCTTCATCGACTCCCCCGAGCAGCGCCGGATGGGCATCAAGGACTCGGTCGAGCTGGCCACCCAGGACTGGATGGGCAGCGCCCAGTTCGACCGGCTCGGCGACGGCACCGACGGCCCGGACCGCGGCGAGGACTTCTGGCCGCAGCGGTGGGCGCAGGCCTACCTGGAGTTCGCGCACGAGACCAAGCGCGACTACCTGCACGACCTCGGTCTCAAGTCGCTCCCCTTCGTCGGCTGGGCCGAGCGCGGCGACGGGCGCGCCGACGGCCACGGCAACTCGGTCCCCCGGTTCCACATCACCTGGGGCACCGGACCTGAGGTCGTCCGCGTCTTCCTCGAGCCGGTCGAGGCGGCCGAGCAGCGCGGCCTCGTCCGCTTCGCCTTCCGCCACCAGGCCGACGAGCTGCTCACCGAGGGCGGTGCGGTCGTCGGCGTACGCGGCACCGTGCTCGCGCCGGACGACTCCGAGCGCGGCGTGAAGTCCAACCGCGACGCCGTGGGCGACTTCGAGCTGCGCGCGGGCGCCGTCGTGGTCACCTCCGGCGGCATCGGCCACAACCACGAGCTGATGCGCCAGAACTGGCCGACCGAGCGCGTGGGCCCGGCCCCGCGCCACATGATCAGCGGCGTCCCCGCCCACGTCGACGGCCGGATGCTGGCGATCACCGAGTCGGCCGGCGCCACCATCGTCAACCGCGACCGGATGTGGGCCTACGTCGAGGGCATCCACAACTGGGACCCGGTCTGGCCCGACCACGCCATCCGCATCCTGCCCGGGCCGTCGTCGATGTGGTTCGACGCCCACGGCAACCGGCTCAAGGGCATGTCCGGCGTGCCCGGAGCCGACTCGATCGGCTCGATGAAGCAGATCCTGGCGACCGGCCACGACTACTCGTGGTTCATCCTCACCCAGTCGATCATCGAGAAGGAGTTCGCGCTCTCCGGCTCCGAGCAGAACCCGGACATGACCGGCAAGGACATCAAGTTCCTGCTGCAGTCACGTCTGGCCAAGGGGGCGCCGGGCCCCGTCGAGGACTTCAAGCAGCACGGCGAGGACTTCGTGGTCGCCGACAACCTGGCCGACCTGGTCGCCGGGATGAACAAGATCACCCGCGGCCCCGAGCTCGACCTCGCCCAGGTCGAGCGCCAGGTCGTCGCCCGCGACCGCGAGCTCGGCAACGACTTCGGCAAGGACGTGCAGCTGATGGTGATGGCCAACGCGCGCCGCTCCCGCACCGACAAGCTGGTCCGGGTGGCCAAGCCGCACCGCATCCTCGACCCCGCCCACGGCCCGCTCATCGCGGTGCGCCTCAACATCCTGTCGCGCAAGAGCCTGGGTGGCCTGGAGACCAACCTCGACAGCCAGTGCGTCGCCGCTGACGGCACGCCGATCCCGGGCCTGTACGCCGCGGGCGAGGTCGCCGGTTTCGGTGGCGGCGGGGTGCACGGCTACAACGCCCTCGAGGGGACGTTCCTCGGCGGCTGCATCTTCTCCGGGCGTGCCGCCGGGCTGGCGCTCGCGCGGGGCTGAGCCCTACCTCTGCTGAGCCCTACTTCTTGCGGGCCTTCGGCTTCTTCTTCTCGACGGTGAAGTCGAACCAGTTGGAGCGCAGGCCGAGGGCGGAGCGCACCTGGTCGCCGCTGACGCGGACCTTGCCCTTGCTGCCGACCAGGGTCACGGCGACGACACGACCACCGAAGTCGCCGTGGCCGCTGCGCTCGGTGACGTTGATCCGGGTCAGCGTGCCCAGGGCCGGCCAGGTCCGCTCCAGCTGCGTGGCCGGCAGCTTGACCTGCCAGGCGTGGACCGGGTTGCCGCTCCAGCCGTCGTACGGGTCCTCCTTGGCGACCTGGTAGGGCATGGAGCCAGCGGCCGCCCAGCCACCGTTGCTGGAGCCGAACTGGGTGAAGGCGGCCTCGCCCCGGTAGGTCAGGATCTTGGTGCGGGTGTCCTTGATCGCGGCGTCGGAGAGCGGGTGCTCGGCCGAGGCACCGCCGTAGACCTGGCACTGGGTGGTGTCACAGATCTGGTAGTGCTTGGCGAGCGGGTGCGAGCGCTCGTACGTCGCATACGTGCGCGCCGCGACGGCCTGCGCCCGCACGGCCTCGGGGTGCCAGGAGGCCGGGATCTCCAGCGGAACGACGCCGCGCAGGTAGTTCTCCATCGAGACCAGGTTGACCGTGTGGCGGGTGCGGCTGCCGGAGTCGGGGGCGGCGGAGCGCAGCCGGCCGCGGTAGGCGACGTCACCGCTGGAGGTGACCAGGGTGATCGGGCGGCCGGCGGCCGCGAACTGCGCCTCTCCCCCGAAGGTCTTCCAGCGCTTCCAGGCGGCCTTTCCCTTGCCCTTGAACTGCACCACGGTGCGACGCTTCGCGTCGGTGGTCAGGCGCCACAGCGTGGCGCCGTTGCCGGGAAGCATCCAGGTCCTGCCGGCCTTGAGGTCGCGCACCCGCAGGAAGTTCCGGGCCCGCACGGTGACGTCGGAGGAGGTGTTGCGGGTGATCCGCACCTTCACGTCTCCGCCCACGTGGCCCCACTTCGTCCCGGGGTAGTAGAACTCCGCGATCTGGGTGTGCTTCAGCCCCTCGCGCGCGGCGCCCTGGGCGCCGTACTGCGACATCCCGCGGCCGTGGCCGTAGCCGCGGCCGTCGATGACAACCGTGGCGCCTTCGGCGACGTCCACCTTGTCGGCGGCCTGGGCAGGCGTCGCCAGCAGCGGGAGGGCGGCAGCAACGAGGGTGGCTCCTGCGACACGGACGGGGCGGGAGGAGAAGAAGGACATCCTGGCTCTGGGTCTGATGGGTCAGGTGTGACGAACGTGAACCACGAGCGAAACACACGTCCGCGGCGAACGCACCATCATCGCGAGAACTACATTTCTGTAGTTCCCTGAGTGGTCCCGGTGGCGATCAACGGACCGCAAGGAGCCCGCCGACTACGCTGGTCGCATGCCCGACGAGCAACCCGACGACACCGCGACCACGGCCCCCCTGAGGGTCGCCGCCCCTTCCAGGGGCTCGTCACGGTCCTCGTGGAGGCAGGCGCGCGCGTCGAGTCCGGCGAGGTGCTGGCGGTGCTCGAGGCGATGAAGATGGAGGCGCCGATCACCGCGCCGCGGGCCGGGACCGTCGTGGCCGTGGCCTTCGAGGGCACCCGCGCCGTCTCCGGCGGGGACGCCCTCGTTGACCTGGCCTGACGGCCCGGGTCGCGAGGCTGGGTCGCGAGGCTGGGCTCAGAAGAACTGCGAGATGTCCACGTGGTGCAGGCGGCGGGCGGCCTCGGCCACCGAGCCGCTCATCGACGGGTAGACCGTGAAGGCCTGCGCCAGCGCGTCAGCCGTCAGTGAGCCCGCCACCGCGACGGAGAGCGGGTGGATCAGCTCGCTCGCCTTCGGCCCGACGACGACGCCACCGACGACGATGCCGGTGCCGCGGCGGCAGAAGAGCTTGACGAACCCGTCCTCGACGCCCTGCATCTTGGCCCGTGCGTTGCCGGCCAACGGCAGCATCACGACCTCCGCGTCGATCTCGCCCGCGTCGACGGCCTGCTGCGACCAACCGACCGTGGCGATCTCCGGTGCCGTGAAGACGTTGGAGGAGACCTTCTTGAGGTCCAGCGGAGCGACCGCGTCGCCGAGCGAGTGCCACATCGCGATGCGACCCTGCATGGCGGCCACCGAGGCGAGCATCAGCACGCCGGTGCAGTCGCCGGCCGCGTAGACGCCCCGCACGCTCGTACGGGAGACCCGGTCGACCTTGATGAAGCCGCCCTCGTCGACCGCGATCCCGGCCTCCTCGAGGCCGAGCCCCTCGGTCTTCGGGATCGAGCCCAGCGCGAGGATGACGTGCGAGGCCTCGACGGTGCGACCGTCGGTGAGCGTGACCGTGACCCGGTCGCCGTTGCGGGTGACCGACTCCATGCGCGACTTCGACAAGACGTTCATGCCGCGTCGCTTCGCGACCTCCTCGAGCACCAGCGACGCGTCGGCGTCCTCGCCGGGCAGCACCCGGTCGCGCGACGACACGAGCGTCACCGGGATCCCGAGCGCCAGGTAGGCGGAGGCGAACTCCGCGCCCGTCACTCCCGAGCCGACCACGACCAGCGACTCCGGCACCTCGTCGAGGTCGTAGACCTGCTCCCAGGTGAGGATGCGCTCGCCGTCGGGCTGCGCGGTGGGCAGCGTACGCGGCGCGGCACCGGTGGCGATGAGGACCGTGCCGGCCTCCAACGTCTCGGTGCCACCGTCGTTGAGGTCGACGACGACCCGCGACGGACCGTCGAGGCGACCGCGGCCGCGCACGATGCGTACGCCGCCACGCTCGAGCCCGGCGGCGATGTCGGCCGACTGCTCGGCCGCCAGCGACTTGACCCGCTCGTTGATGCGACGCAGGTCGACGCGCATGTGCCCGAGGGCCGCGGCGTCGTCCTCATCGTGGTACGTGATGCCGAGCTCGACCGCGTGCGCGACGTCGCTCATCACCTCGGCGGCGGCGATCAGGGTCTTGGAGGGCACGCAGTCGGTGAGGACCGCGGACCCTCCGAGCCCGTCACTGTCGACGACCGTCACGTCGGCGCCCAGCTGGGCGGCGACGTGGGCGGCCTCGTAGCCTCCGGGGCCTCCACCGATGATCACGACCCGATTCATGTCGGTGCTTCCCCTCACGTGCTGTGGATCTGGCTGACTGACTGACCGGCCGATCAGAAGTTGATCATGTGGCCGGCGATGCCTTCCACGGCTTCCTTGACGGCCTCGGACAGCGTCGGGTGGGCGAAGACGTTGCGACCCACCTCGTCGGCGGTGAGGTCGAAGCGCTGCGCCATCGTCAGCACCGGGAGGAGCTCGGTGACGTTCGGGCCGATCATGTGGGCGCCGAGGATCTCGTTGTACTTGGCGTCGGCGACGACCTTCACGAAACCGGTGGTGTCGCCGAGACCGGCGGCCTTGCCGTTGGCGGCGAAGGGGAACGTCGCGGTCTTGACGTCGTAACCCTTGTCGCGGGCCTGCTGCTCGGAGTAGCCGAACGAGCCGATCTGCGGGTGGCAGTAGGTCGCGCGCGGAATCATGTCGAAGTCGATCTCCATGGTCTCCGCGTCGGCGATGGTCTCGGCCGCGACGATGCCCATGGCCTCGGCGACGTGGGCCAGCATCATCTTGCCGGTGACGTCACCGATGGCGTAGACGCCGTCGACGTTCGTACGACCGCGGGCGTCGACCTTGATCGCACCGCGCTCAGTCTCGACGCCGAGGCTCTCGAGGCCGTAGCCCTCGAGGCGGGGGGCGAAGCCGAAGGCGGCCAGCATCTTGTCCGCCTCGAGGACCTGGGCGTCGCCGCCCGCGGCCGGGGAGACGGTGACCTTGACGCCGGAGCCGGTGTCCTCGACCTTCTCGACCTTGGTCGAGAGGAGGACCTTCACACCGAGCTTCTTGTAGTGCTTGAAGAGCTCCTTGGAGATGTCCGCGTCCTCGGCGGGCACCATCCGGTCGGCGAACTCGACGATGGTGACGTCGACGCCGAAGTTCTTCATGACGTAGGCGAACTCGACGCCAATCGCGCCGGAGCCACCGATGATGATCGACTTCGGGAGCTCGGCGTCGAGGATCTGCTCCTCGTAGGTGACGACGTTCTCGGAGACCTCGATGCCCGGCAGCAGGCGCACGGTCGCACCGGCGGCGATGATCAGGTTGTCGAAGGAGAGCTCGCTGGTGGAGCCGTCGTTGAGCGCGACCGACATCGAGGTCGGCGAGGTCAGGGTGCCCCAGCCGTCGACCTCGGTGATCTTGTTCTTCTTCATGAGGAAGTGGACGCCCTTGACGATGCCGGCGCTCACCTGGCGCGAACGCTTGTGCGTCGGGCCGTAGGACATGGTGGCGTCACCCTCGATGCCGAACTTGGCCTTGTCGTGGGTGAGCGTGTGGGCGAGCTCGGCGTTGGCGAGCAGCGCCTTCGAGGGGATGCAGCCGACGTTGAGGCAGACACCACCCCAGTACTGCTTCTCCACCACGGCCACCTTCAGGCCGAGCTGGGAGGCACGGATCGCGGCGACGTAGCCACCGGGGCCAGCACCGAGGACGACAAGGTCGAAGTGAGTCGCGGAGTCAGTCACGAGTCCGAGTTTATGCCCTGCCGGGCGCGAGTTCCCATCCGGAGTCGTTACCCTTCGGTTCGTGACGCTCTACGCCGCCTACGGGACGAACCTCGACCCTCGCCGCATGAGTGAGCGCTGTCCGCACTCGCCCCTGCGCAGCACCGGGTGGCTGACCGGGTGGCGCCTCACCTTCGGTGGCGAGGAGCTCGGCTGGGACGGCGCGCTGGTCACCCTCGTCGAGGACCCCATCGAGCAGGTCTTCGTCGCGCTGTACGACGTCTCCCCCGAGGACGAGGCCGCGCTGGACCAGTGGGAGTCGGCCGACACCGGCCTCTACCGCAAGACCCGCGTCCGGGTTGCTGGCATGACCGGCGAGGTGCTCGCCTGGACCTACGTGCTCGACGCGTACGAGGGTGGCCTGCCAGCGCGCTGCACCTCGGCACGCTCGCCGAGGCCGCGGAGGCGGCCGACGCGCCGGCCGACTACGTCACCGGGCTGCGCAACCGGCCGTGCCGCTCCATCGGCCACTGACCAGGGGGGCCTACCCCGGTCAGAAGCTGAGGCGTACGTCCAGCTCGTCGCGGGTCATCCCGCCGGCGAAGAGCACGTCGGCGGCCAGTGACCGGATCTGGGCGGCGACCGCGGCCCGGTTGAGCGTCATCTCCTGGGTCATCGCCTCCATCGCGAGCCGAACGGCCTCGACGAGCCGGTTCTCCGCTCGGGCCCGCTCCCCCGGGTCGGCCAGGTGGTCCTGGAAGACGCCGATTCCGCGGGCCAGCTCCTCGACCGCGGAGGCGAGGTCGTCGCCGGGACGCTCACCCAGGCGGATCATCGTCGCCACCCGGCGGGCCAGCACCCGGGCGTCGCGGATCGCGTTGTCGACGTCGACCAGGACGGAGGCGTAGCGCTCCACCTCCGGACGCTGACGCCAGCGCATCGGCGAGATCGCCGCCACCTCGCGCACGTTGGCGGCGGTGGTGAGGGCGGTGTTGACCTTGTCCTGGAGGCCCCGCGCCCGGGTCAGGGCTTCGTGCGCGGCAGGTGCGTCGCTCTCGCGCATGGCCCGGGCCAGGGACTCGAGGATGCCCCTGAGGTCGCTGATCAGCGGTCGGACCTCGAGGTCGATGTCGCGCGTCGGGTTGCGCGGGAGCAGCACCACCATGACCAGGGCGCAGCAGCCGCCGATCAGGGCGTCGATGAAGCGCGTCGTCGCAGGGTTGGACGAGCCTGCGGCGGGCACCACGGCGGCGAGCAGCACGGCGGAGTTCGTCGCCTGGGTCAGCGCCACCCCCTTGAAGCCGGCGAAGGTGGCGACGACGAGGGTGATCACCACGATCAGCGCCAGCTGCCACACACCCCGGCCGATGGTGAGGATCAGCATCTCCCCGACGAGGACACCGAGGGAGACCCCCAGGATCAGCTCGAGCAGCAGGCGCTGGCGGAGCCCGACGCCGGCGAGCAGCACGATCACGGCGGAGACCGGCGCGAAGAACGCCTGCTCGTGCCCGAGGATCAGCGTCGAGATCGCGTACGCCCCCGAGGTCGCGACGCCGAGGCGCAGCATCAAACGCCAGCGCTTGCGCACCTTCTCCAGGCGCTGGCGCACGGTCAGGTCAGCACCCAGCGACAACGCTCTCAACAGGGAATGGTCACCACTCACCGGTCCATCTTGTCCCACCGCTCAGGTGGCCACGGCGCAGCATGCCTCCACGTTGTTGCCGTCGGGGTCGCGGACGAAGGCGCCGTAGTAGCCCTCGTGGTACTCCGGCCAGAACCTCGGCTCGTGGAGCACCTCCGCGCCGCAGGCCACCGCCTCGGCGAACCAGGCGTCGACGGTGGTCGCGTCGGCCGCGGAGAAGGCGACGTGGACCTCGCGGTTGGGGCCGATGCCGTCGAAGGTGCCGATCCAGAAGTCCGGCGAGGTGGTGCCGTAGCCGATGGCGACCCCGTGGTCGAGCAGGCGCCGATGGCCCAGCACGGCGAGCGTCCGGTCGTAGAACTCACCGGCCCGCTCCATGTCGGTGCGGTTGATTCCCAGGTGACTGATCATGCCTCCGATCGTGCACCCGACCACCGACAAAACCTAGGATCGAGCAATGACCGATCACGACCCCTTCGTCCTGGCCGACCAGGCCGCTGCCACGCTCCGCGACCTGACCGGCGTCGAGTCCCACGACATCGCCCTGGTCCTCGGCTCCGGCTGGCTGCCCGCCGTCGACGCGCTCGGTCCGGCCACCGCCGAGATCGCCACCACCGACCTGCCCGGCTTCCACGCCGCCGGGGTCGCCGGGCACTCCGGCAGGATCCGCTCGATCAAGGTCGGCGACCGCAACGTGCTGGTCTTCCTGTCGCGCACCCACTTCTACGAGGGCAAGGGCGTCCGCGCGGTCGTGCACCCGATCCGTACCGCCGCGGCAGCCGGCTGCCGTGCGATCGTGCTGACGAACGGCTGCGGCGGCCTCAAGGAGACCTGGACGCCCGGCACCCCGGTCCCTGATCAGCGACCACATCAACCTCACCGCCACCTCTCCCATCGAGGGCGCCAACTTCGTCGACCTCACCGACCTCTACAGCCCGCGCCTGCGCGAGCTCTGCCGCGAGGTCGACCCGACCCTCGACGAGGGCGTCTACGTGCAGTTCCCCGGCCCGCACTACGAGACCCCGGCCGAGGTGCGGATGGCCGCCGTGCTCGGCGGCCACCTGGTCGGCATGAGCACGACGCTGGAGGCGATCGCGGCCCGTCAGGCCGGCATGGAGATCCTCGGCATCAGCCTGGTCACCAACCTGGCCGCGGGCATCAGCGACGCCCCGCTCAACCACGAGGAGGTGCTCGAGGCGGGCCGCTCCGCAGCGTCCCGGATGGGCGAGCTGCTCGGCCAGATCGTCCCGAGGATCTGACGTGCGCGTCCTGGTCACCGGCGCGGCCGGCTCCATCGGCCGGGTGGTGGTCGCCGCCCTGCTGGCCGACGGTGTCGAGGTCGTCGGCCTCGACCTGGTCCCGGCCCCGGACGGCGTCGACGCCCAGTGGCACACCGGCGACTGCACCGACCCGGGTGCGGTGGCCGAGGTCTTCGGCGCGCACTCGTTCTCGGCGGTCGTGCACCTCGCCGGGCACCCCGACGAGCTCGACCTCCAGGGTTCCCTGAGCTCGCACGTGGTCACCACCGCCGCTCTGCTCGACGCGATGGTCGAGCACGACGTGCCGCGCATCGTCTACGCCTCCAGCAACCACGCCGTGGGGCGTACGCCGCGCACCGACCTGGTGGGTGTCGACGCCCGGCCGCGCCCCGACACCTTCTACGGCGTCGGCAAGGTGGCTGCCGAGGCACTGTTGAGCCTGTACGCCGACCGGTACGGCATCGACGCGGTGGCCTGCCGCATCGGCTCGTTCCTGCCGGAGCCGACCACCCGACGCCACCTCTCGACGTGGCTGTCACCGGCCGACTGCGTACGCATGGTGCGCGCGGCCCTCGAGACGCCCGCGCCCGGCTTCGCGGTGCTCTACGGCATCTCGGCCAACCGCGACGCGTGGTGGGACCTGGAGCCGGGGCGCGCGCTGGGCTACCACCCGCAGGACGACGCGGCAGCGTACGCCGGTCGTCTCCCCGAGCGCGACGAGGACGCCGTCGAGGCGGCGACCGTCGGCGGGCCCTTCGCGACCGAGGAGTTCTACCGCCCGGCGGTCCCCTCCCCCTGAGCACCGGCCGTCAACAGGCAACGAGGCCGGATCCCCGTCGGGATCCGGCCTCGTCGTCATGACGGGTGGCGCCGGGGCAGCCCGGCGTCACGCAGCTGTCACTTGACCTTGAAGGAGGCGGCCTTCTTCTTCGCGGCCTTGTAGTTCTTGTCGCCGGCGTAGGTGACGACGACCGAGTACTTGCCCTTCTTCTTGGCCTTCGGCAGCTTCACGACCACCTTGCCCTGCTTGTTGAGCTTCGGCGTGAGGACCTTGGCCTTCTTGATGCCGGGGATCCGCAGCGTCACCTTCACCCGGCCGGTGGCCTTGGGCTTCGTTGCAGTGATCGTGACGGTGGCCTTGCCGGCCTTCTTGCGGGTGGCCTTCTTGTTCACCTTGACGGCGGTCTTGGCGACCACCTTCCACTTCGACCAGTCGATCGAGACGAGGGTCCTGGTGTCCTGCGTCGCGTTCGAGTTCCGGTGCGCCTGCCAGGTGAAGATGGCGTACTGCGTGTGTTTCTTGAGCTCGGCGGGGTTGGCCGAGACGACGGTGACGAAGTCGTTGCCGTTGAAGGCAGCAGCCGGCACGTACGCCGCCGGGTACTTGTCGATGCCGGAGGAGTCGCTGCGGTCGATCTTCTCGTTGGCAGGAGCCATCACGACGTAGACGCCGTCGTCACCGGGGTTGGTGACCGGGGTGAAGCCCTTGCCCTCGACCTTGACCTGGACGCCCTCCTTGGGCGAGTTGAGCGTGGTCGTCAGCTTCACCGCAGGCGTCGGCTGCGCGTCGACGACCAGCGTTGAGGGAGCCTTGCGGGCGTTGCTCTCGGCGGAGCCGCGGTTGCTCCAGTAGAAGGTGCTGCGCACGTCCGGGTGCAGGGCACCGAGGAGCTCCGGGTCGAACGACTTGCCCAGCGTCGGGTAGCCCGCCGCGATGCCCAGGTCGTTCGCCTCGGTGGAGTCGGGGGCGAGGACGCCCTCCCACCTCGGGGTCGCGGTGAGGACGCCGCCGGCCTTGGTGGAGGCCGCGAACTCGGTCACGGTGACCTCGCGCGGACCTGCGCTCGGGAAGACGACGGTCGCGTCGGTGTTGGACCCCACCGAGTTGACGGTCGCGCGCAGCTCGCCCGAGCCGTCGGCCTCGACGACCAGCTTCGGGTCGTTGAGGTGGATCGAGTAGAGCTCCGTGCCACCGAAGGCGAAGGCACCCTTGAGGCCACCGTCGAAGGTGTACGTCGTGACGGCGCCGGCGGTCGTGACCGACTCCAGCGGGAAGGTGGCGTCCTTCGTCGTGGCGTCGTAGGTGGCGGCGCCGAGCGGCGTCTGGGTGTTCAGGTGGGTCTGGAACTGGTCGGAGACGTTCCAGCTGAGACCTCGAGCGGGAGCTGCGTTCGCCGGGGCTGCGGCCAGCCCGGCGAGGACGCCAGCGACGAGCACGCCGGAGATGCCGGCGGCAGCGCCGCGACGTGCGGTGCGCATGAGCGACTTCATGGGTGTTCCTTTCGGTGTGTTGCTGACGTCCGTCAGCGGGCAACGCGTCCGCGAACGGGCACGAGGAGCAGGAGGGCGGCACCGAGGAGCAGGACTCCTCCGACCACCCAGGGGGTGTGGGACGCACGCGCCGACGCGAGCCGGACGTCGTCCACGGCCGCGGCTGCCTCCACCGACACCGGGCCGAGGGAGGTGCCGTACGACGTGGGGTCGGGTGCGCCGACGGCGGGAAGGTCTGCCATCGGCACCTGACCGGGAAGGGCAGGGGCCGCCACGGGGCCTGTCGGGGCCGGCGGGAGGGTGACCGCGTTGGTCGGGTCCGCCCTCTCGGGCTTCGGCGCGGGCGGCGGCTCCTTGACCGTGGTGCCGGCCACGGCCACCCGGATCGGGGTGGGCAGCTTGGTCCAGTCGGACTGCAGACCGGTGGAGTACCAGAACTGGTCGGTGCCCATGGGCTCGAGGAAGGTGACGAACTCCTGCGGGAAGGCACCCCAGTGCTCGCCGGTGCGCTTCTGCGGGACGGTGCCCTCGACCACGTGCCCCGCGTAGTCGGGGGTCACGACGAGGCCGGCGGCGGTCACGTCGACGTCGCTGAGGGTGACGACGGGGACGTCCTGGCTCGGCACCCGCTTCCATTTCGTGGGGTCGGCGCGGTCGGCCGCCCATCCCCCGCCGGTGGCGCGCAGCTGGCCGTCGCCACCGGTGAGGGTGAGGCGAGGGTCGGAGAGCGTGAAGACGGTGTTGCCGGCGTAGTAGACGACCGTCCCAGGTGCCCTTCCACGAGAGGGCGGCGTCGTCCGCAGCGGCGTCGATCGTGCCCGTGCCGTCGGTCAGCCGCACGCGGTGCCCCGAGAACGGGCCGTGGACGCCGATCTTCTCGCCGTGGGCGTCGGTGCCGAGGCCCTTCCAGGTGGCCGTACGCCAGGCGCCGGACGCGGCCTGCTTCTGGATGGTGACGCTGCCCGAGGTCGCCCTCCACTTCGACTCGGGCAGCTTCGCGCCGCCCCGTCCGGGGTTGGCCTCGCCGGCGGCGAGGAAGTTGATGGCGCCGGGGTTGTGCGACAGCGCGTTGGTCTGGTCGCTCATCGACCAGGTGAAGACGGCGTCGTCGACCGTGACCTCGCCGCCCGGTGCCGGGGTCGACGTCGGGGAGGGTGAGGCCGTCGGGCTCGGCGTGCTCGTCGGGCTCGGCTCGGCCGTGGGGCTGGGCGAGGGGCTCGGGCTCGGCTCCGCGGTCGCGGTGGGCTCGGCGTGCGGCACCGAACCGTCGGTCGCCGCAGCACCCAGCGGCAGGGCCAGCACACCGGCAGCCGCCAGGACGCCCGCCGCCACCAGCGAGGCGACGTCACGCCTGCGCACGACGGCCTCGCACGATCCGACGCAGCGCCACCACGAGGGAGGCGAGGAAGACCAGTCCGGCCACGCCGGCGAAGACCCAGGCGCCGACCGGGCGCTCGGACTCGGAGACCTCGGCGCTGACGGGCTCGGCATCGGGGTCGCGGGAGACGCCGAACTTCAGCGACGCCTTCTTCGACGCGCCGAAGACGCGCAGCTCGTGGGTGCCTCCGCCCAACGAGGCCGGCAACGACACGACCCCGGTGGCGACCCCGTCGGCCCCCACCACGAAGGGACCGGAGGCCGCGAGACCGTCGTCCAGGACGACGGTGAGCTGCTCGCCGGGCGTCAGGTTGGTGACGGTGAAGGACATCGCCCGGCCGCTGAAGGCAGACGCGTGGTCGACGGTCAGCTTCGCGGGGCCCTTGGCGGCCTTCACCGGCGTCGCGGCGGGCGCTCCCCCGGCCTGCGCGGCCGCAGGAGCGTTGCCGGGCTCGTCGGTCGCCGGCTGCTGGGCCGCCGGGGTGCCGGAGAGGTCGGCCAGGCGGACCGGCGTGAAGGTCTCGTTGTTGCCGTTGCGCACGCCGTGGGCGCCGATGGTGATGACCCCGCAGGTGACCTTGCGGCAGTCGACCTCGGTGGCCTTGCCGTTGCGCCCGACCGCGGTGAAGGTCGGGCCGGGCACCATGAGCTTCACGTCCCAGGCGCCGGAGGCCGACATCGTGCCGCCGTTGGCCGACGCCGCGGTCGATGAGCCCGGGAAGGCGACGTAGCGCTGGAAGCCGGCATTGTCCTTGGTCTCGCTGTCGGGCACGTAGACGTAGTTGACGCCCGACTTGCCGCCCTTGCTCGGGCGCCAGTCGCCGTTCACGGTGCCGAACCAGACGTAGATGCCGCCGTGACCGCCCTTGACCGACTGGAAGCCGGTACCGCGCACGCGCAGCTCGGTCGAGTACGTCCGGTCGATCACCGCACCCCGGCCGCCGGCGTCGACGGTGACGTCACCGGCCGCGTGGGCCGGGCTCGTCGCGCCGACCGTGAGGGCCGCGCTCGCGACCACGGCGGCGAGGGCCGCTCGGGCGGCGGGGTGGGCGTGCGCCTTCAGCGGACGACGGGGCACGACGACTCCTTCGACTCCCGGGTGCGCACCGGCACCACGAGCAGGTTTCCGGCGTGGTGGAACACCTCGACGGGGTGCTCGTACACGTCACTGAGCAGGTCACTGGTGAGCACCTCGAGGGGCGCACCGCAGGCGCGCACGCGCCCCTTGGCCAGCACGCAGATGCGGTCCGCGTACGCCGCCGCGAGGCTGAGGTCGTGGAGCACGACGACGACCGCCGCTCCGCGCGCGGCGCTCCCGCGGGCCTGCTCGAGCACGGCCTCCTGGTGCTTGATGTCGAGCGCCGCGGTGGGCTCGTCGAGCAGGTGCACCTCGACGTCCTGGGCGAGCAGCCTCGCGAACGAGACGCGAGCCTGCTCGCCGCCCGACAGCGTCGGCACGACCCGCGAGGCCAGGTGGGTGACGTCGGCGACCTCCATGGCCCACTCGACGACCTCGTCGTCGTGCTCGGCACGCTCCGTGCGCCGCCACACCGACCGCCCCATCTCCACGACCTCACGGGCCCGGAAGCCGAAGGCGAGGGTGTGCCGCTGCAGCAGCACGGCGCGCTGGCGGGCGAGCGAGCCCGCGTCCTGGCCGGTGATCGCGACGCCGTTGAGCTCGACGCGGCCGCTGTCGGGGTCGACGTCGCCGGAGAGCAGCGAGAGCAGGGTCGACTTGCCGGCACCGTTGGGGCCGACCAGCGCGACGACCTCGCCGTGGCGCACCTCGAGGTCGACGCCGTCGAGGATCGTGGCCTCCCCGAAGGAGAGAGTGACGTCGGTGGCGCGCAGCGCGACGGGGCCGGCCATCAGGCCCACCCGCCCGCCGTGCGCCGGGCGCGGCGCAGCAGCCAGAAGAAGACCGGTCCGCCGATGAGCGAGGTGACCATCCCGATCGGCAGGTCGGCGTAGGCGATCGCGGTGCGCGCCCACAGGTCCGCCAGGACCAGGAGCACTGCGCCGCCCAGCGCGCTGGCGGGCACCAGCGCCCGGTGGCCCGGGCCCACGACCATCCGCATCAGGTGCGGGACGATCAGGCCGACGAAGGCGATGATGCCGGCGAAGGAGACGGCGGCGGCGGTCAGCACGGCGACCACCACGATGGCGACGACGCGCAGCTTCTCGACGTCGACGCCGACGTGGCGTGCGGCCTTGTCGCCCAGGGCCAGAAGGTCGAGCTGGCGGGCCATCAGCAACGACGCCACGATCCCGACCAGCGCGATCGGCAGCACCAGGGCGACCTGCTCGTTGCGTGAGCCGTTGAGGCTGCCCATCTGCCAGAAGATGATCTCCTCGCGCGCCGAGGTGTCACCGAGGAACATCAGGAAGGCGAGCGCAGCGCCGGCCATCGCGTTGATCGCGACGCCGGTCAGGACCAGGGTGACGACCTCCGTACGCCCGTGGTCGCGCGCCAGCAGGTAGACCGCGAACGTGGTCACCAGTCCACCGACGAAGGCGCCCAGGGCGACGGTCCAGGCGCCGAAGGTGGCCAGGTCGAAGACGATGATCGCGGCGGCCGCCACCGCGGCGCCGGAGGAGACGCCCACGACGCCCGGCTCCGCGAGCGGGTTGCCGAAGACGCCCTGCATGACGGCACCGGCACAGGCCAGCGCGGCCCCCACCAGGGCGGCCATCACCAGCCGCGGGAAGCGCACTGCCACAGCGTGGCCTCACCCTGCGGGTGGGTCGGCAGCGCGCCCCAGTCGAGCCCCAGCTTGTGCAGCACCGAGCCGACGACCTCGTCGACCGGGATCGCCAGCTGCCCCGTCCCGGCCGCGGCGACCACGGCGAGCAGCAGCATGACGGCCAGCGCGCCCAGGACGAGCCGGCGGCTCGTCGAGGTGGCCGGCAGCGGGAGGCTCAGGCTCACGAGAGCTCCTCGGGCGCGATCACGGCGACCGCGAGCGCGTTGAGGACGTCGGCGGTGTTCGGCCCGTAGCCCAGGACCAGGGAGTCGTCGACCGTGACGATGCGCTTGTTGCGCCCGGCTGCCGTCTGGGCCAGCGCGGGCAGCTTCTCGAGCAGGCCGTCGACGCCGCCGGTCGACTTCAGTCCCCCGGTCATCATGACGACGAGCTCGGGCGCGGCGGCGACGAGGCCCTCGGCGGTGACCGGGCGCATGCCCTTCCACTTGATCTCGTCGGCGACGTCGTAGGCGCCCACCGCGTCGATCAGGTCGTCGGCGCCGGAGCCCTGGCCGAACATGTAGTAGACGCCGGCGGTGCCGCGTACGTAGAGGAAGACGGTGCGTAGACGGTCGTCGCGGTCGGCGGGGGCCTGGGCAGCGATCTTCGCTGTGACCTCCTCGACCTCGGCGTCGATGCGGTCGGCCAGCAGCGTGCCGGCCTCCGGCAACCCGAGGGCCGTGGCGGTCATCCGGGTCAGGTCGCCGACGTTGCCCAGGTTGCGGTCGGACTCCACCCAGACGACCGGGATGCCCGCCTCCTCCATCTGGAGGAGCACGTCGATCGGGCCGAGGGTGGTGTCGCTGATGATGACGGTGGGGTCGAGCGCCAGGATGGCCTCAGCGCTGAGGTCGTGCCCCTTGGGGGTGACCAGCGGAAGGTCGAGGGCCTGGTCGAACTGCGTCGAGGTGTCACGCCCGACGAGGCGGTCGCCCAGCCCGAGCTCGAAGACGGTGCGCGAGAGCGTGCCGTAGAGGTCGAGCGCGAGGATGCGCGAGGCGTCGGTGACGGTGACCTTGTTGCCCTGCGCGTCGGTGACGGTGGCGGGCAGCTCGGGCTCGGGGTCCTCCACGACGGGGTCGATGTCGGTCTCGTCCACGCGCGGCGACACCACGCCGGTGAAGGCGCGCGGGTCGGCGGCAGGCTCGACCTCGGAGATGTCAGGGGCCACGGAGGTCGCGGCGACGTTCCGCGTCTCGGAGGAGCCGGAGGTGTCGATGCCGCAGGCGCTCAGGACCAGGGCAGCAGCGACGAGCGGTGCCACCGCTGACAGACGACGAACGGACATCGGCTCTCCCAGGAAGGTGAATGGATATAGCATCTATCCCAATTACTTAGGGAAGGCTAACAGAACTTAGGCTACCCTAACCAATTGTCAGCACCCCGAAGCCGGCCAGTCGAGAGCGAACATGACCATCACCGAACAAGCCACCGTCCCGTTGTCCGTCGCCTTCAAGAAGGGCTCGCAGGACCTGCACGACCAGGCCGAGGCCGCGACCTTCATCGACGACCTGATGAACGGCAAGGTCAACCTCGCCGGCTACGTCAACTACCTGAAGTCGCTCCGCGTCGTCTACGCCGCGCTCGAGGAGGTCGCCCGCGACAACGCGACCGACCCGATCGTCGCCGTCATGCACGACCCCGCCCTGGAGCGCCTGGCCTCGATCGAGGCCGACATCGAGGCGCTGAGCACCGGCGCCCCCGAGGAGAGCCTCTGCCAGCACGAGGCGGCGACTGCCTACGCGGCCGACATCCACGCCGCCTCCGGCAACGCGCCCGCGATCGTCGCGCACCACTACACCCGTTACCTGGGCGACCTCTCCGGCGGCCTCGCGATCGGCAAGATCCTCGACCGCACCTTCGGCCTCGAGGGTCGCGGCCTGGCGATGTACCACTTCGAGGACATCAAGGCGAAGGTCTACAAGGAAAACTACCGCGAGCGCCTCGACCACCTCCCGCTGGACGACGCGCAGCGCGCCGAGGCCGTGCGCGAGGTGCAGTCCGCCTTCCGCCACAACCAGTCGGTCTTCGCCGAGCTCGGCCAGCACCTGGCCTCCTACCAGCGCTGAGGCTCGTCGGGCTGGCCTGCAGGTGACAGGATGGGCGCCATGGCAACCACCGCATTCAAGGGCAACCCCGTCAACACCGTCGGCGACCTGCCGGCCGTCGGCTCGAAGGCTCCGGACTTCGAGCTCGTCGGCGCAGGCCTCTCCCAGGTGACCAACGACCAGGGCGGCAAGCGCCTGGTGCTGAACATCTTCCCGAGCGTCGACACCGGCATCTGCGCGGCGAGCGTACGCAAGTTCAACGAGCTCGCCGCCGACCTTGAGGACACCGTTGTGCTCAACGTCTCGGCCGACCTCCCCTTCGCCCAGGCCCGCTTCTGCGGTGCCGAGGGCATCGACAACGTCGTCGTGGGCTCCGTCTTCCGCTCGTCCTTCGGGCAGGACTACGGCGTCACCATGGCCGACGGCCCGATGGCTGGCCTGCTGGCCCGCTCCGTGGTCGTCGTCGAGGCCGATGGCACCGTCTCCTACACCCAGGTCGTCCCCGAGATCACCACCGAGCCCGACTACGACGCGGTCCTCGCCGCTCTCTGAGCCGGGCTCGTACGCCGGGGTGCAGGCACCTCGAACCGAAGGCCGGTCCGTCCCGACGGACCGGCCTTCGGCTTCTCCCGGCGCTGACGTTCCCGGGCGAGGGCCCGCACGTTAACGTGCCTGCATGAGCCTCGAGACCGCCGCGGACCTGCACCAGCTCGCCACCGACTGGATGGCCGACGACCCGGACCCGGCCACCCGGGACGAGCTCGCCGGGGTCGTGGCGGCCGCGGCCGGTGGCGACGCCGACGCGGCAGCCGACCTCGCCGACCGCTTCCGCGGGACGCTCGAGTTCGGCACGGCGGGCCTGCGCGGTGCGCTGGGTGCCGGCCCCAACCGGATGAACCGGGTCGTGGTGACGCGGGCCGCGGCCGGGTTGGTGGCCCACCTCAAGGCCAACGGCGCCGGGCCGGGCGACTCCGTCGTGATCGGGTACGACGCGCGCCACAACTCCGACGTCTTCGCGCGCGACACCGCCGAGGTGGTGACGGGCGCCGGCCTGCGGGCGCTGGTCCTCCCCCGCCCCCTGCCCACCCCGGTGCTGGCGTTCGCCATCCGCGACCTCGGCAGCGTGGCAGGCGTCATGGTGACGGCCAGCCACAACCCGCCCCAGGACAACGGCTACAAGGTCTACCTGGGCGACGGCAGCCAGATCGTGCCGCCCAGCGACTCCCAGATCGCCGAGCAGATCGCCGCGGTGGGCCCGCTCTCCACCGTCCCGCGCGGTGACGCCGGCGAGGTGGTCGGCGACGACCTGCTCGAGCGCTACCTGCAGTCGGTCGTCGGCCTCCTGGGCGACGGCCCCCGCGACCTCTCCGTCGTCTACACCCCGCTGCACGGTGTCGGCGGCACCGCCGTGACCCGCGTGCTCGCGCAGGCCGGCTTCCCCGCTCCGTACGTCGTCGAGGCCCAGGCCGCACCCGACCCCGACTTCCCGACGGTCGCCTTCCCGAACCCCGAGGAGCCGGGCGCCATGGACATGGCGCTCGCGCTGGCCGAGGCCCGGGGGCCGACCTGGTGGTGGCCAACGACCCCGACGCCGACCGGTGCGCCGCGGCCGTCCCGGGCCCGCACGGCTGGCAGATGCTGCGCGGCGACGAGGTCGGTGCGCTGCTCGCCCACCACCTGCTCTCCCGCGGCCGCCAGGGCACCTACGCCGCCTCGATCGTCTCCTCGTCGCTGCTCGGTCGGATGGCGCGCGCGGCGGGCCAGCCGAGCGCGGAGACCCTCACCGGCTTCAAGTGGATCGGTCGCCTCGAGGGTCTGGCGTTCGGCTACGAGGAGGCGCTGGGCTACTGCGTCGACCCCGAGCACGTGAAGGACAAGGACGGCGTCTCGGCGCTGCTGGTGCTGTGCGAGCTCGCGGCCCAGTCGAAGGCCCAGGGCCGCACCCTGGTCGACATCCTCGACGACATCGCCCTCGAGCACGGCCTGCACGCGACCGACCAGCTCTCGGTGCGCTTCTCCGACCTGGCGGGCATCGGTGCGGCCATGGAGCGGCTGCGCTCGGCTCCCCCGACAACGCTGGGCGGGCTGGCCGTGGAGAAGGTCGAGGACCTCTCCCTGGGCAGCGCCGACCTGCCACCGACCGACGGCCTGCGCTACACGCTCGCCGAGGGGGCGCGGGTGATTGTCCGCCCGAGCGGCACCGAGCCCAAGGTGAAGTGCTACCTCGAGGTCGTCATCCCGGTCGACCCGGAGGACGGTGTCGACGCCGCGCGCATCTCCGCGGCGGGCAGGCTCGACGCGATCAAGGGCGACGTACGCCGCGCAGCCGGCCTCTGACGGTCCGCGGCGAGGCTCAGAGCAGGAACACCACCAGGGCCAGCACCACGACGACCGCTGCCGCAGCGGTCGGCACGACGTCGACGTGGCGCACGGCCTCACGGTCGCTCTCCCCCGTCGTACGTGCGCGGGCGTCGAGCGCGGCCCGACGCACCTTGGCCTCCACGTGGTCGGCCCAGTGCACCTCCCCGATCCGGGGAGGCGTGGCCTGCTGGTCGCGCCGGCCGGCCTGGGCCGCCTCGCGCATGATCCGTCGACGCGGGTGCCCCACCGCCGCGGTCTGGTGGCGACGCCCGTCGGCGCGGATCTCCATCACGTGGCGCACCGAGACCTCCTCGACGGACGCGAGGGGGATGCGCGTGGTGGTGAGGCTCTGGCGCAGGACCACGTCGCCGCCCTGGATCAGCACCCGCGGACGGAGCAGGACCAGCCACGAGAAGACCGACGCCACGAGTGCCGCCACGACCGCTGCCGGGCCGAAGCCGTCCCACCCGTCGCGCACACCCATGGCGGCCACCACCGCTGCGACCGCGATCAGCAGCCACCCCACGAAGGTGCCGCTCGTCGGGGCGAACGACTCGTCGCCCGGTGCGTCGTCGCCGACCCGTCCTCTGACACCCACGTCTGGTCTCATTCCTTGGATTGCTTGCCGTTGCGCACCCAACCTTATGCTGGTCAGGTGACAGCCATTTCTGCCTCAACGGCGAGTGCAGGTCAGGGCGCCACCGGGCTCTCGGACTCCTTCGCGGAGATCACCCGGTCCAACGCCTCCCTGCGCCGATTCCTCCACGGCCTCCCGGGAGTCGACCAGGTCGGCAACGAAGCCCGCGCTGCGGCGCTCGGCACCCGGTCCATCAAGACCACCGCGAAGGCGCAGGCGATCGACCTGGCCATCCGGATGGTCGACCTGACCACCCTCGAGGGCATGGACACCCCCGGCAAGGTGCGCGGGCTGGCGTTCAAGGCCATGCGCCCCGAGCCCGGCGACCCGACCTGCCCGCCCACCGCCGCGGTCTGCGTCTACCCGGACATGGTCGGCATCGCCAAGGAGACCCTGGGGGACAGCGGCGTCAACGTCGCCGCCGTCGCCACGGCCTTCCCGAGCGGTCGCGCCGCCCTCGACATCAAGCTGGCCGACACCGCCGACGCCGTCGAGGCGGGCGCCGACGAGATCGACATGGTCATCGACCGTGGCGCCTTCCTCGAGGGACGCTACCTCGACGTGACGACGAGATCGTCGCCGTGCGTGAGGCCTGCCGCCGTCCCGACGGCACCGAGGCGCACCTCAAGGTGATCTTCGAGACCGGTGAGCTGCAGACGTACGACAACGTCCGCCGCGCCTCGTGGCTGGCGATGATGGCCGGCGGCCACTTCATCAAGACCTCCACCGGCAAGGTCTCCCCCGCGGCGACCCTGCCCGTCACCCTGGTGATGCTCGAGGCGGTGCGCGACTTCCGCGACGCCACGGGCCAGATGGTCGGCGTGAAGCCGGCCGGCGGCATCCGCACCACCAAGGACGCCATCAAGTACCTCGTCATGGTCAACGAGACCTGCGGCCCCGGCTGGCTCGACCCGGACTGGTTCCGCTTCGGCGCCTCGTCGCTGCTCAACGACCTGCTGATGCAGCGTACGAAGATGCTCACCGGCCGCTACTCCGGCCCCGACTACGTCACCCTGGACTGAGGGAGCACATCATGGTCAAGGTTCCCGATCAGGCGTCGCCCGCGACGCTCTTCGAGTACGCACCCGCCCCGGAGTCGCGCGCGATCGTCGACATCGCGCCCTCCTACGGCCACTTCGTCGACGGCGAGCTGATCGCCGGCACCGGCGCCGCGTTCAAGTCGATCAACCCCGCCACCGAGGAGGTGCTCGCGGAGGTCTCCGCGGCCACCGACGCCGAGGTGGACGCCGCCGTTCGTGCCGCACGCAGGGCGTACGACACGGTCTGGTCGCGCATGCCGGGCCGCGAGCGCGCCAAGTACCTCTACCGGATCGCGCGGATCATCCAGGAGCGTGGGCGTGAGCTCGCCGTGCTGGAGACGCTCGACAACGGCAAGCCGATCAAGGAGACGCGCGACTTCGACGTCCCCACGGTCGCTGCGCACTTCTTCTACTACGCCGGTTGGGCCGACAAGCTCGAGTACGCCGTGCCCGGCAAGCCCGCGCCCCAGCCGCTCGGCGTGGCGGCCCAGGTCATCCCGTGGAACTTCCCGCTGCTGATGCTGGCGTGGAAGATCGCGCCCGCCCTGGCCGCGGGCAACACGGTCGTGCTCAAGCCGGCCGAGACCACTCCCCTGAGCGCCATGCTCTTCGCGGAGATCTGCCAGCAGGCCGACCTCCCGCCGGGCGTCGTCAACATCGTCAACGGCGCCGGTGACACCGGTCGGGCCCTGGTGGCCCACCCGGACGTCGACAAGGTCGCCTTCACCGGTTCGACCGAGGTCGGTCGGGCCATCGCCCGACAGATCGCCGGGACCAGCAAGAAGGCCACCCTCGAGCTCGGCGGCAAGGCCGCCAACGTGGTCTTCGACGACGCGCCCATCGACCAGGCGGTCGAGGGCATCGTCAACGGCATCTTCTTCAACCAGGGCCACGTCTGCTGCGCAGGCTCGCGCCTGCTGGTGCAGGAGTCGGTGGCCGACGAGGTGCTCGAGCGGCTCAAGCGCCGGATGTCGACGCTGCGCCTGGGCGACCCGCTGGACAAGAACACCGACATCGGTGCGGTGAACTCGGCCGAACAGCTCGCCCGGATCACCGAGCTCACCGGAGCCGGCGAGGACGAGGGTGCGACCCGTTGGTCGCCCGCCTGCGACCTCCCGAGCACCGGTTTCTGGTTCCCGCCGACGGTCTTCAGCAACGTGACCCAGGCGCACCGGATCGCCCGCGAGGAGATCTTCGGCCCGGTCCTGTCGGTCCTCACCTTCCGTACCCCCACCGAGGCGGTCGAGAAGGCGAACAACACCCCCTACGGCCTCTCCGCGGGTGTGTGGACCGAGAAGGGCTCGCGCATCCTGTGGATGGCGAACCAGCTCCGCGCCGGTGTCGTCTGGGCCAACACGTTCAACAAGTTCGATCCGACGTCGCCGTTCGGCGGCTACAAGGAGTCCGGCTACGGTCGCGAAGGCGGTCGTCACGGCCTGGAGGGATACCTCAAGTGAGTCCTGCTGACACCCCCCGCGCTGGAGTGCGCAAGACGTACAAGCTCTACATCGGTGGGGCGTTCCCCCGCTCCGAGTCGGGCTACTCCTACGTCGTCAACGACTCGAAGGGAAACTTCGTGGCCAACGCCGCCCTGGCGTCCCGCAAGGACGCGCGTGACGCCGTCGTCGCGGCCCGCAAGGCCTTCGGCGGCTGGTCCGCCCGCTCGGCCTACAACCGCGCCCAGATCGTCTACCGCATCGCCGAGGTCCTCGAGGACCGTCGCGCCCAGTTCGTCGAGCTGGTGCGTCAGGGCGAGGGTCTCTCCACCGGCAAGGCCAACGACGTGGTGAACGAGAGCGTCGACCGCCTGGTCTGGTATGCCGGCTGGGCCGACAAGATCACCCAGGTGACCGGCTCCGCCAACCCGGTGGCGGCGCCCTTCTTCAACCTCTCCTCGCCCGAGCCGACGGGCGTGGTGGCCATTGCCGCCCCGCAGGAGTCCTCCCTGCTCGGCCTCGTCTCCGTCCTGGCCCCGGTCATCGTCACCGGCAACACGGCTGTGGTGGTGAGCTCGTACGCTCGCCCACTCCCCGCCGTGAACCTCGCCGAGGTGCTGGCCACGAGCGACGTCCCCGGCGGCGTCGTCAACATTCTCACGGGTGACTGGCGCGCACCGCTCCCCTGGCTCGCCTCCCACATGGACGTCAACGCCCTCGACCTCACCGGTGTCGCCAGCGACGTCGAGGCGGCTGCCGACCTCGAGGCCACCGCCGCCGAGAACTTGAAGCGCGTGCTCCGTGCGCCCGCCCAGGAGGAGGACTGGTACGCCGCTCCCGGCATCGAGCGGATGACCACCTTCCTCGAGACCAAGACGGTCTGGCACCCGGTCGGCATCTGAGCCCACCGCACCACGCACAAGAGCCCCACCGGTCCTCCGGTGGGGCTCTTTCGTGTCCCTGCATCGTGCCCGGTCCTGGTGGACCACCTCGGGAACGCAGAAGCCCCACCCGGTGATCCGGTGTGGGGCTGAGTGTGTGTCCTGGTGCGGTGTGCCGTGGTGCTGGGCGTCGTGGCGCCGGCGTAGCGGAGCTGGCCTAGTGGATTTGGGTGGGATGGTGCCATCGCGCAAGCGGGGAAATGGCAGAAGAGGGAGCACTCTCACGTGGGGTGCTCCCTCTCCTGAAGTGTATGTCCGGCGGCGTCCTACTCTCCCACGACCTCTCGATCGCAGTACCATCGGCGCTGAAAGGCTTAACTTCCGGGTTCGGGATGGGACCGGGTGTTTCCCTTTCGCTATGGCCGCCGTAACTCTTTCCAGTCCTGTCCAGGGACCCAGGTGCACCGGGTGGGGTGCACTGCATGGGTGTGAGTGGGACCGAGTCCATTGTGTTGTTGTCCGCCTTCGTCCTGCGTGCGCAGGACAGGGGTCTGTTGTCTGGGAACTGGTTAGTGGACGCGTAGCGGGTCTTCACAACAAGATGTGTTGTGTTGAGTGGTTTTGTACGGTGTTGGGACAAGCCCTCGGCCTATTAGTACCGGTCGGCTGGGCATTACTGCTGTACACCTCCGGCCTATCAACCCAGTGTTCTGCTGGGGGCCTTAACCACTCAAGGTGGTGGGAAACCTCATCTTGAAACATGCTTCCCGCTTAGATGCATTCAGCGGTTATCACTTCCGAACGTAGCCAACCAGCCGTGCCCCTGGCGGGACAACTGGCACACCAGAGGTTCGTCCACCCCGGTCCTCTCGTACTAGGGGCAGCCTTTCTCAAGTTTCCAACGCGCGCGGCGGATAGGGACCGAACTGTCTCACGACGTTCTAAACCCAGCTCGCGTGCCGCTTTAATGGGCGAACAGCCCAACCCTTGGGACCTACTCCAGCCCCAGGATGCGACGAGCCGACATCGAGGTGCCAAACCATCCCGTCGATATGGACTCTTGGGGAAGATCAGCCTGTTATCCCCGGGGTACCTTTTATCCGTTGAGCGACGCCGCTTCCACATGCCGACGCCGGATCACTAGTTCCGACTTTCGTCCCTGCTCGACATGTCTGTCTCACAGTCAAGCTCCCTTGTGCACTTACACTCGCCACCTGATTGCCAACCAGGCTGAGGGAACCTTTGAGCGCCTCCGTTACATTTTAGGAGGCAACCGCCCCAGTTAAACTACCCATCAGGCACTGTCCCTGATCCGGATTACGGACCTAGGTTAGACATCTAGTACGACCAGAGTGGTATTTCAACGATGACTCCACCCCAACTGGCGTCGAGGTTTCACAGTCTCCCACCTATCCTACACAAGCCGAACCAAACACCAATACCAAACTATAGTAAAGGTCCCGGGGTCTTTCCGTCCTGCCGCGCGTAACGAGCATCTTTACTCGTAGTGCAATTTCGCCGAGTCCATGGTTGAGACAGCGCCCAAGTCGTTACTCCATTCGTGCAGGTCGGAACTTACCCGACAAGGAATTTCGCTACCTTAGGATGGTTATAGTTACCACCGCCGTTTACTGGGGCTTAAGTTCTCAGCTTCGACTTGCGTCTAACCGGTCCCCTTAACCTTCCAGCACCGGGCAGGAGTCAGTCCGTATACATCGTCTTACAACTTCGCACGGACCTGTGTTTTTAGTAAACAGTCGCTTGGGCCTGGTCTCTGCGGCCATCACCGCTGCCACTCGAAAAGAGTTTCACGGATCCGGCCCCCCTTCTCCCGAAGTTACGGGGGCATTTTGCCGAGTTCCTTAACCATGGTTCACTCGATCGCCTTAGTATTCTCTACCTGATCACCTGAGTCGGTTTGGGGTACGGGCGGCTCATAGCTCGCTAGAGGTTTTTCTCGACAGCATAGGATCATCCACTTCACCACAATTGGCTCCCCATCAGGTCTCAGACATCCAGAGGGCGGATTTGCCTACCCTCAGTCCTACACCCTTAGCCGTGGTCTACCATCGCCACGGTTGGACTACCTTCCTGCGTCACCCCATCGCTTGACTACTACTGGATTGGGTCCCGTGCTCCACGCACACGTCCTCACCCCGAAGGGATCAGATCACGGCGCTTCGGACGGTCAGCATCACCAGCCTCGTCATGGGCGCTACTTCGCCGGTACGGGAATATCAACCCGTTGTCCATCGACTACGCCTGTCGGCCTCGCCTTAGGTCCCGACTTACCCAGGGCAGATTAGCTTGACCCTGGAACCCTTGATCATTCGGCGGAAATGTTTCTCACATTTCATTCGCTACTCATGCCTGCATTCTCACTCGTGTGGCCTCCACGGCTAGATCACTCTGCCGCTTCACTGCCCACACGACGCTCCCCTACCCATCCACACACCTGGACCACGAAGGCCTAGCTCAATATGTGAATGCCATAGCTTCGGCGGATGACTTGAGCCCCGCTACATTGTCGGCGCGGAATCACTTGACCAGTGAGCTATTACGCACTCTTTCAAGGGTGGCTGCTTCCAAGCCAACCTCCTGGTTGTCAATGCGACTCCACATCCTTTTCCACTTAGTCACCGCTTAGGGGCCTTAGCTGATGGTCTGGGCTGTTTCCCTCTCGACTACGGAGCTTATCCCCCGCAGTCTCACTGCTGCGCTCTCACTTACCGGCATTCGGAGTTTGGCTAACGTCAGTAACCTGGTAGGGCCCATCGGCTATCCAGTGCTCTACCTCCGGCAAGAAACACACAACGCTGCACCTAAATGCATTTCGGGGAGAACCAGCTATCACGAAGTTTGATTGGCCTTTCACCCCTATCCACAGGTCATCCCCTCAGTTTTCAACCTAAGTGGGTTCGGTCCTCCACGCGGTCTTACCCGCGCTTCAACCTGCCCATGGATAGATCACTTCGCTTCGGGTCTAGAGCGTGCAACTGTGTCGCCCTGTTCGGACTCGCTTTCGCTACGGCTTCCCCACACGGGTTAACCTCGCTACACACCGCTAACTCGCAGGCTCATTCTTCAAAAGGCACGCCGTCACAAGAACAAGTTCTCGCTCCGACGGATTGTAGGCACACGGTTTCAGGTACTATTTCACTCCCCGCCAGGGGTACTTTTCACCTTTCCCTCACGGTACTTGTCCGCTATCGGTCACCAAGGAGTATTTAGGCTTAACGGGTGGTCCCGCCAGATTCACACGGAATTTCAGGGGTTCCGTGTTACTTGGGGTGACGCTCCAGAGACACAGACTTACACGTACGGGGCTATCACCCTCTACGGCCAGGCTTTCCAACCTGCTTCGGCTTCATCTGTGTTTTCTTACTCTGTACCAGCACGGCAGCACTGATCGAGCGGCCCCACAACCCCCACTCCGCAACCCCTGCCGGGTATCACACGAAGTAGGTTTGGCCTCATCCGATTTCGCTCGCCACTACTCTCGGAATCACTGTTGTTTTCTCTTCCTGTGGGTACTGAGATGTTTCACTTCCCCACGTTCCCTCCACTCACCCTATGTGTTCAGGTGAGGGTAACTGGACATGACTCCAGCTGGGTTTCCCCATTCGGACACCCCCGGATCACAGCTCGGTTGCCAACTCCCCGGGGCTTATCGCAGGCTCCTACGTCCTTCATCGGCTCTTGGTGCCAAGGCATCCACCATGTGCCCTTAGTAGCTTGTCTCAACAACGTCAAAACAACTCAACGCGTCAACACAGATTCTTACTTGCTACAAAGACCAACCACCACACCACAATCAGGCGTGATGGCTCATTTGCTTAATTGCACAACACACAACCCCAACCAGTCCCGAAGAACCGTTGAACGTGCGTGCTGATGCTCGCGTCCACTATCCAGATCTCAAACAACAACCCCACCAACCCCATCGGCCCAGATCAACCAGGCTTCAAGCGAAGGAGGCCAGAAGAACCAACCCCACCCGACTACTCAGGCAGTGTTCGATCCTTCAGGACCCAACAGCGTGTCACGACCCTCCCCCTACCAGCCATCCACCAGGTTCCACGCCCAGCCTCCGAAGAGACAGGGCAGTACTGAGGTGCACGAACCAGCCAGGTTCAAGCCATTCATCGACGATTCCACTAGTGAGACACCACCATACGCAGCAGAACAGGCGTCTGCTGTCGGGGTGTGTGCTCCTTAGAAAGGAGGTGATCCAGCCGCACCTTCCGGTACGGCTACCTTGTTACGACTTCGTCCCAATCGCCAGCCCCACCTTCGACGGCTCCCTCCACAAGGGTTGGGCCACCGGCTTCGGGTGTTGCCGACTTTCGTGACGTGACGGGCGGTGTGTACAAGGCCCGGGAACGTATTCACCGCAGCGTTGCTGATCTGCGATTACTAGCGACTCCGACTTCATGGGGTCGAGTTGCAGACCCCAATCCGAACTGAGACCGGCTTTTTGGGATTCGCTCCCCCTCACGGGATCGCAGCCCTTTGTACCGGCCATTGTAGCATGCGTGAAGCCCTGGACATAAGGGGCATGATGACTTGACGTCATCCCCACCTTCCTCCGAGTTGACCCCGGCAGTCTCCTATGAGTCCCCACCACGACGTGCTGGCAACATAGGACGAGGGTTGCGCTCGTTGCGGGACTTAACCCAACATCTCACGACACGAGCTGACGACAGCCATGCACCACCTGTACACCGACTAAAAGGGCACCTATCTCTAGGTGTTTCCGGTGTATGTCAAACCCAGGTAAGGTTCTTCGCGTTGCATCGAATTAATCCGCATGCTCCGCCGCTTGTGCGGGCCCCCGTCAATTCCTTTGAGTTTTAGCCTTGCGGCCGTACTCCCCAGGCGGGGCGCTTAATGCGTTAGCTGCGGCACGGAACCCATGGAATAGGCCCCACACCTAGCGCCCAACGTTTACGGTGTGGACTACCAGGGTATCTAATCCTGTTCGCTCCCCACACTTTCGCTCCTCAGCGTCAGGTAATGCCCAGAGAACCGCCTTCGCCACCGGTGTTCCTCCTGATATCTGCGCATTTCACCGCTACACCAGGAATTCCGTTCTCCCCTGCATACCTCTAGTCTGCCCGTATCGGAAGCAAGCTCAGAGTTAAGCCCTGAGTTTTCACTCCCGACGCGACAAACCGCCTACGAGCCCTTTACGCCCAATAATTCCGGACAACGCTCGCACCCTACGTATTACCGCGGCTGCTGGCACGTAGTTGGCCGGTGCTTCTTCTGTAGGTACCGTCACTTGCGCTTCGTCCCTACTGAAAGAGGTTTACAACCCGAAGGCAGTCATCCCTCACGCGGCGTTGCTGGATCAGGCTTTCGCCCATTGTCCAATATTCCCCACTGCTGCCTCCCGTAGGAGTCTGGGCCGTGTCTCAGTCCCAGTGTGGCCGGTCACCCTCTCAGGCCGGCTACCCGTCGAAGCCTTGGTGAGCCATTACCTCACCAACAAGCTGATAGGCCGCGAGCACATCCTCCACCGCCAGAACTTTCCAACCCCCAACATGCGAAGGAGGTTCATATCCGGTATTAGACACCGTTTCCGGTGCTTATCCCGAAGTGAAGGGCAGATTACTCACGTGTTACTCACCCGTTCGCCGCTCGTGTACCCCGAAGGGCCTTACCGCTCGACTTGCATGTGTTAAGCACGCCGCCAGCGTTCGTCCTGAGCCAGGATCAAACTCTCCATTGAAAATTTCAAGAAAAGCCATCCCCGACAAGAACAAACCCTGACTAACTTACGTTGTCAGAATTCATTGTCAAAGAAATCCGTAGACACTCCCAAAGAAGTGCCGACGGGGCATATCAAACTAATTCGTCGACTATGACACACTGTTGAGTTCTCAAGGATCAAACGCACCCAGCTTCCACCCCCGAAACCTCGAGGACTTCTTGCTGAGACAACCCGGCCAAACTTACTCGGCCGAACCGACTCCGTCAAACTGACCGGACTCACTTGTTTGGCCCCCGCACAAGTCACCCTCAGATCCGGACCTTCTGGCCCGGGAGGACGTCCCTTGCGGCGACAGGTGAAACCTTAGCACCACCCCGACACCACGCAAATCGGCCCCCACCCCACGCATACCCGCAGGTCAGAGCCGTGTTCGAGCGCGTCGACACGCGTCCCACCGGCATCGTGGCCGGCGTACGGCAGCGCTGACGGCGGCGAGAAGAGGGGCAATGAGGGCCACTTGCCCCCGGAAGTGCTGACGAAGGTCCCGAGAAATGCCGAGGGCCCCGGCCGACAAGGTGTCGGCCGGGGCCCTCAGAGCTGGATGGATCAGCGAGCTGAGATGGCCTTCGAGAGAACCATCAGGATGTCCGACGGAGTGTTCGCCTGGAACCAGCTGCCGCCGGTGGTCCGGGCGATCGACTCCAGGGCAGCCATGTCGGCGTCGTTGGAGATGCCCAGGCCGATCACGCGGACCGGCTTGTTCGGGTCCTTCAGGTTCTCGAGCTCGGAGAGGAGCTTCGAGAGCGAGATGGAGCCCTCGTCGTCGTTGGCGCCGTCGGAGAAGATGACGATGGCGTTGTAGTAGCCACGGTCGTAGTTCTTCATGGCCTCCTTGTAGGCCGCCAGCGTGGTGTCGTACAGGCCCGTGCCACCTTGGGTGATCTTCTTGAGCTCTTTGACCTGCTTGCGCAGGTAGGCCTCGTGCTTCATGCCCTTGGTGGTGTCCAGCAGACGACGCATCGGTGCGAGCTCACGCCAGTCCTGGCCGGGACCACCCTGCTCGATGGAGAAGGCCCAGATGCCCAGGCGCGTGGTGTCCGGCAGGACGTCGAGGGCGGTGAGGGCCGCGTTGCCGGCGAGGTCCATGCGGGTTCCGCCCGGGGCAGGGAAGTCCATCGAGCCCGAGGCGTCGAAGACGGCGAGCATGGACGACGGCACGCTCAGCATGCCGAACTGACCCAGGACCTCGTTGAACTGGACGGCAGGGACCTCGTCGAGGATCTTGTCGTCCGCCATGCCGCGGCCGACCAGCGGCGAGCCGTCGGCGGGACGCAGACCGGCGTCGGCCAGGGCGATGCGACCATCCTGGGAGGTGAACCAGTCACGCAGCGCGGTGGCCACGAGGTCGGTGTCGGGGGCTCCACCGTTGGCCTTGACCAACGGGAAGGTGAGCGCCGGGGCGCCGGTGGGCGGCGTCAGGTCGACGACCTTGTCGTTGCCCTTGGCCTGGGTGAGCATCTCCTGCTCGGTCACCGGGATCAGCTTGGAGTAGGAGGCGCCGACCTCGTCGAGGGCGGTCTTCTCCACGTCACCCTCGACGGCGCGACCGCCGTACGCCTGGGCGACGGTGGTGACGACGGCCTGGGCGCGAGCGGCGTCGGTGCCGCCCTCCATCACCGGCGCGATGAGGGCCATGGCGCTGGCGCTGTCGACCTGCGGGTCACCCAGCATCACGGCGCCGGACTCCAGGGCCTCGGCCCAGGTGGGGTACTCGGTGCTCTTCTTGGTGCCGGCCAGACCGATCGGGCTGACGGCCAGCGACGGGGTGAGCGTCGTGGTGTTGACACCGATCGAGGCGAGGCCGTCGACACGGGCGGGGGTGTCAGCCACCCACAGGTCGGGGCGACCGCCGTTGAAGAAGGAGTCCTCCACCGCGGCGGGCGACTCGGCCCGGATCTCGGCCGGGAAGCAGGCGTCGCCCTTCTTGAGGTCGGCGAGCGCCGCCTCCATCGCCATCTGCATGGCGGGGACGACGCTGATCACGACCGGTCGATCGACGTCGCAGTCGTCAGCGCTGCTGCCGCGGTCGGGCCCGAAGGCGAGCCATCCGACGCCGGCCACTGCAGCCACCAACGCCACCACGAGCGCGATCGAAGTCAGTCCGCGCCTGTTTCCTTCTGAGTGGCGTCCAGTGCTCATGCCACATCCCCCTTGAAAATGTTTCTGCCAAGTTTCGGCGAGGATACGTCGGGGCAGGCCGCCGCTCGGGCCTTTCCAGGAATCCCGTCAGGCACAATAGCGACCGTGTCCGCGCGCGTCATCGTCCTTGCAGGTCCTTCTGGCTCCGGCAAGTCCCGGCTGTCTGCTCGTCTCGGCCTTCCGGTCCTGCGGCTGGACGACTACTACAAGTCCCACTCCACGCCTGACCTTCCCCTGTTGACCACCGGGGCGAACGCCGGTCTCGTCGATTGGGACGACCCACGGACGTGGCGCCTCGACGACGCGATCGCCGGCATCGAGGACCTGTGCAGCGTCGGTCACACCGACGTACCGGTCTACTCCATCCCGGAGAGCCGCCCGGTCGGCGTGCAGCACCTCGACATCGGCGACCACCCCTGCTTCGTCGCCGAGGGCATCTTCGCGGCCGAGGTCGTCGGGCAGTGCGCACGGCGGGGGCTGCTGGCCGAGGCGTACTGCGTGCGGCAGCACCCGTTGGTGACCTTCTGGCGACGCCTGACCCGCGACCTCAAGGAGCGGCGCAAGCCCCCGCTGGTGCTGGTGCGCCGGGGCATCGCCCTGATGCGCGACCAGCGTCGGATCGTCGACGCCGCGGTGGCGAAGGGGTGCCGCCCCATCCACCCCGACGAGGCCTACGAGCAGATCCGGGCCCTGGTCACGGCCGGCACGCAGGAGCGCTGAGGGCGATGACCTGGTCGGCAGCCCTGCGCGCGGCTCCCCTGCGCCAGCCCGACCAGCAGTCCTGCGGGGCGGCGGTGGCAGTCGCTGCCGCAGCGCTGCACCGCGACGGGGTGCCACCCCGGGCCGGGCGGGCGTTCGACGCGGAAGTGCTGCGTACGCACCGGCTGCTGACCGCCACCCGTGACGTGCGCGGAGCAGCCCAGCTGCCGTGGCCCGCCGCGCTGGGCACTCCCCGTGGTCGTTGGCGCGCCACCTCACCGCAGTGACAGGGGTGCGGCACCGGGTGGGCGTCGTACGCCTCGCACCCGTGCGTGCGGTGCCCCGGGTGCGTGCGGCGCTGGAGGCCGGGCACCCGGTCGCGCTCTACCTCGGCAGCAGGACGCTGCCTCGCCACGTCGTCCTCGCGCTACCGCCGCAGGTCTCCGACACCACCGCGGACCGGTGGGCGGTGTACGACCCGGCAACGGGCCGCGTCCGGCACCTGCCCGTGGCCCGCTGGACCAGCGGCACCGTCGACGAGTGCTCGTGGCCGGTGCCGTGGGGCGTGGTCGCCCCGGAGCTCAGGACTGGTCGATGAGCTTCGCGTACGCCGGCTTGATGACCTCGTCGATGATCGCGAGTCGCTCGTCGAACGGCAGGAACGCCGACTTCATCGCGTTGATCGTGAACCAGCGCAGGTCCTCCCAGCCGTAGCCGAAGGCCTCCACCAGCAGCGCCATCTCCTGGGTCATGGAGGTGCCGCTCATCAACCGGTTGTCGGTGTTGACGGTGACGCGGAAGCGGAGCTCGGTCAGCAGGCCGATCGGGTGGGTGGAGATCGACTCGGCGGCCCCGGTCTGGATGTTGGAGGACGGGCACATCTCCAGCGGGATGCGCTTGTCGCGCACGTACGCGGCCAGACGTCCCAGGGTGACCTGGCCGTCGGCGTCGACCGTGATGTCGTCGATGATGCGCACCCCGTGGCCGAGGCGGTCGGCGCCGCACCACTGGATCGCCTGCCAGATCGAGGGCAGGCCGAAGGCCTCCCCCGCGTGGATCGTGAAGTGGCTGTTCTCTCGCTGGAGGTACTCGAACGCGTCGAGGTGGCGGGTGGGCGGGTAACCCGCCTCCGCCCCGGCGATGTCGAAGCCGGCGACGCCCCGGTCGCGCCAGGCGACGGCGAGCTCGGCGATCTCCATGGAACGGGCCTGGTGGCGCATGGCGGTGAGCAGCTGGCGCACGACGATGCGGCCGCCGGCCGCCTCCACGCCGGCGTCGAAGCCCTCCTGCACCGCCGCGACGACCTCGTCGAGGGAGAGGCCACCCTGCACGTGCTGCTCGGGGGCGTAGCGCACCTCGGCGTAGACGACGCCGTCGGCGACCAGGTCCTCGACGAACTCACGGGCCACCCGGACCAGCGCGTCGTGGGTCTGCATCACCGCGACGGTGTGGTCGAACGTCTCCAGGTAGCGCTCGAGGCTGCCGGAGTCGGCGGCCTCGGCGAACCAGCGGCCGAGCGACTCCGCGTCGTCGACCGGGAGCTGGTGGCCCACCTCGCGCGCGAGCTCGACGACGGTGGCGGGGCGCAGGCCCCCGTCGAGGTGGTCGTGCAGGACGACCTTGGGGGCACGGCGTACTTCTTCGAGCGTGGGCTGGGTCACAGTCCCTATCCTTCCATCCATGAGACGGTTCACGAGTGTTGAGGGGCTCCGCGAGGCGATCGGCGAGGAGCTGGGCCCCGGCGAGTGGCTGCTGGTCGACCAGGAGCGCGTCGACCTCTTCGCCCGCGCCACCGGGGACGAGCAGTGGATCCACGTCGACGTCGACCGGGCCCGCTCGGGACCCTTCGGCGGGACGATCGCCCACGGCTACCTGACGCTGTCGCTGGTCCCCGTGCTGGGCACCTCGGTCTTCTCCCTCGACACCCCCGGCGCGAAGCTCAACTACGGCGTCAACAAGGTGCGGTTCCCCAGCCCCTGCTGGTGGGCCGACGGGTCCGCGCCCGGGTCGTCGTCGCCGACGTCGTCGAGCTCGGGAGCGGCGTGCAGGTCACGCTGCGTACGACCGTGGAGATCGAGGACGAGGCCAAGCCGGCGTGCGTCGCGGAGAGCGTGGTGCTGCTGCTCAGCTGATCCGGTCGTGGATCAGCGGGGTGGCCGCGAAGTCGGCGGCGGCGCCGATCTCCCAGCCGCCCTCGAGCGAGGCCAGCGCCCGGTCGAAGCGCTCAGGGGTGTCGGTCAGCAGGGTGAAGAGCGGCGCGCCGGCGGTGACCTCGTCACCGGGACGGGCGTGCCACACGACTCCGGCGCCGGCCTGGACGGCCTCACCCTGCTTGGCGCGACCGGCACCGAGGCGCCAGGCGGCCATGCCGACCGCCATCGCGTCGAGGCGGGTGAGCGTGCCGGTGGTCGGCGCGGTGACGACGTGCGACTCCTTGGCCACCGGCAGGGTGGCGTCCGGGTCACCGTCCTGGGCCCTGACCATCCGGCGCCAGACGTCCATCGCGGAGCCGTCGGCCAGCTTGTCGGCGGGGTCGACGTCGGTGACGCCCGCCCCGGCGAGCATCTCGCGGGCCAGCGCCACGGTCAGCTCGACCACGTCGGCGGGGCCGCCGCCGGCCAGCACCTCCACCGACTCCGCCACCTCGATGGCGTTGCCGGCGGTCAGGCCGAGCGGGGTGGACATGTCGGTGAGCAGCGCGACCGTGTTGACGCCGGCGTCCTTGCCGAGGCCGACCATCGTCGTGGCCAGCTCGCGGGCCCGGTCGAGGTCCTTCATGAAGGCGCCCGTGCCGACCTTGACGTCGAGCACCAGCGAGCCGGTGCCCTCGGCGATCTTCTTGCTCATGATTGAGGAGGCGATGAGCGGGATCGCCTCGACCGTGCCGGTGACGTCGCGCAGGGCGTACAGCTTCTTGTCCGCGGGCGCGAGGCCGTCGCCGGCCGCGCAGATCACCGCACCGAGCTCCTCGAGCTGGTCGAACATCTCCTTGTTGGAGAGCGTCGCGCGCCAGCCGGGGATCGACTCGAGCTTGTCGAGGGTGCCGCCGGTGTGACCGAGGCCGCGGCCCGAGAGCTGCGGCACCGCCACGCCGCAGGCCGCCACCAGCGGAGCGAGCGGGAGCGTGATCTTGTCGCCGACGCCACCGGTGGAGTGCTTGTCGGCGGTGGGGCGCGACAGCGTGGAGAAGTCCATCCGCTCGCCGGAGGCGATCATGGCCGCGGTCCAGCGGGCGATCTCGCGACGGTCCATGCCGTTGAGCAGGATCGCCATCGCCAGGGCGGACATCTGCTCGTGGGCGACGTCGCCACGGGTGTAGGCGTCGATCACCCAGTCGATCTGGGAGTCGGACAGCTGGTGCCCGTCGCGCTTGGCGGTGATGACCTCGACTGCGTCGTGCTGGCTCATGCGGCCAGCCTATGTTCATCCGGCCGCCGGGAGTCGAATCGCGAGGACGTGTGGTGGCCGCCCCTCAGCGGGCGAGATCCTCCGGACCGAAGGCGTCGGGCAGCACCTCGGTCATGGGTCGTACGCCGGAGACCGTCCACACCAGCAGCTCGGCTCCGCCGGCCTCCCACAGCAGCTGCCGGCAGCGGCCGCACGGCATGATCACCTCGCCGTCGCCGTTCACGCAGACGAAGTGGGTGAGACGCCCTCCACCGCTGGCGTGGAGCTGCGAGACCAGGCCGCACTCCGCGCACAGGGTGACGCCGTAGCCGGCGTTCTCGACGTTGCAGCCCACCACGAGGCGACCGTCGTCGACGAGGGCCGCGGCACCGACCCGGTAGCGGGAGTACGGAGCGTACGCGCGCCCCGCGACCTCCGTCGCCGCTGCGCGCAGCTCGGGCCAGGGGGCCTGGGTCACGTCCACCACGTCCATCACTCCTCCTCGGTCGTCGCGCTCGGCGACGGCTCACGTCACGGCACAGCATGCGCCACGCAGCCTCGTGGCACACCGCCGCAGTCTCTCCTGCGGCGTGTCCATCCAGTGGAAACCTGCCCTCATGTTCCGACTCGGTAACTATCGCGCGCCCGCGCGAAATGCCCGCCTCGCCTCGGCGTATCGTCCGGTGCGTTGACACGTGTCCCTGCCGACGTCGGTGGGACCAGACCCTGGAGGAAGCAAGTGAAGATGAAGCGATCGGCCGCACTCGGTGGCCTCGTGGCGCTCAGCGCGTCCCTGCTCGTCGCGTGTGGCGACGCCCCGGACAACGACGACTCGCCGAAGGCGAACGACGACTTCCTCCCCTGCATGCTCTCCGACGAGGGCGGCTTCGACGACAAGTCCTTCAACCAGGTCAGCCACGAGGGCTTCATGAAGGCCGTCGAGGAGCTGGGCTCGGAGTCCAAGTCGATCGAGTCCAACTCGGCCGTCGACTACGCGCCGAACCTGGAGAACATGGCCGCCGAGGGTTGCGACCCGATCATCTCCGTGGGCTTCAACCTGGCCGGCGACACCGTGAAGGCCGCCAACGCCAACCCGGACAACCACTTCATGCTCATCGACTCCGACGGTGACCTCGACGCCGACGGCAAGGTCGACGCCGAGAACCTGAAGCCCGTCACCTTCAACTCCGCGCAGGCCTCCTTCCTGGCCGGCTACGCTGCGGCGGACTACTCCAAGACCGGCAAGGTCGGCACGTACGGCGGCGCCCCCATCCCGTCGGTCACCATCTTCATGGACGGCTTCGTCCAGGGCGTCGAGTTCTACAACGAGGAGAAGAACAAGGACGTCAAGGTCGTCGGTTGGGACCGCGAGAAGGAGACCGGCTCGTTCACCGGCTCGTTCAACCCCGACGCCAAGGCGACCAACACCGCTCGCCAGGTGCTCGGTGAGGACGTCGACGTGATCTTCCCCGTCGGCGGCCCGATCTACCAGGGCGCCGTCACGGTGATCAACGAGGAGAAGCTGGACGCGACCATCATCGGCGTCGACAGCGACCTCGCCCAGACCGACAAGAAGATCGCCCCGATGGTTCTCGTGTCGGTCCTCAAGGACCTCGGCTCGGTGACCGAGGGCGCCGTCATGGACGTCTCCGAGGGTTCGTTCGACACCACGCCCTACCTGGGCACCCTGGAGAACGGTGGCGTGAGCCTCTCGCCGTTCCACGACTTCGAGTCGAAGATCCGCCCCGACCTGCAGGACGAGCTGGACGCGATCAGCGACGCCATCAAGTCGGGTGACCAGAAGGTCGAGTCCTACCTCGACTGATGACGCCGGTGGGTCCCCGACCCACCGCTGACAGAGGGAGCGGTCGCGTTCCGCGACCGCTCCCTCTTCCTTCCCCCGGCCGACCGGCCGGACCGACCGCACCACGCGTGCAGCGGGGCTGCGCGTCCCGATGCCACGTAGCCCTAGGATCCAACTCATGCATCTGGCACTGCGCAACGTGACCAAGCGCTTCGGCTCGCTGGTCGCCAACGACCGGATCTCCTTCACCGTCGAACCCGGTGAGATCCACTGCCTCCTCGGCGAGAACGGCGCTGGCAAGTCCACGCTGATGAACGTCCTCTACGGGCTCTACACCGCCGACGAGGGCGAGATCCTCATCGACGACGTCGTCCAGAACTTCTCCGGCCCCGGCGAGGCGATCGCCGCCGGCATCGGCATGGTCCACCAGCACTTCATGCTGGTGCCCACCTTCACGGTGGCCGAGAACGTCGTGCTCGGCAACGAGTCCACCGGCTTCGCCGGTGCGCTCGACCTCGACACCGCCCGTGAGCGCGTGCGAGAGATCTCCGCCCGCTTCGGCTTCAAGGTCGACCCCGACGCGATCGTCGAGGACCTCCCGGTCGGTGTGCAGCAGCGCGTCGAGATCATCAAGGTGCTCTCCCGTGACGCCAAGATGCTGGTCTTCGACGAGCCGACCGCCGTGCTCACCCCGCAGGAGACCGACGAGCTGATGGCCATCATGCGCCAGCTGCGCGACGAGGGCACCGGCATCGTCTTCATCACCCACAAGCTCCGCGAGGTCCGCGCCGTCGCCGACCGGATCACCGTCATCCGCCGCGGCAAGGTCGTGGGCGAGGCGTCGCCCAAGGCCGAGAGTGCCGAGCTGGCCGCGCTCATGGTCGGCCGTCCGGTCTCCCTCACCGTCCAGAAGGACCCGCCCCGCCTGGGCGACGAGGCGTTGGTCGTGCGCGACCTGACCGTCTCGGACGCCTCCGGGCTGGTGCACGTGGACAACATCAACTTCTCGATCCGCGCCGGCGAGATCCTGGCCGTCGCAGGCGTCCAGGGCAACGGCCAGACCGAGCTCGCCGAGGCGATCCTCGGCCTCCAGAAGCGCGTCAGCGGGTCGATCACGCTCGACGGCAAGGAGCTCGTCGGCGCCAGCGTGCGCAAGGCCCTCGACGCTGGCGTCGGCTTCGTGCCCGAGGACCGCCAGACCAACGGCCTGGTCGGCACCTTCACCATCGCCGAGAACCTGATGCTCAACCGCAGCTTCCGGCTCCCCTTCGTACGCCGTGGCTCACTGCGCCGCGCCGAGCTGCGCGACTTCGCGCAGAAGAAGATGGAGGAGTACGACGTGCGGGCCCCCGGGATCACCACGCCCGTCGGCACGCTCAGCGGCGGCAACCAGCAGAAGGTCGTCGTGGCGCGCGAGCTCTCCCGCGA